>CAKQDA010000005.1 GCA_934218695.1 uncultured Succinivibrio sp.
GAACTTTTTATAAAACTGCTTGAGTTTTATTTTGTGTTGTCGTTCGTGACAACGGAAATGCATTATAGACTTTTTTTTATCCTTGTCAAATTATTTTTTTACACTTTCTTAATCTGAATTTGTCTTTTCTCTTACATTTTAGCTTTCCTATGCTGTTTACCTTAGATAAAAATTTTTTAAGTTTTTTTAAGAAGTTAATTCTAATTTACAGGTAAAATTTTAGTTTTATTTGCTATAGCGAAATATACTGATCTTGAAACGTTCATAATACTTATAAAGTCACGTTTATTTTTATGGAGCTTTTCATGGATACATTGGATTGCATTTTTTCACGGCATTCTGTAAGAAAATTTAAAGACAAAGAAGTACCACAGACTGATATTCACACAATACTGCAGGCTGCAATGAGTGGGCCCTCTGCTGTCAACTGCAGACCATGGCAGTTTTTGGTTACAAAAAAGAAGGATGTGTTAGAACGTATGGCTAATGCAAACGGACCTTATGCAACTCCACTGATTCACGCAGCCTTTGGGGTCATGGTTGCAGGAGATCTTTCAAAGGCTTACAGCAGTGCCCCAGACTATTGGCAAACTGACTGCTCAATTGCAGCTCAAAATATGATACTGGCAGCGCAGGCTTTAGGTGTTGGCTCAGTATGGTTAGGGACCTTTCCTGAACTTGACAGAGTTCAGGCCTTAAGAGATGAGTTCAAGCTACCTGAGAACATTATTCCACATTCTCTTATTGCATTTGGGTATCCTGTAGAAGAGGATATCCATACAAGAGATCTGTTTGAATCCGATAAAGTCCATATCGACACTTGGTAATGCAGGTTATGCATGCTCTCTTAAGAAGGTGACAGCCTTTTCTATCACAGAAATTAAAGTAGCATCATCTCCGTTGTCGATAAAATCGTGAGAGGCATTCACAGTAAAAAGTTCATGCTCTCCGTCATGACAGCTAAGTAGGCCTTGAGCCTGAGCAGGTTCAGGCCAAACAACATGATCATTAAGACCAATCTCTAACAGTAGCGGACCTTTATACTTCTGCAATGCAGCATGAGAGCTCATCTTACATAAACTTGTAAAAAAACCGCCACAGAGCTTTCTTTTTGAATTCCAGAACTCTAACTCATAGACTTTATTTTCATCTTCACAGGCTTTTTGCACCTGCTCACATCCTGCAACAGACATCATAACCTGCATCATGTTCGCAGCTGGGTTCCACAACACAAGAGATCTGATTTTAAGATCTTCTATTGCACATAAAGATGATGCAATTAGACCTCCAAAGGAAAGGCCTAATACAGAGATCCTGTCTCCATCAACCAACCGGCATTGTTTCAGATAATTACATGCAGCTATAGCATCCTCAAGCTCAGTAAAGGCTGTCATTCTTTCAAAAAGGCCATCACTTTCTCCGCTACCGCGCATATCAATGCGGAAAGACGCTATTCCCTCTTCTGCCAGCCTTGAAGATAACAGAGCAAATTTACCTAGTGGTGCAGACTTGCTGTGAGACTCATGTCTGTTTCCTGTAAAGCCGTGAAGTAAAAGGACTACCGGAAATTTTTCAGTCCCGTCAGGAAGACAGAGAGTTCCTACTGTCTTCTGACCATTAACGATGAAACTGCAGACATTTTCTTTCACAAATTAACCTCTATATTAAGAATTCAGACGCTACCTGTCATTTCTGTTTTTAAAAGAGCAGTTTTCAGAACACCCTACAGGATATTCATGCTTAAATGAGGACGCTCCAGAAAACATCTTATATGATGAAACTCCAGTTAAATCGAAATTCTTTAAAGACTGATCGAATGATTTTGCATCGGTAAACATGCCAGGCGCATTCTGTAATGCTGCAAGATCCCAGTTTTCCAAAGGCTGATTAAATGATTCAGCTTCTCTGAACATGTAAGCCATGTTTGATACTCTTGAGACATTCCAGTTATCAACAGGACGGTTAAATGACTTTGCTCCAAAGAACATACTTGACATATTTTCAACTTTAGAAACATCCCATGAATTCACATCCTGATTGAATTTTGAAGCACCAAAAAACATATACGCCATTGACATAACATTAGACACATTCCATGATTTTAATGGCTGATTAAAATTCTTCAGCTCATAGAACATGCCTTTCATGTTCTGAACATTCGACACATTCCATGAATCAATCGGCTCATTGAAGGAATCTGCCTCAAAAAACATTGACTGCATGTTCACTACAGATGACACATTCCATTTTTCAATGCCCTTGTAGTTTGTTCTAATCTCGTCCTTGTGGCATGTTCTTTTCACTCTTATGTACTCTGAATCAGTACTGATATAGTCACACTTGGCAAAAAGATAGCTCATATCGGTAATTTTGCTTGTATCGATCCTATCAAGGCGGATTTTTTTATTTTTTACCAATTTTCTTAACTGGGCTTTATCAACCGGCTGATAATCATAAGATTTGTCGCTGATAAATCTGTCATTTACAACTGCACCCGCAGAAAATAACAAAACAGCAATCGCTATACCAGGAACAATATAGGCAGATAATCGTGCTGATGAGCTCTTTCCGTGCTGAAGCTTATGTTCACGGCGTGAGATAATACCTAAAAAAAGTTCCTTTTCATGGCAATCCTGACCTTTTTCGATTAAAGAAAACTCTGGTGCAGACTTAACCATATTAAGTCTTACTCTTGACAGTTTATTCAGACCACCTAATCCTCTAATTTTAAACTGATAAAGTAAATTCAGGATTAACAGCTCAGTACTGTCAGTTTTTTCCTCTTTTAAGATTTTGATTTTTTCCAGAGCCTCCCCCCAGTGCTCTTTTTCTAGATCACGAAGCGTGATTTTAATCCACTTGTTAAAGTCTTTATTTATGTCTGTATTCATAACTGTCATATCTTTTTCCAAAATCTATCTGGCAATTTTAAAATATAGAAATCACTTATAATTAGATAACAATCAAAATTTTAAAATCAAAAAAAATACCGCAGATTCTGACTGCGGTACTTGCTATAGTTTAAAAGCTATTACTATCCAAACTATTCCCATTCGATAGTTGCAGGTGGTTTTCCTGAAATATCATACACAACTCTTGAGATGCCGTTAATTTCGTTAATAATACGATTTGAGATGTGTCCTAGTAAATCATATGGTAACTCGGCCCACTTTGCAGTCATGAAATCGATGGTTTTAACAGCACGGAGGGATACAACATAATCATAACTACGATGATCACCCATAACTCCAACAGCTCGTACCGGTAAAAAGACGGTGAAAGCCTGACTTACTTTCTGATACCAGCCTGATTTGTTTAATTCTTCCATGAAGATGGCATCAGCCTGACGTAAAAGATCAAGATACTCTTTTTTAACTTCACCTAACACGCGAACACCTAAACCAGGACCTGGGAAAGGATGTCTCATTACCATCGTCTCTGGCAAACCTAAAGCAACTCCGATACGTCTTACCTCATCTTTAAAAAGTTCGCGTAAAGGCTCAACCAGCTTGAACTTTAAATCTTTTGGCAAACCACCTACATTGTGGTGGGACTTTATGACATGAGCCTTGCCTGATTTTGCAGCTGCAGACTCAATAACGTCTGGATAAATTGTACCCTGAGCTAGGAACTCGACTCCCTCTAACTTTCTTGCCTCATCAGCAAAAACATCAATAAAAGTCTTACCAATTGCCTTGCGCTTGAGTTCAGGATCTGAAATTCCCTTTAAAGCATCAAGGAATCTGTCTGAAGCATCTGCATACACAAAGTTAAGATCAAGTGGAGCAAACATCTCCTTAACCTGAGAACCTTCGTTTAAACGTAAAAGTCCGTTGTCCACAAACACGCAGGTTAACTGCTTGCCGATTGCCTTCTGCAGTAAAAGTGCTGTAACAGATGAATCAACACCACCTGACAGACCGAGCAGTACTTTCTTGTCGCCAACCTGTTCACGAATTCTGTTAACTGCATCTTCAATAATTGCGTTTGGAGACCATAATGCGTGAAGACCGCATACATCAAGAACAAAGCGTTTTAAAATCTCGCCACCCTGCTTTGAGTGGGTTACTTCAGGATGGAACTGAACACCAAAGAATTTCTTGTCCTTGTTATAAATTGCAGCATATGGACATGTATCTGTACTGCCAACTGTTGCAAATCCATCAGGAATCGCTGTAACCTTGTCTCCATGAGACATCCATACATCCAGTTTGTGTTCGCCTTCATGATCTGTAAGATTATCAAACAGAGGACACTCTGCTTTAATCTCTACGGTTGCATGACCATATTCACGCTTTGAGGATCCTTGAACCTTGCCACCTAGCTGAACAGACATTGTCTGCAGACCATAGCAGATACCAAGAACAGGTACACCAGCCTCATATACCCACATAGGGGCACGAGGAGAACCTGCTTCTGTTGTAGACTCAGGACCGCCTGACAGGATGATACCCTGAGCATCAAAATTCTTAATTAAATTAAGATCTGCATCAAAAGGATAAATTTCGCAGTAAACACCGATTTCGCGTACACGGCGGGCAATCAGCTGTGTCACCTGAGAACCGAAATCTAAGATGAGGATCTTTTCAGAATGGATGTTCTGTGAAGACATAATTGAATCTCTTGATAGATTTAAAAATGACAAATGCACCTGCATGCAGGTGCATAACTATAAATATTAGACGTGGCTCTGATAGTTTGGAGCTTCCTTGGTGATGGTTACATCATGAACATGTGACTCATGGAAACCAGCACTGGTGATACGTACAAACTGTGCCTTGGTACGAAGATCGTCAATTGTTGCACAACCGGTTAAGCCCATGGCAGCACGCAAACCACCCATCTGCTGATGAATGATATTGTGCAGTAGGCCCTTGTATGCAACACGGCCTTCAATACCTTCAGGAACCAGTTTGTCAGCAGCGTTGTCTGACTGGAAGTAACGATCAGCAGAACCCTTTGACATAGCAGCTAAAGAGCCCATTCCGCGGTATGACTTAAATGAACGGCCCTGATAGATTTCAATCTCACCTGGAGCCTCTTCGGTACCGGCGAACATAGAACCAACCATTACACAGTTTGCACCTGCAGCTATTGCCTTTGCAATATCACCTGAATAGCGAATACCACCATCAGCAATTACAGTAATATCTGTGCCTTTTAAAGCTTCAACTGCATTTGAAACTGCTGTCATCTGAGGAACACCACATCCGGTCACAATTCTTGTTGTACAAATTGAACCTGGTCCGATACCAACTTTTACAGCACTTACGCCTGCCTCTGCTAAAGCCAGGGCTCCTGCTGCTGTTGCTACGTTACCACCGATGATAGGTAAATCAGGATATTCCTTACGTAACCACTTTAATCTGTCTAATACACCCTGTGAGTGACCATGGGATGAATCAACAAGCAGAACATCAACTCCAGCTTCAACCAGTGCCTTTGCCCTGTCTTCATTACCGGCACCTGCACCAATAGCAGCACCAACTCTCAGTCTGCCTAAGGCATCTTTACATGCATTTGGCTTGTTAGATGATTTCTGGAAATCTTTTACAGTAATTAGTCCTTTCAGATGGAAAGCATCATCAACTACAAGAACTTTCTCAATACGGTGCCTTTGCATAAGAGCCTGTACATTTTCACGAGACTCATTCTCTCTTACAGTGACAAGGCGATCTTTAGGTGTCATAACCTCGTGAACTTTAACCTCACCATTTGTCAGGAAACGAGTATCACGGCCAGTAATAATGCCTAAAAGATTGTCTTTTTCATCAACTACAGGGAAACCATAGAAACCATATTTTGCAGCCATTTGGCGAACCTGGTTGATGGTATTTTCTGGGTGAACTGTTACAGGCTTTGTTACCATTCCGTTTTCAAAACGTTTTACGCGGGCAACTTCCTGAGCCTGTCGTTCAATAGACATATTCTTGTGAATGAAACCGATACCGCCTTCCTGAGCTAAAGCAATAGCCAGGTTTGATTCAGTAACAGTATCCATTGCAGATGAGATCATAGGAATGTTCAACTGAATATTGGAGGTCAATCTGGTACGAAGATCAGCAGTGTTTGGTAAAACAGTTGAGTGTGCAGGCACTAGCAGTACGTCATCGTATGTTAAAGCCTCTTCCATAATGCGCAGCATAAATTCCTCCAAAACTTGTAAAATTTGATCGCACATTATACAAGAAAAAGTGATCGTTTTATCAGATTCCACATGATTTTTTTGTATACGGAGGAGTTGTTTCATTCTCGGATGACCTGCGAATGTGCAAATGAACAGTAAAATGGATCGCAAACAAGAGATTAAAGCTAATTTTTGCATAAGATTTACGTGTTATAACAGTAAATTACGGTTATTCTTATGTTACTATCTGACTGTGTATGATTTTTGGATAAAATAATGAGCAATCAATCTCTAGAGCCTAAAGAAGGCGATTTTGTCGCACTAGTCGAACAACTTGAAAAAACTTCTGCTGCGATGAAAAATAACACTGTTGAAACTAATGTTAGGCATCAGGCTCACATTCAAAAAAAAGTATCTGATAAGGCAGATACGATAAGTAGCGAAAACTTTTTGGACAACATTTCTTATGAGGGTTCTTATTCAGACAGTGCACCTGATTTGGCAAACAACAGCTACAGCTCAGAAAATACTGAATTTGAAAATTCACCATCGGTACTTAAAGTCGAAAAAAGCTCAAACACTTCTGAGATGAATACACTTAATTCAAGTATATCTAAAGCTAAAAAAATCATATCAAACAATGCGGCAAATAAAAGCACCGGAAGTAAGGCAAAACATACATCGCCATTAATACCTTTTCTGATTGTCGCAAGTATCTTCATTTTTTTCAGCCTCATAGTTTTTTCTGATGATCCTGAGCGTCTGATTAGATTTTTTATCCCGGTTTTCTTTGCACTGATCTTTTTCAATATTTTTAAAAATAAAACCAAAAATAAATAAAGGAGCAGGTATGTCATATTACTTAATCTGGTTGATAGTGGCTCTGGTTATTCTGGGCTGCGAAATGATGTTAGGCACTATTTACCTTTTGGCTTTCACTGCAGGAGCACTGGCAGCCTGTGGCTGCGCCTTACTTGATTTTTCACTTACATCACAGTGCACTGTTGCTGCAGTTGTAATTGTATTTGGCGTAGTCATCGCACTATACTTTAGAAGGCACCTAAGGAAACTCACTCCAGATACACAGTGCGACAATCTTGACAAAGGACAGATTGTAACGGTAGAGAAAGTAAATGAAGACGGTAGTGCTAAAGTAAATTACAGAGGAACAATCTGGACTGCATTCGCCAAGGAAGGTTCTCTTGAACGAGGCATTTATAAAATTGAACATATTGAAGGAACTAGGCTCATTCTAAAAAAATAACAGATTCAAAACACAACTTTTACGGAGAATTTAAATCATGTTTTATATGTACGATGGCACTTTGTCAGACGGACTTGTGGTTGCGATTATTCTGATTATAATTGCAATTATTTTTGCTTTTAAATCAATAAATGTAATTCCACAGCAGACTGCCTGGGTAATTGAAAGACTGGGAAAATTCCATAAGGTTTTAAATCCAGGACTTAACTTCATAATTCCTTTTATTGACAAGGTTGCCTATAAGCATTCTTTAAAGGAAATTCCACTTGATACTCCAAGTCAGGTATGTATCACAAGAGATAACACTCAGCTGTCAGTCGACGGCATTTTATATTTTCAGGTGACAGATCCAAAACTTGCCAGCTACGGAACATCCAATTACATCATTGCAGTAACCCAACTTGCACAGACCACTCTCCGTTCTGTAATAGGTAAGATGGTTTTGGACGAGACCTTTGAAGAAAGAGATCTTATCAATAATCAGGTTGTTTCCGCTATTGATGAGGCTGCCTTAAACTGGGGTGTTAAAGTTTTGCGTTATGAAATCAAAGATTTAACCCCTCCGGCTGTTATTTTGCAGGCAATGCAAAGACAGATCACTGCAGAACGTGAAAAAAGAGCTGTTATTTCTGAATCTGAAGGTAAAAAGCAGGAACAGATCAACCTTGCCACCGGCGCAAGAGAAGCTGCCATTGCCAAATCTGAAGGTGAAAAACAGTCTGAAATTAACGTAGCAGAAGGTAAAGCTCAGGCTACTATCGCCATTGCCAATGCAACTGCTCAGGCAATCTCTTTAATTGCAAAAGCCTCAGAGGAACAGGGCGGTAATACAGCTATTAACCTAAAAGTTGCAGAACAGTACATCGAGGCTTTCTCCAACTTAGCTAAAACCAATAATACTCTGATTGTTCCTAGCAACCTGTCTGATGTTTCAGGTATGGTAGGTTCTGTCATGAAGATTGTTCAGAGCACTAAAAGTGTAAAATAATTCAATACATTCAAATTTAAAAGACAAGAACATTTAAAATGAACTTGTCTTTTTTTATATGATCTGGCGGCTTATTATCTTTGAATTTTAATGCACAGATAAAAGAGAATATCTGTAATTATCTGGAAAAATAATTATGAGTGATCAAAATAACAATCAGTCTTTTACTGCAGGTAACGATGGAAAATCACCTGTTATCATTATTGGAGAAAAAAACTCCGGCAGTTCTCATAAAATCTGCAAAAGCATAGGAAAAATACTTCTTGGTATAGGTTCAGTCATAACCTTTGCAAGAAATCTGGTTTTCAATCTGATTTTTTTACTGCTTATTCTGGCCATCAGTTCTGGAATTTATTTTGCAAACAATGCAAAAGACATCGCTCAGAGCACAGCAGTAAATGCTGACGGTTCAATAAAAACAGTATCACCAGTACTCTACTTTGACCTTTCAGGATCCATTCATGAAATGCCACTGCCTGATAATGAGTATACAAAGTTCACAAAACAATTTGCTGATATTCTAAACACACCTGAATACAATGATGTTGTTTCAATTGAACAGGCCCTGAATTTAGCATCAGAAGACAAGCGAATTAAATCTATATATTTCAATTTTTCTAAAACAGACAGAATGCCAATGTCTGTTGCTTCAAGAGTAAAAAATTCTATTCTTGATTTCAAAAAGAAAGCTCCTGGTGTTATGGTAAACGCATATTCGGATTCTTACAGTGCATCTTCATATCTTATTGCTACCGCCTGCGACAAGATCATTCTTGATCCTTTAGGAGGCTTTTCATTCAGAGGTTTTTCTGCAACTTCACTTTACTTTAAGGATCTATTCAACAGATTTAATCTTTCCCCATTAGTATTCAAAGCTGGAGAATTTAAAAGTGCTGTTGAACCTTTTACCTCAAACAGGATGTCAGAGCATGTAAAGGACGAATATAAAAGGATCTTTAACTCTCTTTGGATAAGTTATCTAAAAGATCTCAATTCACGCCCTAACACAGGTACTGTCATCGGGAATCTCTATGCAGATCCTGACAGCTACATTAAAGCTCTGATAAATTATCAGGGCAGTGAAGCACAGATGTTAAAAAAACTGAACCTTGTTGATGAGCTTATGTCTGAAGAAGACTTTAATGCCTCGCTAATCAAACTTTACGGACATGGTAAAAGTGGGTTTGTTCCAAAACTAACATCCTACTCAGATTATTTAACTTTAGCATCACTATCTGAAAACAAAAATCCCCAAAACGACGACAAGAAGACAACTTCTATTGCCGTTGTCTACGGTATCGGTGATATTGTTGACAGTTCCGACAATCCTACAGCTTTCACACCTGATAACATCAGAGAAGTTCTTGATAAGATTAGAAATGACAAGTCTGTCGACATCGTACTGCTCTACATAAATTCAGGCGGCGGATCTGTCGCAGCATCTGAAAAAATCAGAAATATGTTAGTAAACTTCAAAAAGGAAACAGGTAAAACAATAACTGTTTCCATGAACTCTCTTGCAGCATCTGGTGCCTACTGGATTTCAACTGCCGCAGACTCCGTATATGCTAGTCCAGAGACAATTACAGGATCAATTGGAGTGTTCTCTCTTGGCATTAGTGCAGACAAACTTTTAAACGAGTATGGAGTTTATGAGGATGGTGTTGAAACCTCAGAACTTGCCAGAAGCTCAATAGCAAGAGAAATGCCTAAATCCCAAAAGATAGAATATCAGCTGTCTGTTGAATCTATATATAAAAGATTCATAACAATAGTAAGAAAAGCGCATCCCGAGCTTGAAAAAGTTGATTACAGAGATTTTGCTGAAGGAAAGATATTTACTGTAGCAGAAGCTAAAGAACTTCACCTTATTGATGATATAGATACATTCAACGGTCTGATTGCAACAGCCAAAAAGGAAATTGAAAAGGACGGAACTACTATCTGCAGAATAAAACACTTCGTTCCAGACGGAATTGACAGCCAGTTTATCTTAAAAAGAATGCTGACAACGCATATTCATGGATTTGTCTCAGATAATACTCTAAAGTTACTTCTTTCTGTATTTGGTTCAGATCCCATCAAAGCAAACAGTAATCAAGGTCCAAAGCTCATGGCTACCAGTGCATTCACCTCGATTGAATTGTAATTTTGACGTATCATCTATCGAATAGGTGGGTGCAAAGCACCACACCTCTCACAGCACCGTACGTGCGGATCCGCAAAGCGGATCCGCATACGGCGCTACCCAAACAAAAGAGGTGTACAGTTCCACTAACTGTACATCTCAACCGCTACGGTTCTACCGCTGACACGATCTCCTCAAGTAAGAACTCTATCTTTCACTCCATATATGCACCATCTTTACATATACGTCTCCGTCTAACTACAGGACTTTGCGATGTTTTGCACGCTTATCCACCGTAACCTGCCTAAGATGATTTCTGTTCGTCGAACCAGAGTTTTGCTATCCACTTCTTTGAGCTGTTACGTCACCGCAACCACCTTGTTGATTTGCTAAGGTTTCCCGTTAGCGAGCACCTTCTGGACTTTCACCCTATAGATAATGCTCATGCTGAGCACACAAAAAATAAGGTTCATACAGCATGAACCTTATTTTTTCAGAGTGATTACTACTACCTCACCTTATCTGTTTTCATGTTTCGATTCTGATGTCTTGTCAGAGAATCAAATGATGTACTGATTTCAAGTTTTGAGTGACTTGTCAATCTTAGAATAAAGATCTTAAGACAAGGCTTGTTTACAAATATCTTTTGAACTCCATACCTTTCTTTAGCATTAGGAGCTCCTGTAGGATCAGTAGTATCTAAAACCTCTACCCATTCAGCACCTTCGCGAGGAATTGGGAGCTGAATAATATGCTCTTTGTACTTTTGGTTAAAAATAAAGCACCATGCTTCTCTTCTGTCATTTCCCTCAGAACCTAAAGTCAGTGTAATTGCATCAGTACCAGGATCATTCCATGAGGCAGAATCCATATTTGTACCGTCGGTCTTAAACCAGTGAGCTTCGTACCTTTCATCCTGCAGGTGGAATGTATCTTCTACTAGGGTTAATTCTCTTAACATCTTAGACTGATGTCTTAATGATGTCAGCCTCTGAATGAAATTTATAAAGTCTTCATTTTCCTTGGTATAGTCCCAGTGATTCCAGCACATTGCATTATCCTGACAATAACCATTGTTATTGCCATGCTGTGTTTTGGAGAATTCATCTCCCGACAGAATGTGGGGAACCCCCTGAGACAGGAGAACTGTAGCCATTAAATTACGCTTTAGCAGCCATCGTCTTGCCAAAACTTCGCTGTTGGTTGTAGGCCCTTCTACACCCTGATTAGATGAATAGTTTTCTTCTGTGCCATCATGATTATCCTCATAATTTGCTTCATTATATTTGTGAGTATAGCTGACCAAATCTTCAAGAGTAAAACCATCATGATAGGTTACATAATTTAAGGAAGCGTTAATGGAACGATCTTCAGATAAAAAAACATCTCTTGATCCCATAATTCTCGTTGCAAAATCACCGATTAATCCAGGATCTCCTCTCCAGAAACGTCTCACTGTGTCTCTGAATTTGTCGTTCTGCTCTGACCACCCTGTAGGAAATTGCCCTAACCTGTAACCATTTGGACCTAAATCCCAGGGTTCTGCAATCATGATTGACTGTGCCAGTCTGTCAATGCAGAAGCAGGACTTCAAAAATGCACAATCCCTGTCGAATTCATGGAAGATCCCCTTGTGGCTTTCTCTGCAGACTGTAACTCCCAAATCAAATCTGAAACCGTCAACCTGCATCCATTTTGTCCAGTGGATTAAAGAATCCAGTATCAGATTTAAAGTAGGTCTTGCCTGTGCATTTACTGTGTTACCACATCCTGTTACATCATAGAAAGAAGAGAAATCCTTTTTGCCGTTTTCATCCTCTTTAAATGTATAGTAGTTTTGTGCATCCAAACCTTTAAGACTCAGAACAGGACCACCTTTTCCGCCCTCACCTGTATGATTAAATACCACATCAAGAATTACTGCAATTCCGTTTCTGTGCAGCTCTCTGACCATTGTTCTAAACTCGTCGGCACACTTTAGCGGCTCAACAGCATATCTAGGATCTGGTGCCATAAAACTTACTGGATTGTACCCCCAGTAATTTACAAGACCATGTTTTATAAGATGAGGTTCACTCATAAAAGCTGCAATCGGATTTAACTGAATGGCTGTTATACCCAGTCTCTTTAAATGAGAGATCACACTTTCATGGCAGACGCCTAAATATTTTCCTCGCAAAGATTGCGGAACTTTTTCGTTTAATTGAGTCAGACCTTTCACATTAGCTTCGTAGACAATAAGATTGTCTCTTCCGAATTGAGGTTTTGTAACCCCTTGCCAGTCAAAGGTTCTGTCGATGACTACCGCTTTTGGAATGAAATTGGAATTGTCATTTAAGTAGCGCTGCTGATTATATGTGTAAGGCTTGTTTATTGCTTTTGCATACGGATCGACTAAAAGCTGACCTTTTTTAAAAAATAATCCTTTATCGGGATCATATTCACCTTCAGCTTCTATTGCATACAGATCACCAACCCCAACATTAGGAATGAACCCATACCAGTTATTTCCTATCTTATCAGTAAGTCTTACTTTATAACGTTCTTTTTCATCGTGATCATAGATGTGCACGATTACCGATTCAGCCTTTGGAGACCAAACAGAAAAATAACATCCGTCCTGAGCTATCGAAGCTCCTAAAGGCACTAACCTGAAATCTATATTTGATGGTAACTTTCTTAGCATATGACTAACCTTAATTATTATTATTTTCACTAGGTATCATTTATTCTTATGTTTAATATTTTATTGGACACAATCGTGATTATTGTTTAATAAATTTTAAAGATGTGACGGGTACAAAAAAAGGCCTCCTAAAAATAGGAAGCCTCTCAAAATTTTTAAAAATTAATCTGATATCTTTTTAACAAAGATTGTTGCTAAAGGAGGCAGATCAAGAACAATTGAATGATAGTTGTTCTGGTATGAAATATTTGAAGCTACAATTTCATCAGAACCTGTACCATATCCACTTCCCCAGTATTTCTTGTCATCAGTATTCAGAATAACCTTATATGTGCCTGGTGTAGGTACACCTAAACGGTAAGCAACATAAGGCACTGGTGTAAAGTTGGATACAGCCATAATGCATTCACCGTCATCACCAGATCTTAACATTGCAAAGATACTGTGCTCAGAATCATTTACATCAAGCCATCTGAATGCCTCAGGGTCATAATCTCTCTTCCATAAAGCAGGTTCTTTCTTATACATTTCGTTAAGATCCTGAACCAGTTTCTGAATTCCCTGATGCTTTGGATATTTCAGTAACCACCAGTCTAGCTGAGCATTGTCATTCCACTCTGATCCCTGGCCAAACTCTGAGCCCATGAAGTTTAATTTCTTTCCTGGGTGAGCATACTGATAACCTAAATAAGATCTTAAGTTTGCAGCCTGCTGCCACTCGTCACCAGGCATCTTATAAAGGAGTGAGTGCTTGCCATGAGTTACCTCATCATGAGAAATAGACAGGATGAAGTTTTCATTGTAGGCATAAATCATTGAGAATGACATCTCACCGTGGTGATATTTACGGAAAAATGGATCTGTCTGAATGTACTCAAGAGAATCATGCATCCAACCCATATTCCACTTGAAGTTAAAGCCTAAACCACCAGTAGAGGTAGGACGAGAAACACCTGTGAATGCTGTAGACTCTTCAGCAATAGTTACAGCATTTGGATGCTTTCTGTTAACCTCTTCATTAAACCACTTTAGGAAGCTTACAGCTTCATAGTTGATATTGCCACCATCAACATTTGGTATCCACTCACCTTCTTTACGTGAATAATCCCAATAAAGCATCGAAGCTACAGCATCAACGCGCAGTCCGTCAATATGGTACAAATCTAACCAAATTAAAGCGGATGCAATCAAGAATCTTCTGACTGTATCTCGACCGAAATCATAAATTAGAGAATTCCAGTCAGGATGCCATCCTCGTCTAGGATCTTCATACTCATATACGCAGGTACCGTCAAACTTTGCCAGACCAAAAGCATCAGTTGGGAAGTGAGCAGGAACCCAGTCCAAAATAATACCAATACCATTTTGGTGGAAAGTATCAACAAAATACTTAAAATCATCAATAGAGCCAAATCTGGAGGTAGGAGCAAACAGACCGGTTGGCTGATAACCCCATGATCCTGAGAAAGGATGCTCCATGATAGGCATTAACTCGATATGGGTGTACCCCATATTCTTAACATAATCCAAAAGCTCTACTGCAAGTTCGCGATATGTTAATGGCTGACCATTTTCATTCTTCTTCCATGATCCCATGTGCAATTCATAAATGGACATTGGTCTTTCAAGCTTGTTACCAAGCTGAGACTTCTGCCATTCAGCATCATGCCATGTATAGGTTCTCTGATCTGAAATGATTGAAGCGAATGAAGGATACTGCTCATGATAGAAACCAACAGGATCAGCTTTATGAGGAAGACGGTTTCCAAAAGGATCTTTGATCTCATACTTATAACGAAGACCTGCTCCAAGACCAGGAACAAACAGTACCCAGTGACCTAACAGACTCTTTGCCATTGGTAAGCGGCGACCATCCCAGAAGTTAAAGTCTCCAATTACACTGACTGCAGTTGCTGAAGGAGCATATACGGCAAATTTAGTTCCCTTTACCTTGACTCCGTCGACTTCCACCTCAATCAGCTGAGCACCTAAAGTCTTATAAATATTGGCAGGTTCCTCATTCATGGTGCTAAGACCAAAGAATGCCTCGTCTCTGAACTGATATGGATCGATAACTTCAACTACTGCATCCTGGTAGGTAACCTTGAATAGGTAGTGGAATGGCTTATCAACATTAACTTTCTCTTCAAAAAGGCCATCTGGGTGAACCAAGGTCAAATCACAGATGTGTTTTGCTCCATCAATAGATCGAACTTCAACACTTTTTGCACTAGGAAGCCAAGCTCTTAACAAAAAACCACTTTCACCATCAACCTTCTGTAAACCTAGAGTTTCGAAAGGCTTTCCTATTCTTGCATTATTAAAATCATCGATCAGCATAAAGCTGTCCTCCTAGTTTATTCTCTAGCCAGGGTCATTAACTTTGTCATATCCTTTACGTGCTGATTTGCAAATATATCTTCAAGATCAGCATTCAGCTTACGACGCCAATTTGGGTACTCTAGATATGTACCTGGAACGTTTACAGGCTTGTCAACGCCAATCCAATCTTCGATCTGAGAGCTGAATAAAGAGCTTGATCCTGTACACATATGAATCTGTAAAGCTGTTGCCAGCTCTTCATTCATTACAGACTCTTTTGCATTACGTGTGTACGAATCAGAAATTGAGCCAAGTCCGTGTAAACTGTCTAAAATTCTCTGTTTAGATTCTTCTCTTGCAGCTCTTAAATCATCGGCTTCTTTCTGGGTGTAAATGCCTAATTTAATGCCCAGATCTAAATCTAAACATCCCCACCAGCCAACTAATGTAGGCATATCGTGAGTTGTCAGTGCAGACATTGCCTGACTGATATAATCACGAGGTGCGATATAACCGCCATCCTGTGCTTTTTCATCAAAGAAGATCTTGTAAGAGAATGCACCTACCTTGCGTAAAGCCTTAGTCAGCTCTACAGGAATGGTACCAAGATCCTCTGTAATTACCAAACACTTGTTGCGGTGCGACTCTAAAGCAATGATACCTAAAAGATCATGCATATCATAGTGTACATATGCTCCAGTTGAAGCTGGCTCACAAGTTTTAGTAATCCACAGTCTGAAAAGACCTGCAGCATGATCGATTCTGATTGCGCCACATGACTCCATGTTTGCTCTGTACATTGCAATCATAGGCCTGTATGCACATGCTTTAAGTGCACTAGGAGCCATTGGAGCTAATCCCCAGTTCTGACCTAGAGGTCCTAGAGGGTCAGGAGGAGCACCGATTGAACCTTTTGTTCTGAATACATTGTCAACATCAGCCCAAACGTCACAACTCTGCTTTGCTACGCCAACTGCCAAATCTCTGTATGTACCAATCATCATACCGTCGTTCTTAGCAGAACTATACGCATCAGCTAACTGCTCATAAGCCAGGAACTGTAAATAGCAGTTGAACATAACATCTTGATGATGTTCCTTCTTCCATGACTCAACAAAAGTTGAATGTATGTCCTGATACTCTTTAGGGAACTTTTCCCAAGAATATGCATCTATTCCCTGGCCATAGAAATAATGCTGCATTGCTTCATATGTTGCAAAATTAATAAGATTATCACCACCTCTTTCAATAAATTCATTGAACTTATTGCCACGTGATGTTCTCTTGTCATCAACTTTCACATTGTCGAAAATCAGACGTAATACCTGAAGTTTAGCCTCAATTACGCCACGATAGTCTACATACTCTTTATCTCTTAGAACTCGCAGTTTCTGCTGGAATTTTTCTGAATTAATAAGATCAAGAGCTTCTTTGCAGTGAGCTAATTCTGGAACTGAGTTTACAGAAATATAAACTATGTTTACCCAGTTTCTGGAAGATGGTGAGTAAGGACTTACAGCTGATTCGTCAGGAATAGCTGGGTAACCTGCATGCATAGGATTTAAACCCACGAACTGGCCACCGCACTTGTGAACTCCGAGCAATAGCTGTTTTAGATCGGCAAAATCACCAATACCCCAATTATTTCTTGAACGTACTGAATATAGCTGTGAGCTTACACCCCAGACTTTCTTGCCATTTATAATCGGATCAGGTGTATAAACCTTTAAAGGAGTGATAATCAAAGACATCGGAATAGACTTCAGTGTCTTGCCCTTTGACTTAACAACAACAGAACACTCATGATAACCATAAGGCAAATCAGAAATTATAAAATATCTGCGAACATCATATACTGTTCCATTGATATTTTTAAAATCAGCAATTTCTACCTGCTCTAAAGGTAATTCCCTGTTGATTACACGACCATCTTCAAGTTTTATTGAAACAGACAGAATGGCATCTTCATCATCACCAAACAACTCTGGAGTTCTGATGTAAAACTGCTTTAAATCTTCATCATTAATAATCAAAACAGGATCAAGAACATTCTTAAAGGGTTCTATCTCTTCTTTATCTAAGATTTCCTGTAAGGCTTTATCGTCATTTACAGGGTAACCTAAAATTTCAAGAGCAGTTTTTCTGCTCTCATCTGAAATTTTTACGAGCTTATGAGTTGCATCAAGATAATCTCGTGCAATGCCTTTTTTGTCAGCTAATAATTGAATGTCTATCATGAGTATACCGTATTATTAAAAATTCCTTTCCTGAAAGGATAAAGCTCAATTCAGGAAATATTAATTTATCAAATGTGATTATAGTCATTAATAATACTCAATCCCTATGTTCCATGCCAAAAAATTGAATTGTTATAGCAAATTTTTGTTGAAAAATTTGAGCAATGCTAAATTTTGAGAAAGAAAATGAATAAGTTTCCAATTGTGCATTGACGTAAACAAAAGTGTAAAAAATTTTGATTTTAAGTCTAAATGGCTAATCAATGCATTATTCAGGACCTGAAAAATGATCTGCTTTGAAATAAAAAAGTTATAGAAAATTAGAGAAAACGAAATTTTTTTTCATTTTTATGTAAACGTTTAAAACTCTTTTTTATTCTTTATATTCAAAATGTTATTTATTTTAAATATATTTAATAGACTGAACATATAAATTTTTAACACCAAAATAATAAAAAATATGTTTAAAAAAAACAAACAATCGTCTAAACTAATTGCGCTTTTTAGTTAAAGCTACTTTTATAAAAGTGATCGGTTATAGTGCTCAATCTTGACAAAACCGAGAATTAGAGTATCTTTTAACTGTTTTAATTTTTGTCAATTGTTAACTACGGGTAACATTTAATATGACTATTAAAGTTGGTATTAACGGCTTTGGCCGTATCGGTCGTTTCGTATTCCGTGCTTCAATCTATCGTCCAGAGTTAGGCATTCAGGTTGTTGGTATTAATGATTTATTACCACCTGACTACATGGCTTACATGTTAAAGTTCGATACAATGCACGGTCAGTTCCAGGGCAAGGTAGAAGTTAAAGATGGTCACCTGGTTGTAAACGGCAACACCATCCGCGTAACTGCTGAGCGTGATCCTGCAAACTTAAAGTGGGGTGACATCGGTGTTGATTACGTTGTTGAGTCAACTGGTTTCTTCTTAACAGACGAGTTAGCACGTAAGCACATTCAGGCTGGTGCACGTCGTGTTGTTATGTCAGCTCCTTCAAAGGATTCAACCCCAATGTTCGTAATGGGCGTTAACAACGACACTTATGCTGGTCAGGATATCGTTTCTAACGCATCATGCACAACAAACTGCTTAGCACCTTTAGCTAAGGTTATCAACGATGAGTTCGGTTTAGAGCAGGGCTTAATGACTACTGTTCACTCAACAACCGCTACACAGCGTACTGTTGACGGTCCTTCATTAAAGGATTGGCGTGGTGGTCGTGGTGCTGCTGGCAACATCATTCCTTCATCAACAGGTGCTGCAAAGGCTGTTGGTAAAGTAATTCCTTCATTAAACGGCAAGTTAACCGGTATGTCAATCCGTGTTCCTACACTGGACGTTTCAGTTGTTGACTTAACCTGTACCTTAAAGAAGGGTGCTTCTTATGCTGATATCTGTGCTGCAGTTAAGGCTGCTGTTGCAGGTCCTATGAAGGGTATTATGGATTACACTGACGAATCAGTTGTATCTTCAGACTTCTTAGGCAACACCCACACTTCAATCTTCGATGAGAAGGCTGGTATTGCTTTAACTGATAAGTTCGTTAAGTTAGTATCATGGTACGATAACGAAATCGGTTACTCAAACAAGGTTCTTGAGTTAATCAAGTCAATGGAAGAGTCAGGCAAGTAATCTTTGCTAGATAATTTCTAAGAAATGCCCCTTTAGAGGGGCATTTTCATTTTTGCATATTAGCAAGTAGAAAATTTAATAAAGTTAAGCTCTATTCAAAATCCTCTGCATTGAGAGGGGTTTTCTCATACAGATCAAGTTTTGCTTTTTTGCCAAGAACATTTGTAAGCAGATATGGCTCAAGTCCTATTCCTGGTCTGACCGAACGAACAAAGTTTTCTGTTAAAATCTCACCTTTTTTAATATTTTTGACAAGATAAATAGATCGTCTTCCTGCTCTCATAGGATATTCATCATTCTGAAGTTGAACACCGCAAACTCCAAGTGATTTTGAGACCATTTTGCAGTCTCTTACCAGTTTAATCAGATCATCCTTTTCCATTGAAAAAGCACTGTCGACACCGCCATTCTTTCTATAATCTGTAAAATGCTTTTCTATCATATCAGCGCCAAGAGCTGTTGCAGCTATATCCAGCTCATCCCCTACGGCGTGATTTGATAACCCGCTGCGGCACTGGTATCTCTCTTTTAAATATGGAATAGAATTCAAATTGAACTTTTCTGGATCAGCCGGATATCTGCTCTCACAGTGAAGTAGTGTCAGATCAGAAATTTTTCTTTTTCTTACAACTTCAACGGCTCTGTCTATTTCTTCTAAAGTGGCAAGTCCTGTCGACATTACCATTGGCTTACCTTTCGATGCGCAGTAATCAATAAGCCCCACATCATTTAATTCATATGAGGCAATTTTATAGACAGGGCATCCGGCATCTTCAAGGCAGTCAACATCGTCGTATGAAAATGGAGAACTGAAAAGAAAAATACCATGCTCTTTTGCGTGTTTAAAAAGCGGTTTCATCCACTCACGTGGAGTTTTTGCTTTTTTATACAATTCATAATAAGTCTGTCCGCCCCATAATCCTCCGTGGAGTTTAAATTCAGGACGATCTGAATCTAATGTCAGTGAATCCTCAGTATAAGTTTGAATTTTTACTGCATCGGCTCCGCATGCATGAGCTAATTCCATAAGTTCTATTGCTCTGTTTAAAGAACCGTTATGATTTCCTGATAATTCAGCCACAATTACTGGCTTTTTTTTATTCTCGTACATTCTTCACCTGTAAAAAACTCCGGTAACTTATTCAGGTTAACGGAGTTTACTGTATTTCTTTTAATGTTTCTGCAAAGAGCAGGTATTATAAATGTGAAATTACATTGAGCGCAAAGCTGCAATTCTCTTATCTAATGGAGGGTGTGACATGAACAGTTCAGATACAGTCACAGGTCCATTAATGCAAAGAGCCTGCATGTAACTCTGATCTTTTCGCTCCTTTGGCTGAATTCCTCTTTTTAAGGCTTCAAGAGCTGAAATCATACACTCTTTTCCATTTAGCAATGCAGATCCTGCATCAGCCCTGTATTCTCTAAATCTTGAGAACCACATTAAGATCATAGATGCCAGTAATCCGAATACCATTTGCATAATTGAGTTGATTGTATAAAACATCATTGAAGAGCCAAATGAAACATTACGATTGTCAGAGTTGTTTCCTCTTGTTGCATTAACAATGGCAAATGCAGCCACGTAAGAGAAGAAGTAAACAAAGGTATTGAGAACCCCCTGTAAGAGAGCCATAGTAACCATGTCACCATTTTTGATGTGGGAAATCTCGTGTCCTAAAACACCTGTAACCTCAGACTGACTCATTGAGTTCAACAAGCCACTGGAAACTGCAACCAAGGCGGCATCCTTTGATGCACCTGTAGCAAATGCGTTTGGATCAGGAGAGTTGTAAATTCCAACCTCAGGCATTACCAAACCATCTTTTGCTGTCAGCATTCTTACTGTACTTAAAAGAAATGCTTCCTGCTGATTTTTTGGTGTGGTAATTACCTGAACACCGTAAGCTTTTTTACACATTGTTTTAGATAAAAACAATGAAATTAAAGATCCTACACACCCGAAAACAGCACACATTACAAGCAAAGAGGCATAACTTTGAGGATCTATCTGGATCCCAAAAATATTAAGTAGGACTGAGCCTACAATACTTACAAGTAATAAAACTGCAATTTGCATTGCTACATAAAGTACTATTCTCATTTTTTGTTTCCTCTGTTTACCAGACAGACTACAGTATTTATCTTATATGTTACTTAGATTATGTTACTTAGATGTAAAAAATTACAACTGCAGTAAGTTTAGTTAATTAGTTTTCTTAAAGCGAGTTAAGTTCAATGGTAAGATCTTTTTTAACTGATTTTTCACCATCAGAGCTGAGATCAGAATTGATATCTACTCCGTTTAAAGTTATTTTTTTACCATTTAATTCAAGTATGGTTGAGTAGTGACTTCCATCTGAAGAAACAGCTCCTGTTCTTAAATAATTTTCAAGTCCTACCTTATACTGAGAATCAACCCATTCATCAACAAATTCGATTGGGGATTTTGCAAAAAGTTTTAGGTAAATGTCTTTTGGTTTCCTATCCGTACTGTCAAAGGAAAATGAGCCTTTACCCTGAAACCTTGTTTCTTTTCCCTGATGTGAAAAGGAAAAATTCTCAAGATTTACTTTTACAGGCTCTGATAAATTCATAACAAGAGTCTGAACAGGATCACCACTGTGCTTTAGAGTCTTTATAAAATTCACAAGGTTAATGCTGTCTAATGAAGTGTCAAAACTCAGTTTAGACAGATCATAGAACGGAACAGTCTCGCCTTCTCTGATCCTTGGAAAAGCAAAGTAGGCATCCATAGAGCCTTTTGTATTTATATTCTGAAAACCCTTCTTTCTATTGTCAAAAGATACTTTTACATTAAAGTTCTTTACAGAAAAACTGTCTCTTAAGGTTTTATCTTTTACTTTATCATCAGGTTTGAAGCCAATCAGATACAGTGTGGAAGCATCTGCCGACAGTTCATCAAAAGCAATCATAAAAGAATCTAAAGACAGCTTCTTTTCTGATAAGTCAAACTTTGGTTTTGCTGATGTCTTTAAATTCTGAAAAAACAGTGAATATGACTCTCGCCCAGAATAGATTTCGCTACCTCTGCACTTAATTCCTGAGAAAGAAATTAGTGCGTTAATCGAATTAAGACTTCTTCCACTGACTGATGCTGTGCTGTCACCTATTCTGCATCGTCCGTCCTCAAGATTTAAATCAAATCCTGAAGTTTTTAATGTGGCATCTCCCTTTAATTTCCATGGATAGAAATTAACCTCACCTGACATATCAACTGGAGGAAGACCAATCGATGAGAGCAGTTCATCAATATTGCCTTCATAATTCTCTTTATGGAATCTGACTGTAAATGATGATACAGAAAAACTGATATCAACTGAAAACGTTGCTCTGATATGTCCAAAAGGAGTTTCAGGAACAGAAACATTGATCATACCTTTTTTTGAGAGCAGAGAGCTTGAAACCGGTCTGTACTCCATTCTGGCATATGGCTGTCTTTCGTTTACAATTCTTAGGGCATCATCGAATTTGCTGTCAAAGATATAGCCTACAGCAAAAACAGAAACCGTAAGAATGCATAATAAGAAACAAAGAATAAAGACGAGTATCTTTACGGGCTTGCACATGGTTATCTTTCATCCTGAAGTTTTGCAAGGATACTACCACTTTCCTTTAGAGCCTCTTCTGAGAAATCTCCAAAATATTTTCTTACATTCAGAAAATTCTCTGTGAAAGTATCCACATCAACATCTCTGATAACCTTCAGCTGTTTCTGAAGACTCAGTACAAACTTTTCTATTAACTCATAATTCTGTTTTGACGACATAATAATGTCAGCATAAAGGCGGGGATCCTGAGCAAAGAGTCGTCCCACCATCATAAGTTCCAAGCGATAAATAGGACTTGATAGATCTTTTAGTTTTTCAAGGTTTGGAGCAATCTCACTTAAAAAGTTGCCGTAACCATACGTACTAAAGTGGCGAAGAGCCTGAATGATACTCATGGCTCTGTCATGTTCATCAGCAGAACATCTGCAGATACTTGCTCCCCAGATACGTAACTGCTCCACTAAAAATTCAGATGCTTTTTCATCCCTCTTAGGAACTGTTACCACCACCTGTTTTACAAGACTTTTAACGTCAGGTCCGAACATAGGATGGAGTCCTAAAACCGGACCTTTGTGATATTTCATCATGGCATCAACTATAGGAGCCTTTACTGATGTGAAATCACAGAGGATCTGATCTTCTCTTAGCATTGGAGAGAGCTGTTTGATAATATCAACTGTAATATCAATAGGGACAGAGACAATTACTACCTTTGCGTGCTTTAAATATTCAGGGGCCTTATTCCAGCCTCGATGGCCGAAGGAAAATACCCTATATCCAGATTTTTCAAAGTAATCAGAGAATATACGGCCCATGCCTCCATTTCCGCCAACAATAACAACATCACCTTCTGTTTTTAAGCATCGAGGATAATTGAAATCGGTGTTTGAGCATAGCTTGTACGACTCTCTTAAAACCCTTTTCATGATATCTGAAAGCAGACCCTTTGGAAGGTCATACTCTCTGGCTAATTTTTCACAATTGTCAATTACAAAGGCTTCTCTTTCATGCGAGTAGGCACTTACTCCAAGATCTTTTTTACAGGAAGCTGCCTTTACAACCAAATCCTGTCGACGTTTTAAAAGACTGGTTAACTCTTTGTCAGTAGCATCAATTTGAGCTCTTACTTTTTCTAAATCAACTGCACTCATTAGTCATCTATCTCATCTAAATAGTTGTCAACGTTCTGATCTGCCTTGTTCTCCATAGCTGCATCAGGATTTACCCTTCCCTCCTGGTACATCAGATAAATCTGGCGCATCTGAGCGTATGGATCAACTGCCTTGTCGATTGCCTCCTCCTGAGGAATTAAAGATGCTCTCGAATCAATACCGTTTATTACATAACAGGCAAGCGATGTCCAAGGAGTTACCAAAAGGTATGGCCAGTCATCTGCAACTGATGCATGAAGACTTCTTTCTGTTGCAGGTCCGTATGCAGGAACCATGATAAAGGCGCCCTGATCAGCACCTGCTTTACCCATAACTGTGTTCATAGACATGGATTTCTGTTCTAATCCTAAATGCTTTGCAACATCTATAAGTCCTAGCAGTCCTATAGTCGAATTGATGGAAAAACGTCCTAATGACACACCTGAACTTACAGGTTCGCCCACGAGAATATTATTTACAGTGTTGTTAAGGTCTGAAATATTAGAAAAGAAATTGTGTACTGAGTTTTTTGCAAAAAGTGGCAATTTTGAGTAACCATGTGCGACAGGTCTTAAAAGATATCTGTCTAAAACCACATAATTCAATTTCCAGAAAGCATTTCTGCCAATATATTCAAATGAATCAATGGAATTTCCTGGCAGTACAGATAAACCGTAACTGTAATCAGCGTAGCTTGCTTTTACTGAAATCTGACGTGGAGCCATAGGGCTGTAATTTGAATGAGATGCCTCAGTCTCACTGAAAAGTGCACAAGAAATTAGTGCAGTACATAGGATTTTTTTTATCATATTGACCTCACGAACATATCTTTATTTTACAACATGAGATGGCTTTTTTCTGTTTTTAACTCATAGATGTTTCAATATAATTTCACAAATGAGTCAAAGATCTGCGTATCAAGTTCACTATTTTGTTATGATATACACGAATACGTATATCTAAATAATCAGTAAGCTTCCATGGATACTATAGACGTTGATTTAAAGACATCTGTCGACAAGTCCCATACAGATCTAAACAAGACAGAGTCAGGCACAGCAACTGAGAATAAAAAAGCTCAGATCAATGCAAATGCCACTGCAAAATATGTAAGTGTTATTTCAAAGCACAAGGGTCTACTGGCTGAATCTCAGTCTAGGACCTTTAACCAGTTGAATTCAAGCCTCAATTCCTTTGTCAGGGACAGTTCAGCTATTGCTAAAGAGTCATACAATGAAGACTCAGCCGTCATGGGACACTATAGGAAACTTACTGTACAGGTTATTAATAGAGATCCTAATCTGCAGGAGAAAGTTGCAGCTGATCTTTCCTCTCAAAATGAAATGGTGCGTTCTAGAGATGCAGCACAGGTTCTTGAATCAGATTTAAAGAATCTGCCAAAAGTCCTGTCTGAAGGTACAGTTGCAGGACAGAACCTGGGGAAATTCATCTGCCAGAGTGTTGTAAACCTCACTGATTACGAAAACATGGGAGCTGGTTTACAAAGAGATCTGGCAATAAGACAGGTGTTTGCTCCAACAGAGGAACTGTCATTACGTTCAAAGCAGGCTACAGCAGAGGTGCTTTCAGCATCCATTGCCTATGTAAAAAGCAATCAGCCAGATGTACTTGCTACTCTAAAACCTGATCAGCAGGAGATAGTAAGGGCAAAACCAGGCTCCACAACTCCTCAGATCATGACCCGCTACCTGCGTCAGGCTTTAGATGAATTTCCTGAAGACTCAACATATCTTGATATCTTCAAGCAGAGCAAAAAGACAGAAGATGCTGAAGATAGCTTTAAAGATGACGTATCTAAAGATACTGCAAAAAGAATTCATGATCTGATAGCCAAAGCTGCACTTACAGCAAGAAAAGGCAACCTATTAAATACAAAAGAAGAGATTGGTCTTGAAAAGAATACATTGAACAAGATTGAAACTGTGCCACAGGATGACAGTTCTTCTGAAGAAAAAACTGTTCAGGCATCAAAGATGTCCCTGTCGGAACTCTCAGCCAGAGCCGCTAAACTGCAGCAGCAGTTCAGAGAAGAGAGAATGCGTCTTGCCAGTGAAGGCAAATTACCAGATCCAGCAGTAAAACAAATCTACCCTTCCGATGACTTTTTGGCAGATAACGAAATTACAAGACAGAAAATAGCTCAGGTTGATCGTGCTATTGATAAAAAAATTGCTAGCAGCAGTTTACAGAATCAGACAGGAAGAACAGATACTGTCAGAACTGAACCAGCTCTGACAGCTGATGAAATCAAAAAGTTGGCTTTAGATGCTGTAAAGGAAGCTCTTAAGGAAACTGTAAAGTCACAAATCGAGGCAAATCAGAATGCAGCAAAACTGGCCGCAACTGAAGCAGTAAACGCTCTGAAGGAAAGCGTTTTATCTAAATTTGAATCAAATCAGAATATCACTAAGGAAGTGGCCTCACTTGCTGTAAAAGAGGCTTTAGAGCAAAGTACAAAAGCTCAGATAGAAGCAAGCCAGAATTCAGCTAAAAAAGCAGTTGAGGAGGCTGTAAACACTTTAAAGGAGAGCATGCTCTCAAAACTGGAAGCAGCTCAGAATTCAACAAAGGAAATTGCAGCCATTGCAGTAAAAGAAGCTTTAGAACAGAGTTCTAAAAATCAGCTTGAAGCAAATCAGAACTCAGTACGCGATGCTGCAACACAGGCTGTTAATGCCTTAAAAGAAAGCGTTCTTTCAAAAATTTCAGATAGTGAGAACAATTCAAAGAGTGCTGCAGAAAAAGCTGTAAAAGAAGCTTTAGCCAAATTTGAGGAAAGTCAGAATCAGGCAAAAGATGCCACAACTCAGGCTGTAAAAGATCTTAAAGAGAGTGTAAAAGCTCAATTAGAACAGACTCAGACAAGTGCAAAAGAAGCAGCTGCTCTGGCGGCTAAAACGGTTCTTGAAGAGAATGCAAAGGCACAAAACCAGAGTGCACAGGACACAGCAAAAGAAGCTGTAAGACAGGCATTAAAGGAAGCATTAGAAGGAAGTCCGTTAGCAAAGAATGATCTAAGACAGAACGCTTATGAAAATTCTAATGCTTTTAATATATCCTATAGAGGTTCAACCCTCACCCACTTTGACTCCTACAGCATTGGACCAGAGCTGTCTGTAAAGATCCCTGACGGTATCTCTGAATATTCTAGCGACTCTAAGACAGGAAGTGACCTTAATTCTGTAAACAGAGAACAGAAAACAGAAGCTTTAAAGGAACAGTTTTTAAAGTCTCAAACACTTCAGGAACAGGATAATGCAAATGACAGTTCTGAAGATGTCGCTGACAATGAAAATTCAGATGAAAACTCTTCAAAAGTACTGACAGTCGCAAAAGATAAAACTAAAACTGAAGTTGCTGCTGACTCAAAAGCAAATCTGAATTCAGTAAAAGCTCAAACAGTAGTTTCCAGCGAAAATGTCAAGACAGATGCAGACGAGAATGCTGCAGAAACAGCAGATGATGCAAAGACCGCTGCAGACGGAGATGAAGCTGACAGAGATAATACAGTCAGTGAAACACCCGCTGTTTCTGACAGGAATACTCTAAAAAAAGCTGAAACAGCAACTGACGAATCTGTTCAGAAAGAGCCGTCTTTTGATTTTGAAAACGATATTGCTAAGGAGACAGCTGAAACTCTTTCAAATGAAAGTAACCCCCAGTCATCCCCAGATACTGACAAGAGCAGTGCAGCCAGTGATGCCTCATCAAACATATCTTTGAGTCAAAATGGCAGTGCTTTAATTACAGGCAACACTGAAGACGACTCATCTTCAGATAAGACTCCTTTTACAGGCACCACTTCTGATAAGACGCTTAACATTACAGATGGCGATACTGGCAGTCTGCCTCAGGATGATTACAGAGCAGATCCTGACAAACAACTGAAGATAAATACAGCAAAAGTAATCACACCAGAAGAAAGAGCCTTAGCCAGCAGTATTCAGGAACAGGTAAAAAATCAGACTGTAGTACAGGGACAGTCGCCTGACGGTGAAAATGTAGTTTCAGATGAGGATGATATCTTCAGGACCAGCGATAAAAAGCCTGAGAACTCTGACCTGCAGAGTGCAGTCAAAAGCAGACCTTCAGTTCTTGTAGGATTAAATGCAAAAGAAGGAGCTGATGTAGATGCTCTGCCTGAAGATCCTCTGAGTGTTACCCAAAACCAGCAGAACAGTTTAAAGGGAGTGGATGGTGCCGTTCAGAATAAATCCGTAGAAAGCAAAATATTAGCTTCAACTGTACCATCAATGGAACTTGAAGATCAGGTTGTACCATCAGATGTAAAGCAGGATCTGAACTTAGAGAAAAAACTCAGCGATAAGGCTGAAAATGACAGTAACGAATCAACTCTTACCATTAACAGGATCCCTGAAAAAACCCCAGGTGCAGCAGCTATTACCCAGGGACAGAGTGAACCTATTCCAGAAAAAAGTGTGGTTGACAGTGTTGGTGATGTAAAAGAAAAAAACGGATTTTTCTCAAAGTTAGCTTCAATTTTTGGCAAAAAGTCAGCAGAAACAAGTCCCAAAACGGAAACTTCTGTAAACAGCCCTGCCGCAGCGGCACCTAATCTGATGTCACTAATGTCAAAAGGTTCTCCTTTAGACAGTCTCATGTACAGTCTCAGGGTACAGGCTAACAATACAGCCCTTCCCGATGCTCTAAGAGAAGAGGCTAAGAACTATCTTGATAAACTTGAAAATCCTATTGATGATTTACCATCAGTTGCCAACTGGCTGAATTTTACCTCAGGACCTATGTCCCCAACCTCTCCACAGGCACTGGCACTTCATCAGTGGGCATTCATGCTTTTATCAATCAGGTTTGCTCAACTGGGAAAATCTGTAGATAAGTTCCTAAAGAAAGATGTCGACCTTATGGAAGACAGATTTGATAAAACCTTAGATGAAATGAAAGAGAGCATTGCATCAAATGGTAAAAACTCCATACCATCCTTATTAGATGAGACACTCGATCAGATCGTAAGATATCAGAACCCAGGTAAGGAGAATCTGCCTCTGCTGTTCCAGTACATTCCTCTTCCTCCAACCTATGATGGTGGGCGAGAAGGCGGATTTAATGCTGTACCAGTAATTGAGGAAGACGGTAAAAAAGCATGGCATCTGAACTTTGTGTTTGATATTGAGAAATTAGGCCCAATTGAGATCAAGGCAGAAGCAAAACTTCCGGAATTAAAAATCTCGGTTGTAGCAGGTACATTCAATGCTCTGCAGAAAGTTCAGGAAACACTGCCAACTCTAAAGGAAAAGCTTCAGGATCTTGGCATTACAACACGCACTGCCACAGCCCGTATGGGTAAAGTTCATATAAAAGAAAAAAATGAACATCCGATTGTTGATGTGAAAACAAAAAAAGACGGATCAACTTTCTCTGTTGATATCTAGGTGAATTATGCTGAATACCGATGATAAAAACGCCGATAAAAAGAAAGCAGCTGAAAATGAATCAGTAGAAACTTCTGTTGTAGACACTGAAAACGGCGAGACTTTAAGCTCTGAGACGATAAAAGCTCAGGAAATGAAAACAGATAATTCCATCAGTGCCACTGATGAAGATCTGTCCTTTAAGGCAAGCTATGAAAAAGCATCAGCTGCTGTTGCCATCTCTTATAACGAAGAGAAACAGTCCCCTTTTGTAAGTGCTTTAGGTTATGAATCAAGAGCTCAGGCCATCATTGACATGGCTAAAGAGCTTGGAGTTTATGTTCATAAAGATCCTGTATTATTAAATGAGCTTAAAGCTTTAAAGGAAGGAGAAGAGGTTCCAGAACAGCTGTTCCAGATAATTGCAGAAATTTTAGCATTCAGCTATCTGTTACAGGGAAAAACTCCTGAAAGCTACACCAGAGCTGACGGATCCAAGGCTATCAATACCAAAGCTTAATCAGGATTTACTGTTTTTACTGATAACCTATACTGTTAAAGCTGACAGCAGGATGTCAGCTTTATATTTTTTAAGACACGAGCATACTGCCTAGTCATTAGAAACATAAGGTACTGGTACAGGATCAGGATTTGGATCTGCAATAATTGTACAGTTCTGATCGACGTACATAACCTTATCAATTCTTACAGGAAGTAAATTCAACCCAGGCATCATACAGGTATCTGCAACAATGTTGCCTGACTTGTTAAAGTTTACAAACTTAATACCTTCAGGTTTCTTTAACTCAAGAGAGTTGACACCACGTTCCTTTAGAAATCTGCCGTAGACTCTCATAGCTCCGGATGAACCAAACAATCCTGTTGACTTGTTGTTGTCAAAACCCACCCAGGTAGCCACTACCTGATCAGAGTCTATACCTACAGACCAGGTATCACGACTGTCATTGGTGGTTCCGGTCTTGGTGGCAATATTGACATTAGGGAAAAGTCTGCCAATCCTGCGACCTGTACCAATTTTTGTTGCTTCAGTCATAACATACATTGTCAGGTATGAATCTCTTGGATCAAGTGTTGGTTTTACTTTTGAGTTTGCTCTCTCATAGACAATCTTTCCATCTTTTACCACGGTACGCAGTGTTGTTAAGTCCTTATAGCTGCCATCGGTTGCAAGACTTGTATAAATCTGAGTCACCTCAAATGGTGTCAGCTCAATGGTACCTAACAGCATTGACGGAAAGAAAGGGATCCTGCTCTTTTCAATTCCAACATTCATCAGAGTATCTCTTACATGGTTAAGACCGACTCGCATACCGATTTTAACTGTTGGAACATTCATTGAACGGGCCATTGCCACATAGGTAGGAATTCTACCGTGGTACTTCTTATCATCGTTATGAGGCTGCCACAGTTTACCGTCAGCAAGTTTTACGGTAATAGGTGTATCATTTACCAAAGTGCCAGTATGAATACCGTTATGGAAAGCTGTTAAATAAACAAAAGGTTTAATGATTGATCCTACCTGTCTTTTACCCTCCATCACGCGGTTAAAGCCTGCATATTGAGGGGTTCTGCTTCCAACTACAGCTGAGACTTCAGCAGTACGCCATGAACTTACCACCATTGCAGCTTCCATACCGCGCAAGCCGGTCTCCTTTTCAATAGCGTTCAACTCATTCTGAACGGCATCTTCAGCTGACTGCTGAGCCTGAGGATCAAGACTTGTAAAGATCTTAATGCCGTTACCGGACAGGAAATCAGGACCGAATTTTGATGAAATTTCTTTCTTTAAAACACCCATGAAGGCTGGGGTTTTAGAATAGTTCATCGAGCCTCGTTTTATGACTCCTAAAGGACGGGCTGAATACTGCTCAAACTCTGTATCATTGATGATACCTCTGTTTCTTAAAACAGCTAAAACAGTATTTCGTCTTTCCAAAGCCTGCTCTGGGTGTCTCCATGGATCATAATATGAAGGACCTTTAATGATACCAACTAACAAGGCCATCTGATCCTGAGTCAGCTCTGAGATTGGAACTCCAAAGTAAAAGTATGAAGCCAGACCAAAACCATAAATTCCGGCAGCACCGTTCTGTCCTAAATAAATTTCATTCATGTAAGCTTCTAGGATCTGATCTTTGGTATATCTGTGGTTCATGATAAGAGCCATGATGATCTCTTTGAACTTACGGGTGTAACTCTTTTGTGAGTTTAAAAAGTAGTTTTTGACAAGCTGCTGAGTAATTGTAGAACCACCTTCAACTACAGAATGGGCAATAGCATTCTTAACAAATGCTCTGGCAATTGCGAAGAAATTAACACCGATGTTGGTTCTAAAAGAGCGATCCTCGATCTCCAGCAAAGTGGTAACCAGTGATTCTGGCACTTCTGACAACTGAATAAAAATTCTGTCCTCTTTAGGATCAATACGGTTGATTCTGTCCAGAAGAACGGGATCCATTCTCACATACCCCAATTCCTCATGAGAATCAGCATTAATGATTTGAGCAACTCTCTGACCATTAAATGTTACTAACAGTGAAACCTTTCCTTCAGCACCATCAGGAAAGTCAAAAGGTCTTCGAAGGATAACCACACGACCGGTCCTCTGGTTTGCAGCATATTCTCCTGGCTTTTGAGGATTATTTACCATTCTGTATTTTAAGAGCTTTAACTCATACTCCATCTGTTTTAATGACAGTTTCTGATCAGGATAAAGCTCTAACGGTCTTGAGTAGACTACTGCTGGCAGCACCCATTTGTCATCAACGCCGAATTTAGATAAAACCACAGAGTCAAAGTAAACAAACAGCAACGCTAAAATTACTGCTCCAACAACACCGACCTTTAAGCAAAAGTAAATAAACTTCTTTTTAATGTTCTTTGTCTTTTCAGGCTTTTTGCTGTTTTTGTCAGGTTCTCTGCCGCTATCGCCTGTATTCTCAGGACCTTTTCTTAGAGTCTCTGACTGATTAAAAGAGCTTTCCTGAAAGGAATTATCAGCGTATCCATTTTGAGAATAAGAATTACCTGACATATCACCCTCACTGAAAGATGGCTCTGAAAAGCCTTCCTCGCTGTCAAGATTATTACGTACACCTTGCTCACCAAAAGTTGGCTCAGGGCGATTGGGATCATCTTTAGTTGGATCTATTCTGTCGATACGGTCTTCTGCGTCTACAGCACTAAACCCCTTTAAAAAATCGTCACTATTATTGTTATTCATTTGTTTCTTTCTAAAAAAATTTATGCTGTATTATAGCAAAAGGACACGATATAAAACGCTAAAAATAGAGTTCTTATGAAAAGTTAATTATACACAGGTAAAACTGACAAGATTAAGATTGTCCAAAAGCAAAATATATTTGGTAAAAACGAAACATACATCAACGAAACTGATGATTTTGTCTGTGTTTTTAGATCATGCGTCAAATAATCAACTTCAATTCTTGATAGAAAGTAAATAATAAAGGATAATTGCTCACTCAAAGAGAGCCTAAAATTGGTTCTTTTGTTTAATCATAATGATACTTAATACATACACTGTATTTTTGGACAGTAATTAAGTTAAGGAAGACGAATATGGCTGACAATGAAAAGACTGCTGCTGCAATCGACTCTATGGGCCCTTTAGCAATCGCTGGTGTTGAACCTTACCAAGAACAGCCTGGCGAAGAATACATGAACGAGAAGCAGAAGGAGCATTTCAAAAAGATCCTAACTGCATGGCGCGATCAGTTACGCAATGAGGTAGATCGTACCGTAGGTCATATGAAGAGTGAGGCTGCAAATTTCCCTGATCCTCTGGATAGAGCATCACAGGAGGAAGAATTCGCTCTTGAATTACGTGCACGCGATCGTGAACGTAAGTTAATCAAAAAAATAGAAAAGACTCTGGCAAAGATTGATAATGATGAATTCGGTTACTGTGAACAGTGTGGTACCGAGATCGGAATTAAACGTCTGGAAGCAAGACCAACAGCTGATTTATGCGTAGACTGCAAGTCACTGGCAGAAATCAAAGAAAAACAGCTTCAAGGCTAATTAGATTTAAAAGAAATGCAGGTGACTATATGTCGCCTGTTTTTTTATCAGCTATGTACATCGGACGCTTTGCCCCATCCCCTTCAGGAAGACTTCATTTTGGTTCTCTTGTTGCAGCTTTGGGATCTTATCTTAGAGCGCGCAGTGAGAACGGTCGTATTCTCCTCAGAATTGAAGATCTAGATTTTTACAGATGCAAAAAAGAATATACATCTGTCATTATCAGAGAGCTTCACACTCTCGGATTTGAATATGATGGTGATCCTTATATTCAGTCAGAACACACAGACCTGTATCTTGAAAAGGCAAAAGAGCTTTTAAACCATGGTGAAGCGTATTACTGCCAATGTACAAGAGCAATGAAAAAGAAAACTCCGTGTCACTGTAAAGAACTGCATTTAGAGCAAAAGGAAGACACAAACTACGCTTTAAATTATGAAGTAAAAGATGTTTGCAATAATTCTTTTGAAGACGTTCTTTTAGGCAGAATTCACACAGAAAAGATACAGAACGAGCTTACTTTAATCCGTGCCGATAAAGTTATTTCCTATAACTTAGGATGCGTCTGTGATGACATTCTCGGAGGTGTAACTGAGATAGTAAGAGGTTCAGATTTAATAGACATTACACCTGCTCAGCTGTCATTGTACTCAAGTTTTAATACAGAACCTCCAGGATATCTTCATCTGCCTTTAATCATGCAGGACAGAGAGAAAAAACTCTCAAAACAGAACCATTCCCCTGCTGTACTTGATCTTGCAGGTCCGCAGCAACTGCTGATTACAGGACTTAAACTTCTAAATCAGGAAACAGATGATCTTGATGAAAAGATGTCTGTTAAAAAGATCCTTTCTATGGCAATAGACCGTTTTAATGTTAAAAACATCAGTAAAGAGCCTTTACTGTTAACAAATATGATGTAAAACAACAATTACTTTTACCTGCGCTGCTGCTTGATCTAAAAAAACTTTAAAAGTACCATTCGTTCAAGGATCATCAGTGAGTAAATGAGCTTTGTTGTAAACGCATTGTACAGGTGGGCTCTGTTATTCCTAGAAGCCAACAAAATTCCTGAATTTGAATTTTTTTTAAATCGCTGCAGAATTCAGAATGCTTTACTGATAGTTGCTGAGTAAAAGATTTCTTAGGACAGTTTAATTCACCATGTGGAAATATTACGCATTATTATCGGCTCTGTTTGCAGCACTGACAGCCATCTTTGCAAAAGTTGGTGTTAAGGGCATCAACTCAAATCTTGCGACAGCGATTCGAACTACAGTAATACTGTTACTTCCCTGGGGTATTGTTGCTTTTACAGGTCACATTGGAAAGCTAAAAGTAATCAGTCGTCACACTTGGTGTTTTCTCTTACTTTCAGTACTTGCAACTGGTCTGTCATGGCTGTTCTACTTTAAAGCACTGCAGACAGGTTCAGTATCACGAGTAGCACCTATAGATAAGTTAAGCGTTGTCATTACCACCTTTCTAGCATTTTTTCTCCTGAGAGAAACAATAAGTTTAAAAACTTTGATTGGAGATGTTCTGATCACAACTGGAAGTATTTTTATGTTGTGGAAATAATCATCACTAAATTTTGATTTATGCCGACTTTTTTCGGCTCTCGACCTTAAAATTGTGTGTGGCAACTCTTGTGATGATTGTTACTATATCTTGGAGCTCAACAGTAAAGTTTTCCCCGACCGCGAGAACTGCGCTGTTTTTGTTCCCTTTGTAAAGACATTCAACCACCCCTGTTTCAGGATTTCCCATACAAGCAAAACGCCCAAGACAATCATGGAATGGTATCTCCCATCGCATCCTCCTTTCTCAAACAAGTCATAGGCATTACCTCCTCAAATTAGCTGTTATGCTTAATTACGTACTATGTTTGTAAAAAAAGAGTCTCTTACTACAATTGCTGCAGCAAGAGTCATAGTAAGCTGCATTCTTCAAGACGAATTTCTACAGATTGCTTTGAAACATCGAAAAAATCCGCAAGGGTACAGATAGCGTTCCTGTTATCCTTTCCATACGATATGCCAAGATGCTCTGCCGCCTCAACGAACGTATCTTTCGGCATAAGAATTCTTGGTGCAATGCCGATGGCTTGTGATTCCATAATGTTTTCTTCATCCGTTGACTCCGGCAACTGATCCACCCGACATTTGCAGTACTTCGCATATCTCGGAAGAGAGTACTTCTGCATCTTATAATAATATCGATGTTTGTACCAATGAACGCATTCGTGGGCAATCGTATTATTGCGGCAGCCAGTATTTGTCTTTTTTACTGCTTCAGGATCAATCAGTACAGTTTTTGCTTTAAACGATTTTGTGTCGTATAGTCCCACATCAGGATCGTATACTTCTACAGCGCCATCCGTGAAAATCGTCATTCCGTAAATGTCAAGTTCCTCCGAAAGACAAACGTACTTGACATCCAGCCCCAGTCCTGCTCCCTTGTTTAGCATATATTCAAATTTGGCTGTGTTTGAAACAAAGACACTGCCATTGTTATCAGTGGAGGTATATTTCTCAAGGAAATCATTTTCTTCCAGAGTAAGAGACTTTTCATCAGTTTTCTTGGGTCAGTACAGAAAAGTGTGGGATTAGCAAAAAGATTCGTTATCCAACAGAAAGGTAGTGGTTGTCAATCAGAAAGTTAAGAACATAAGATGGAATAGTTATGGTCTGCCAACATATTTCTTTCTTAAACTGTTTGATGTCTCAAGACAAAGGTGGAGATCTTTGGAAGATGACTGATCAAAGATCCCACAGTTTTTAGGACTGAAGCAAGTAAAATTTAGCTTTTCTGATGCCGTCGATACAGCTAAATGTAAACATACAATTAAATGGCAGATGTACAATATTAACCGATACAGGTGACTATGGAAATCACTATGAAAAACAGACAATTTAAAGTACTGCCAATTGGTAAAGACAATTTCGCTGAACTACGTGATAAAAATCGTTATTACGTAGATAAGACATCTTATTTAAAGCAGGTATTTGATATAGACGGATCTGATGTGCTTCTCTTTACAAGGCCTAGACGTTTTGGCAAGGCTCTACTTCTGGATATGTTTAAAAACTTTCTGAAGATTAGTGAAAAAAAATCTAGGAGATACCTCTCTTCAGAAGGAGTTCTTTAAAGACACAAGAATTCTTGAAGACGAAGATTTCTGTGAAAAGTACATGGGTAAGTTTCCTGTAATATTTATTACCTTAAAGGACGTATCAGGTGATAACTTTGAAGAGGCATTCTCACAGCTTGCCGGAGTTATAGCTGCAAAAGCTAAAGAATACAGTTTTCTAAAAGACAGTCCAAGTCTTGATGAAAAGGAAAAAGCAAAGTTTGATAAAATCTGTGATGATGCTTTTTTAATAAAGCTTAATGCTGAATCCAGATATTACATCACCTCAGCTACCAGAGATCTTGCTCTGATGCTATACAAGCACTTTAGGAAACAGGTTTTCATCCTGATAGACGAGTATGACGTACCTTTAGCAAAAGCTCATGAAAAAGGTTACCACGAGAAAATGGTGACCTTAATGTCATCTTTTTTAGTTTTTTTGAAAACACCTCCATCAGATCCTGAAAAGAACACCTCAATTATAAGCAAAGTGGTAATGACAGGCTGTTTAAAGGTGGCAAAGAAAAGTATCTTTACAGGCGTTAACAATCTTAATATAAATACAGTAATTTTTGAAAAGAAGGTTTTAACAGGTATTATAGGATTTACAAAGGAAGAGACCTTAAGAGTTCTAAAAGACTATGAGTTAGAAGACTATGCATCTGTTGTAAAAAGTAACTATGACGGTTACAGATTCTATGACAAAGAGATGTTCTGCCCTTGGGATGTTATAAAGTTTGTAGATGACAACTATCTGAAGAACATTAACGGAAATGAAGTTATAAAAGCAGATAACTACTGGTCAACTTCCACCTCAAGTCCTGCAGTCTATGAATATTTAGGATATTTAACAGACATCGACACTCAAAAGATGCAGGATCTTATTGACGGTAAGACTATCAGCTTCAGGCTCAATGAATCCATGAACTATGACTGTCTGTCAGAACACAAGTCAGATGACTTTTGGTCATTGCTGTTGCATACAGGTTATTTAACTCTTGATTTTGAAAAAACTGATGAAAAAGAGCTGTCTAAAGACAATTCTTCTGATAAAGTTGTTATTGCAAAAATTCCAAATCTTGAAATTTTAAAATGTTTTACTCACAATGTTAAAGAAAAATTTGATAATGAGCTTACAAAAGGCAACCTGGCCTTAAATATTGTCAATGCCTTATTAAATGGTGATGACAACTTTGTTCAGGAAAAATTAAGAAACTTATTACGTTCATTTGTCTCTGTAAGAGACAATGCCACAAAAGTACCTCAGGAAACTTCTATCACGGCTTTTTAAACGGTATCTTTTCAAACTGTAAAAACAGTTTAGGTGAATTCCGCTCTAATGCTGAATCTGGCAACGGTTATGCTGATATCATTTTCAGGGACTCAAGCGGTACTAAAGCTTGTGTTATCGAAATAAAATCAGCAACTATAGACTCAGACTTTGTTACTATAAGTTAAAATGCGCTTTCTCAGATAGAAGAGATGAAATACGCAGAACCAATGATGACAAACAAGACTATTTCCAGTGTTTTTGCCTATGGAATTGCATTTGCAGGCAAGAGCTGTGCTGTAACTTCAAAAAGATTGAAATAGATGTCTCTTTTTGAGACTTCCTGAATCAGACTTATAATTTTTCTTCAAAAATGTCCTTTCTGCAAGCCTGCCTTAAAAATGGTATAATGCGCACGTTTTAAGAGAATAAATTTGGAGTAAGAAAAATTACTGCACCATTGCAAGGACTTAATTCAGAAAGTCTAAAAAAATTCAAAACAAATGCCAAGAAAAAAGGCTTTGCTCAAAACATAGTATCAGCAAGTGAACTGGGGCTTGATTTATCGTCATTATCAAAAGCTGCAGTTCAGGTTGTTTCTACCCTTCAAAAACACAAGTTCAAAGCATATCTTGTGGGTGGATGTATTCGTGATCTTCTGTTAGGTAAGAAACCTAAGGATTTTGACGTATCAACTGATGCTACTCCTGAACAGGTTCATAGAATTTTTTCAAATTCAAGAATCATCGGCAGAAGATTTAAGATTGTACATGTTGTGTTTGGTGGTCAGAACATTATTGAAGTTACCACATTCAGAAGTAACGCAAATGTAAAATCTCATGGCAAGGTACCCCCTACCAGGGTATCTGCTGAATCTGGAATGCTGTTAAGAGACAACGTTTACGGCAAGAACATTGTTGAAGATTCACAAAGACGCGACTTTACCATCAATGCGTTATATCTGGATCCTGTAAAAAAGGAAATCTATGATTACCATGGTGGCCTTTACGATATGCAAAAAGGGATCATAGATATCATAGGTGATCCTGATACCAGATATAGTGAAGATCCTGTTCGCATGATCAGAGCTTTAAGATTTAGCGCAAAGCTTGGATTTAAACTCTCGAAAAGAACTTCCGATCCTGTCCGAAGACTGTCGGCACTGCTCCTGGAAGTATCAAATGCCCGTATGTTTGAAGAGGTAAATAAACTTTTTATCACCGGACACGGCTATAACAGCTTTAATATTCTTAGAAAGTACAATATTTTTGAACTGTTATTTCCTGATACTGTCGACTTCCTTGAAAACAAGAGTTATGTAGACTTTGTGGAATACGCTCTGTCAAGTTCTGATAAGAGATACGCAGAGAACAAGAGAAATATGCCTCACTTCCTGTATTCTGTGATTTTATGGGGAGTATTCCAGAATAATGTCTTCAGATTAAGACGCTACAGTGAATCTATGGTGTCACCTGTTGAAGACAGCGAAATTGTAAGACTGGCTTTAGACTCTGTTTTTGATAACCAGGATAAAGTTACTGACATTCCAATGGGAGTAAGTGACAGTATCAAGTCATTATGGAGAATGCAGCTGGTTTTACAGCAGATAGATCAGATAAAAGACTACGATGAGGTTTCAAACAGAAATATCTTTAGAGCAGCCTATGATTTCATCTCACTGAGAGCAAGATTTGAACCTTATTTAGCTGCATGCGTTAATTTCTGGCAGCCTTATTACGAAAAATCTGCGGCAATTGCGGCAAAGAGAAAGGCTTTAAAAGATCAGAAGTATCAGCAGAAGTTTTCTAATAAAAAGAAATCCAAAAAACAGAAAGGTGCTAAAAATCCTGCAACAGAAGGATTTGAGGATGAAAGCAATCTGAGTGCCAAGCGTAAAGAGCAACTGGCAAAAGCCAGAGCATGGAGAGCATCCATGAATTTGAGTAATTAAAATGACTCAGGTTTTATTATCCCTAGGCTCTAATCTTGGTGACAGCATTGTGATCCTGAATCATGCCGTTCAAGACATTAAAAACACTGATGGCATTGAGGATGTAGTGGTATCCCCTTTTTATAAAACCAAACCTGTTGGTTTTCTCAATCAGGATGATTTTGTAAATCTTGCTGTATCTCTGAATACTGATATCAGTGCCTATGCTTTGCTGGAGCTTGTGTCCTTACTTGAGCATAAGTACAAAAGAGTAAGACTGTTCAAGGACGGTCCAAGGACTCTTGATATTGATATCATTGCATACGGTGATACAAGGAATGATGATAAAAAGCTCACCCTGCCACATCCAAGAATGCAGGAAAGAGCCTTTGTTCTGGCTCCTTTAAAAGATATTGTCCCTGACTTTATCATTACAAAATTTAATCTGAGCATCAGAGAACTATTTGATGCACTACCTACAAAAGAAAAACAAGACGTTAAGGTTATAAATGGCTAACGACAAGTGCAATATCAGACTGATAGTAGGTCTTGGTAATCCTGGTTCTGAATATGAACACACAAGACACAACATTGGCGTTGATTTTTTATATATGCTTGCAGACAAATACAGAATTGACATGCGACCTGAAGGAAAATTCTCAGGAATTTTAGGCAGAGGCATGATCGTGGGTAATGAAGTGAGACTGGTTTTCCCTACTACCTTTATGAATGAATCTGGCCGATCTGTAGCTGCTATCTGCAATTTCTACAAGATCAAGCCTGAGGAAATTCTGGTTTGCCATGACGATCTTGATCTTCCGGCTGGTCATATGAAGTTTAAATTCGGTGGCGGACTTGCAGGACACAACGGTCTTCGCAGTATCACTGCCAATTTATCAAATTCGCAAAACTATTACAGATTACGTCTTGGAATTGGTAAACCACCATCACATGAAGTAATCAACTGGGTTTTAGGTAAGCCTTCTGCAACAGACAAAAAGCTTATCGATGATGTGTATGAAGAAGCTCTTCTGGCTATAGACAAGCTGTTTTCAGACGGAGTTTCAAAAGCAACATCAATGATTAATGGTTACAAGCCTAACTAGGAGAATAATAAAATGGGTTTTAAATGCGGTATTGTAGGTCTTCCTAATGTCGGTAAATCTACCTTGTTCAATGCACTGACCAAAGCAGGAATTGCAGCAGAAAACTTTCCTTTCTGTACTATCGAACCTAATACCGGTATCGTTCCAGTACCAGATCCACGCTTAGACGCAATTGCAGCTATTGTAAAACCAGCTAAGATTGTTCCAACCTCAATGGAATTCGTTGATATCGCAGGTTTGGTAAAAGGCGCATCTAAAGGTGAAGGTTTAGGTAACCAGTTCCTCATGAACATTAGAGAAACAGATGCTATTGCCCACGTAGTGCGCTGCTTTGATGATGAGAATGTTATCCACGTAGCAGGTAAAGTTGATCCTGTTGAGGATATTGAGGTTATCAATACAGAGCTTGCTTTAAGCGATCTTGATATCTGTGACAAGGCTTTACAGAGATTAGAAAAGAGAGCAAGAACCGGTGGAGACAAAGAGGCTTTAGCTCAAGTTGTAGCCTTAGAAAAGTGCAAACCAGCTTTAGAGCAAGGTAAGATGTTACGTTCAGTTGATTTTACCGATGCTGACAGAGCTGCTTTAAGAAACTTCAACTTCCTGACCATCAAGCCTGTCATGTACATTGCCAACGTATCAGAAGACGGTTTTACCAACAATCCATATCTTGATGCAGTACAGAAACTTGCACAGGAAGAAAAATCAATTGTTGTTCCTGTATCTGCAGCTATCGAGTCTGATCTTGCTTCTATGGATGATGCTGACAGAAAAGAGTTCATGGACAGTCTGGGTATTGAAGAGCCTGGTTTAAACCGTGTTATTCGTGCAGGTTATCAGTTATTAGGATTACAGACCTTCTTTACAGCAGGACCAAAAGAAGTAAGAGCATGGACAGTCAAAGTTGGTGCTACAGCTCCACAGGCTGCAGGCAAAATTCACTCAGACTTTGAAAGAGGTTTTATTCGCGCTCAGACCATCGCTTATGACGATTTCATCAAATATAACGGTGAAGCAGGTGCTAAAGAAGCCGGCAAGTTAAGATCAGAAGGCAAGGACTACATCGTCCACGACGGTGACCTGTTCGAGTTCCTGTTCAACGTTTAATCTAATATTAATTAGTTTTCCAAAGGAGAAGCCTGCACAGGTTTCTCCTTTTTTGATAATGTTAACAAAGTGAAAATTCAGAGAGCTGTTTCAAGGTCAACTGAGAACGGTCTGAAAAATTTACCTTTATTGTTAATTATCATCCGTTAAAACAAAAAACGCTATAAAAGCACCTAATATACGACTCTTATAGCGTTTTCAGAATTTTTAAAATGTATCTTTTTCGGGGCAGACACTACTTGTTAATAGACTCTGAATTAACAATAAAAATATCACCTTTAATCTGTTCTAAAACAAGCTCACCTGCTGATGAATTTATCGAACCTAAGAAAGTACTGCGAGGAGTTGTTCCCATGCAGACCATACGAGCATTCAGCTTTTCGCACAGTCTTGGAATTTCCTCATCGATTCTTCCTTCAACAACATGAACATTCTCAATAGGAACATTATGCCTTAAAGCAAACTCTTCAGCTAACTTCAGATGTACACCGACTCTGCTCTCAAGACCACCTGAGGCAACAATCTTAGACTGGCTTAAATTACCACCCATCAAACCTGGATTATCTGGGGTTACACAGTTTGCAATATGTACAGTGCCATCAAAGCTCTTTGCAAAGCTAGAAGCAGCCTCATATAAATAATCGTCAAGCATTCCCACCTGAGCCATATCAGTAAAATCAATTGCAAGAATTACTGACTGACCTAACTGAGCAGTAGATGAAGCATCACGAACTACCAGCAGAGGAATAGTGCACTTACGCATGATCTGACTGTCAACATTACTGATGAACAAATCCTTTAAAGCACGTCTCTTGTTGGCAGATATTACAGCAAGCGAACAGTTATCAGTCCTGCACTGCTCATTGAAACCTTCAGCTACATTCCTGTTAAAAACTACTTTGAAGTCAAAGTTCTTAATACTTGCGTATTTGCGCTTTAACATCTCAAAGTTAGCTTTTTCCTTTAAAGTGATCTGCTCTACATCTTCTTCCTTGTAGTCATTCACTACTCTAACTGCTACAACTGAAATTGACGGATCCACTCTGGCGTACTGAGCGGCACGATCTAAAGCAGGCTGTTCTTCTGTTGGTTTTAATAAAACCGCAAATTTATTAGGGGTTGTCATAGGAACCTCCTTCTTAAAAAATAACTTTTCTTAAACAAGAACTTTCAACTTTTATATTTTGATTTTAAAACGAAAAATCAATAATTGCCCCCGATTTTTCTAAATAATGCGACATAGCTTAATTTTTCTCATAAAAGTATTTATCTCAGTTCTTAAAATGAACAGATACAGGATCCGATATATTTCAGCTGTATTTAGTATTTGAAAAAGAAACTGAATAAAAATGAGAAAAAAGTGCATTTCTATTTATTGCGTAAAATGCAACATATTAGTTTTTATGTTGCACTTTTAAATTATCAGTTCTATAATGACCTACATCACATTTTGTTAATTATCTTAATATTAGAAACAGCTGATTAAGAAAGGTTTATATGACACAGCGTACTATTACCTTTACAGAAGCAGTTTTTGCTCTGGATGAAGAAAGAACCGTTAATTTAGGATCACTTACAATTACCCCTAACGATCTTATTGTACTAATCGGCGGTAATGGTAGCGGAAAGACCTCTATTGCAAAAGCGCTTAACGGTGAAGTTCCTTTAAAGTCCGGTGTTGCACCAACAAACTATCATCCTGTACTGGTTTCCTTTGAAAAACAGATGGAACTGTTTGAAGCTGACTATGAGATGAGAAACTCTGACTGTACCACTCCCGAAGAGGAAATCGGTATTACTCCAGCTTTAATTCTAAAAGATGATGATCCTGATTTACTTCCTAGTTTAATCAAAGGACTAAATCTTGAGAAACTGATGGAAAAGCCAATCAGAATGTTATCTGGTGGCGAGGGCAGAAAGGTTCTTTTAGCTCATGCCTTGGCATCAAAACCAAACCTTATCATTTTTGACACTCCTTTTGATGCTCTTGACGTTGAAACACGAGCTGAACTGTTAAAACTGATAAACGAGATCCACATAAAATACCAGACACCAACCGTGCTGATTGTTAACAGACCAACAGAAATTCCTGAGTCTTTAACCTCTATGGGAATCATTCAGAATTGTGCTATTTCAAAGTTAGCCTCACGTGAGGAAATCGAAGCTGACGATGATGCAAAATCACTGTTAGGTTATGCATCAATTCCTGATGTAACTCTGCCAAAGCCACCTGTTAAACTGGCATTACCTCCAATTAAGGGAGACACCATCGTCTCCTTAAAGAAAGTTACAGTTGAGTATCAGCGTGTAGTTTTAGATCACCTTGATTTTGAAGTAAAAAAAGGCGAACAGTGGCATATTATGGGACCTAATGGAGCCGGTAAATCTACCCTTTTGTCCATGATCACAGGCGACAATCCTCTTGTGTATGCCAATGACGTTACTGTATTCGGATTTCGTCGAGGAACCGGAGAATCAATCTGGGATATCAAAAAATACTATGGTGTAGTTTCAGGTGCTCTGCATCTTGATTACAGAGTAAACGGACCTGCGCTACACGTGGTTCTGTCTGGTTTCTATGATTCAATAGGACTGTACAAGCAGCCTTCAGACGAAGAGGTTGACATTGCAAGAAAATGGTTACGTCTGGCTGGACTTCAGGACAGGGAGCATGACTCATTCAAGTCACTGTCATTTGGACAGCAGAGACTGTTGCTGATAGTAAGAGCTCTGGTTAAAAATCCTCCTCTGCTGATTTTGGATGAGCCTCTACAGGGCCTTGACGGTTATGCCAGAGCTCTGGTTAAATCATTTATCAGTTATGTAATGCAGAATGGCAACACAAGCATTCTTTTTGTATCTCACCATGAAGAGGATCTTCCTGAAGGATTTACAAACAGACTGTCATTTGTAAAGGATGGCGACAACTTTAAGGTTGTGCAGGAAAAGCTTACAAAATAAGCTATTACCTATAAAAGAAGATAAACAGAATAAAGATCTGCAAAGCTATTTTGCAGATCTTTTTTATTATGAAATTGTGGTACTAAAAAGACACGAAAAACTCACCTGTCGCACTGGTGCACATAAAAGAGATCTGATTTGTCTTACCTATGCTCTGCACAGATAATCACCTTCACAGACATACTGATAGGTGGTTAAAGCCTCTAATGCCATAGGACCTCTGGCATGAAGTTTCTGAGTGGAAATAGCAACTTCAGCTCCCAAACCGAACTGTCCGCCATCAGAGAATCTTGTAGAAGCATTTACATACACGCATGCAGATCCTGATGCCTGTGTAAACAGCTTTGAATTCTCCCTGCTGTCAGTTAGGATTGCATCCGAATGTGATGCCTTGTGTGCTCTCAAATGAGCTATTGCCTCGTACACATCATCTACAATAGTGATATTCATCTTTAAAGATAAAAACTCTGTATCAAAGTCAGTCTCTGAGCCTGACTGCAGCAGAGGATAATCTTTACACATGGATAAAACATCACCATGTGCCACTATGTAAACTTTCTTTTCTGATAGCCTTGGTAAAAGAAGTTTTATAAAGTCACCTGCAATATACTTATGTAAAAGCAGAGTATCCAGACTGTTGCAGGCTGATGGTTTCTGAGTTTTGGCATTAACAACAATCTCTACACTCTTCTCAAGATCTGCACTCTTATCCACAAAGATGTGAGAAATACCAAAACCACCTATGATAACAGGGATAGAAGATTCCTTCTGACACATTCTCTGCAGTTTTTCTCCTCCGCGTGGAATGAGCACGTCAATATACTCATTTAAAGCTAACATCTGCTTTACCATATCCCTGTCAGTGCTCTCTAGGAAGGTTACTCCGTTAGGATTTAAGCTCTGAGACTTTAGAGCCTTTACAATTAAAGAATGCAGCATACAGTTGGTGTTAAAGGCCTCAGAACCGCCCCTCAAGAAGCAGGCATTGCCTGACTTTAAACATAATGCGGCAATATCAACAGTAACATTTGGACGTGACTCATAAATCACACCTACAACACCAAAAGGTACAGATTTCTTTACTAAAGTAAGACCATTAGGCAGAGTTCTGCCGTCATAAATTCTTCCTACAGGATCATCTAGCAGAGCAACTTTTCTTACTCCTTCAACCATTTCACGGAATCTGCTGTCAGTTAAGGTTAATCTGTCAACTAAAGCTTCATTCAGACCATTTTGTCTTGCATTCTCAACATCAGTTCTGTTTACAGAAAAAATAGCTTCACGGTTATTCTCAAGTTCATCTGCAATTGCATACAAAGCATCATTCTTACTTTTAGTATCAAGAATTGAATAGTCGTAACCTGCATTTCTGGCATTTTTAGCAATTTCTTTTATATCTAACATGATGTTTTCCCGTAAAACCGTCCGAATTGAAACTTGTGTAATAATTTTAAACAGCTGACTTACTTTTTATTTGTCCAGTACGACTAAATCGTCACGGTGAATAGCCTCATCACCGTGAGTGAATCCTAAGATCTTTTCAATAGAAGAAGAGCTCTTCTTTTTGATTAGGTTAAGTTCATCTGACGAGTATCTGGTGATACCTCTTGCTATCACTGTCCCCTTCTGATCTTTCACCAGAACTGTAGCGCCTCGCAAAAACTCATTCTCGACACTGATAATACCCTTTGGCAACAGACTTGATCCCTTGCTAATGAGTGCTTTTACAGCGCCATCATCGATAATAACAGTGCCAAGAGCTCTGGTAGCCGAACTGATCCAGGACTTTCTTGCTACTACAGGTCTGTCTGAAGGCTTAAAGAAAGTGGCATTTCCCTGCCCGTGTACAAGCTCAAGTATTATTGAAGGATTTTCGCCTGATGCAATGATCATTTCAACTCCTGCCTGTGTAGCAACCTGAGCTGCCTTAATCTTTGTGGCCATGCCTCCAGTACCTAGTGTTGTACCACTGCCACCTGCAATTTCAATGATGTGCTCATCGATGACGTCTACGTTTCTGATAAGCTTTGCGTCTTTATTCTTACGAGGATCTGCTGTATACAGTCCATCCTGATCTGTAAGCAAAATTACCTTATCAGCTTCTACTAAAACCGCCGACAGAGCAGCCAGATTGTCATTGTCGCCTACTTTTATTTCTGAAATACTTACTGCATCATTTTCGTTGATAATAGGTATCACACCTAATTCGAGCTGTGCAAAAAGAGTATCTCTTGCATTCAGATAACGCTCACGACTCTCAAGATCAGCCCTTGTAATTAAAATCTGACCTACATTGAGAGAATAAATCGAAAACAGCTGAGCCCATTCTTCTATTAACTTTACCTGTCCTACAGAAGCGAGCATCTGTTTGTATCGTACATCCTTTGGCAGATCAGGATAACCTAAAAGTTCCCTGCCAGCCGCCATGGCACCTGATGACACCAGGATCACCTTTGCGTGCTGTTCTACGAGTCTATGAACAACTCTTACAATTTCAAGCATATGGGCTCTATCAAGTTTTTTTGAGCCGTGAGTTAAGGTACTGGTGCCAAGTTTAATTACAATTGTCTGATTTTTTAATGAGTTCATGATACTATTGCATGCTTTACTTGCCGGTTATTATGTTATAAAAGCTGACTAAATTAGCTCTCAGGAATTCTATATGCTGAATTTTTCAGAAAAAAAATCACAGATTTTTTTGGAAATTGTCTTGATGAATATAGCGTAACCATCATTTTTCATCCACACAGTTGAAACATCTCTGAAATTGTTCTCCAGCATTTTAATGTCTTCTTTTGTAACAACTGATTTTTCTGTTGCAAAAATAAGTGTGGGGACAGAACATCTGCCTGATGAGGACAAGAGCCCCTGTGTCTTTAAAGAGAAGGCTTTAAACCTTGGAATTACAATATCCCAGTTGCTCGCATCAAGATCAAGCCTGTTGCAGAAAGACGATCTTAAACACAGAGGTAATGAGTTTAGAATATCAGGATCGGTGTAAAAAGAGTGTACATAGGGAGCTGGCAGAGCTAAGGCTTTTACACTTTGCTGATGCATGATTGCTGCCCTGATACATGCTGTTCCTGCAATTCCCGATCCAAACAAACCGATATTGGTTGAATCAATGGACCTGACAGTCTGTAAATGTTCAATTGCATTTTCAATGACAGCTGAGAAATGATCATTTAAATTTAATTTTTCACAGGCTCCGATACCGGGCATTTCAACTACATACAGGGCAATTCCTGCATTTTTAAAATGATTTTCAAAAAATCTGTAGAATGAAGAAAAACTCTGTTCATACGTACATGAACAGATCACACAAGGATAAACCTTTTTTGTATCCGGAAGATGCAGATATCCTGTAACTTTTTTTCCATCCACTGTGAAAGTATCTTCAATTAGGATCCCTGAACCAGAAATTAAAGAGAAGACTTTCTTGTAAGTCTGCCTGCATAGAGTATCAGCCTCTAAAGCCAGAACATCAGTCTTTAAATTTGGATATGAGGCAATAGCATAGTAGCGGGAAGCCATTCTATAGTTGTGGGCTGCGCCTTCAAAATCCTGCTTTTCCTCACATGTATGAGCTGCAGCCACTCTTTTTTGAGCAATTGAATTGAATTCATAAATCCAGTTGCCTGATCCATAGTCTTTAACGGTATCGAGACATTTCTCTCTGTTTCTTTTGGATTTTGAAACACTGATATTAGCAATTGCCTCATCAATGTCCATACCATTTCCTCCAGAAAGGATCCAGAGAAATTTAAAGATAGGACGATAATAGTTTTTACGAAAACCTAAATACGGGTCATTGCGAGAAAGAACAGGCAGCTCAATTCCTGAATTGGAAATCATAGAGGTTTCAGGATAATCAAACTTTGGTTTAAATAAAGTTTCACTTAGATTTTGAGAGAGCATCAGAAATCCTTCTTATACAAGACCGCTAATCAGAGAAAACAACACAAATAATTGTACAAGAGAATAGACCAAGTTTCATTAGCAATGGTTAATGAACACAAAAAGAGCAGAAAAAGAAACAAAATGTACAAAATTAAAATCAGAAAAACAGGCAAAATACAGATCCTGCCTAACGAAAAATGCTCGAAAGAAAAGGATTTTTACCAGATAAAAACATCGACAAAATTAAAAAGCCGATTGGACAATATACCGAATAATCAGCAGAGAAGAAAAATAAAGCAAATGCGATTTCTATCGGATTTATAAAGAGTCAAAAAAGAAAATTAGAAATGAACTTCCATACAGAATATTAAGTTTTCCACAGAAGAAAAATACGATTTTTCCACAGTTTTCACTGTAATCCACAGAGTTTTCCACAGGTATCCACAACTGACTGTGGAAAAAGATAATTTTCACATTTAAAAGAAAAGAGAATTTGTTAAACATCAAAATTTGGAAAAACAGATTTTACACTTTTCTAACAAACTCGAAATATTGAAAAATATTGTTTTATATTTGATTTTTAAACATTTATATTAAAATATTTTCATTTGAAAATTAACTTAAAAATACTTTTACTACTTTTATAAAAAATAAATATGTCAATACATATACTATTATGATCTGTTCAAAGTTACCAGAACAGACATTTTTCCACACACTCAAACCTCGCATTTTTACAATAAACTATAAAAAAGGAGTCAGAAATTGCATTTACTTTTCCACAGTCTGTGGAAAAAAAACTGTTATGTGCTATTAAGAAATATTACTTGTTATATCTGTTAAAAAATAATTTATCTATCTGATTTTATTGCATTTAATTTTCTTAACAGATCTTGACATAACACTGACATTTCACAAATTAAAGAATAAAAAAAATTTTTATCCACAAAGTTTTCCACAATCATCTTCCGTCAGAAAAGTCACCCAAATCACTTACATTTCTGAAAGTAAAAAGAACCTTTTATCCTAATGGTGTTAATAACTTATTCAACTGATTGATTTTAAATTATTATTTAATTTTTCAAATCAGGTTTAACAAATTTTCTAATTTGTGTACCAACTTTATTTATGCACTTTTTCCAAGTTTTTTTAACAAACAGGGAAATAAATTCGCACCAATATAGCAATTTTTTATAACTTATTGAATATTAAGTTATTTATAATTATCAAGTCTTTTTTTATTTAGTTTTCCACAAGGTTAAACTCCCTTTAAAATCGGAGTTTTCCACACTTTCAACCAATATCCACAGAGTTTTCCACAACTTGTGGTTATATGACAATTCGTTTAATAAAACAGTCATCCATTTTCAATTATGAAATTACCATTTTTTGTTATAATTATGAAAAAATTGTTACTTTGTAAATAATTTCTTTTATTTTTGAATTAGATAATGACTACACAGTCTTTTTACAGAAACTCTTTTATTTATTAGATTCATCTTCAAATTTCTTTTCTGATATGATGTGTCCGGATTTTCTCTACTACTAGTGAACTCGGTTCATATAAAACAGTCTATTAAGGATCTTAAAGTGGAAAGCAAGAAAAAATCAGGACTGCTCAAATCTGGTGCCATTACAGCTTTTGCAACATTTCTGTCTCGAATTCTTGGAATGCTAAGGGACATAGCCATAGCTTCTCTGCTCGGAGCGTCTCTTTCTGCAGACGTTTATTTCTTTGCAAACAGAATTCCAAACTTTTTTCGAAGGTTATTTGCCGAAGGAGCCTTTTCACAGGCCTTCGTGCCCGTAATGAGTAAGACTAAGGAAACCCAGGACAGGGAGGACTTAAAAGATCTTTTAAACAGGACCACCGGTACGCTGGGTTTTATTGTGCTGATGGTTTCTCTCTTTGGAATGATTCTCTCCCCTGTATTTACAGCCATCTTCGGATGGGGATGGTTTGAGGCATATCTGCACAACACTGATGAGGCAATTAAATTTACGCAGGCAAGTTTCCTTTTAAAAATTACTTTCCCCTACCTGTTTTTCATTACACTTACAGCTCTTACCAGTGCTGTTTTAAATGTTTACGGAAAATTCCTGATCCCTGCCATTACTCCATGTGTACTCAATATTGTGCTTATAAGCTTTGCCTTTTTTGTAGCGCCTCATTTTTCAGATCCTAACGTGGTGCTTGCTGTCGGTATGGTTGTAGGAGGTGTGCTGCAGCTGGCTTTACAGATACCTTTTATTCTGAAACTCAAACTCTTTATCATTCCTAAGTGGGGATGGCATCATGAGGGTGTTACAAAAATAAGAAAACTGATGTTGCCAGCCATCGTGGGAGTGTCAGCAAGTCAGATCAATCTTATTGTAAATACAGCGTTAGCCTCATTTCTGGCCACAGGTTCTATTTCATACCTTTACTACTCAGACAGATTGTTGGAGTTTCCTATTGGTATCTTTGCTGTAGCAATTTCCACAGTTATTCTGCCTGCGCTCTCCAAGATCGATATTGCCAAGGCTCATGATAAATACGTCAGGACTCTTGACTGGGGTGTAAGACTTGTTCTTTTGCTGGGCATTGCTTCGATGTGTGGCATTATTGCCCTGAGAGAGCCAATTTTAAGAGTTATCTTTATGAGAGGAGCTTTTACAGCAGAACATGTTTTGCTGTCATCCGCCTCTCTTCTGGCATCTGTATCAGGTCTTTGTGCAATCATGCTGGTAAGAGTGATAGTTCAGGGTTTTGCGGCAATTCAGGATACCAAAACACCTGTACGCTGCTCAATTTCAGCAATCTGCTCTAACATTGTCTTTAACCTTATCCTGATCTGGCCGTTAGGCTATGTGGGATTAGCCCTGTCAACAGCACTTGCAGCATACGTAAATATTACTCTTTTAATCTTCTTCCTGAAGAAGAGAAACATCTATACAGTTTCAAAACAGACTCTTGTATTCGTTCTAAAGGTATTTATTGCAGGAGTTGCCATGGCTCTGGTTATTTTTATGATCAGACCTGAGTTTGAAAGCTGGATTGCCATGACCACCATCGAAGCTGCGTTCTACCTTGCGCTTCTGGTTATTGCAGGAGGTATTGTCTTTGCAGCGGTGTGTATGATTTTAGGTATCAGACCTTCAACATTGAGAATGTAAAACTCTAACCGATTAAAATTTCAAAGAAAAATGTTTGTCAACGCACATTTATATGTAAATACTTATGATCTTTTACCCGTAATATCTTATAGTTAAAACAGATATATCAGTGGACTAGGAGATAATTTATGAAAAAGTACAATAACATTTTAGTCGTTGCCGAACCTAAAAAAGATGTTCAGGTTGCACTTAAACGTGCTTTAGATATCACCCAGTTCAATCCAAAGGCTACTATTACCTTTTTAAGAGTGGCCTATGATTATTCATATGATCTGATTATTCTGAACAAGGTAAAAGAAAAGCCTGTTCGTGAAGATATCGAACAGACCTATATTGATCATCTTGAGAAGATCATTGAAGAATACAGAACCAAAGCCAATTCTGAGACTACCATTCTTCCAAAGGTTGTGGAAAATAAGGATGTGGGAGAAGCTGTTGTTGATGAAATCAACAATGGTAAATATGACCTTATCATTAAGGCGGCAAACCATCACGGAGTGCTCGATTCAATCATTTTCACCCCAATTGACTGGTATATTCTGAGAAATTCACAGATACCTGTAATTATCGCAAAAGATCATGAATGGACAGACGGAGGAAACATAGTTGTCTGTGTTGACTTCACTTTAAGAGATCATCTAGTTTCAAACGTTGCTATGCTTCGTGAAGCGCAAATCATTGCAAAACTAACCAAGGGACAAATTCATCTGGTAAATTCAGCTCCTGTTTATTTACCAAGTGTAATGCTTGAAGTACCTCACTATTCTCCTTCACTTTACGAGCAGAGTGTAGTTGAGGAGCACAAGAACAAGCTGTTGGAGTTTGCTCATAAACACAATATTCCACAGGAATTCTGCCACATTCAGGAAGGAATGCCTGATGATGTAATTCCTCAGATCTGCAGAAAACTCAATGCCAAATCTGTATTCATCGGATCAGCAGGACGTTCTGGTTTTATGGCAGCACTGATAGGCAATACCTGTGAAGAAATCGTTGATGACATAGATGCTGATTTATACGTACTAAACAGCAAGACTATTGCAAAATAACACTTAACATTTTAAGAACAAGGTATTGCGAACCTTAATCGAAGCTGCGTTCTGATATTAAGACGCAGCTTTTTTGTATACTCTGTTTAGTGTTTACTCTCTAATACATGTCTTTAGATAAATGACAACTGAACAATAATGAAATAACAGTTTTAAGTGAAATTTTGGCATAAATATCAGTAGGAATAGAGAGATACACTCAACATATTCAAGGATAAAATCTGATAATTAGACGCAGGAAGATACAGGACAAGATCAGCTCTATGTCAGATGTTAAAAAGTTTAATGATTTACCTACCGGTGTTGAAAAATTTGCACAGGTCATTACTCAACACAAATACTATGTTGATAAGACCTTATATCTGAAATCTGTCTTTGAAAATGACGGAAGTGCCGTACTTCTGTTTACCCGCCCCCGCAGATTTGGCAAAACTCTGCTGATGAACATGTTTGCTGACTTTTTACGCATAAAAGATAATACTGAAGATGAAGAGCAGACGACCTCTGTAGACAATACAATCCTGTTTAAAGATACTTCAGTCATGAAGGATGCGGCCTTTGTTGAAAAACATATGGGACAGTATCCTGTAATTTTCATATCTCTAAAAAATGTCAAAGGCGATAACTTTACAGAAGCTTATGAGAATTTAGCCGAGGAAATCTCAAACCTTGCAAATGACTTTAACTATCTTTTAGAAAGTAACAGTCTGTCTGACATAGAAAAAAGAAAAATAGCCCGACTTCTTGATGATGAATACCTTAAAGACCAGAATAACAAATCTGTTTTAACCTCATCACTAAAAGTACTTTCAAAATCACTTTATAAGCATTTTAAGCGACAGACAGTTATCCTTATTGATGAGTATGATGTTCCTCTTGCAAAAGCTGCTGAAAAGAAATACCACGATAAGATGGTAACTTTAATGTCATCTTTCTTTGATGTTTTAAAAAGCACACCAAGCAATACCACAAGGTATTCAGCTCCCGTATTTAAAGTGGTAATGACAGGCTGTTTAAAAGTAGCAAAGAACTCAATTTTTACCGGAGTCAACAACGTAGTGGTAAATACAGTTCTTAACACCCAGTCTCAGTTTACATCCATCATAGGTTTTAATAAGAATGAGACTGAAAAACTCCTTGAGGACTATAACCTTGCAGACTATAAGGATATGGTCAGAGAGAACTATGACGGATACCGTTTCTATAATGACGAGATATTCTGTCCCTGGGATGTGATTAACTTTGTGTCCAATAATTACAAACACAAACTTAACTCGACTGAGTCAGATATAAAACCAGACAACTACTGGATCAACACCAGCTCCTCTGAAATTCTAAAGGAATACATTGCATATCTTGGTGATTCTATAAGACAGCAGTTGCAGGATCTTGTTGACAGAAAAACCATTGAAGTCTGCGTCAATGATTCTATGAATTATGACGACCTGAAACTTCATGATCCTGATGATTTCTTCTCTTTACTGTTGCACACAGGTTATCTGACAGCTGTAGGTAACACATCTGAGAATAACTACACGGTTAAAATCCCTAATAATGAAATATTAGAGTGTTTTAACTCCAATATCAGAGGTGTATTCAAAGATAAAATCACAGCAGGACCTGATCATAAGGCTGAAAAATTAGCTGCAGCTCTGTTAAAAGGAGATGAAGAGACTGCTGAAGACATTCTTTCAGAAGTGATTTTGTCTTATGTATCTACAAGAGATTTTGCTACAAAGTCAAAACCCGAGAACTTCTATCAGGGATTTTTATCAGGAATATTTGCAAACTGCGATAAGGTGATCTCCGATTACAGGTCAAATTCAGATGCTAGCTTTGGATACCTTGATTTTGCATTTAAAGATACATTTGGCAAAACCGCTGTGGTAATAGAAATTAAATCTTGCTTAACTTCTGATGAACTAGTCAAAACACAGCATCTGGCTTTAGAACAGATTAAAGAGCTGAAATACGCTGAAAGCTATATTAAAGATGACTCTGTAAGACATATGTACGCTTATGCTGTTGTATTCTCTAATAAATACTGCAGAGTGAAAGCTGAAATTCTGAAATAAATATAAAAAGACTGTGCTCTTTTTTTACATTAATTCACCAAAAAGCAGATATATGCACAGAAATAATTATTTTTAGAAAACCTTAAAAATTTTGATTAGAATATGCGCATTGATTTAGGTGAACAATAACAATGTAAAGAAAATGTCTGATTCCTTAATTAACGCATATACAGTTATCCTGATTTTTCTGTTTGGGTACTTTTTCAAACGCTTCAAGCTCGTTTCCATAAAAACAGCACGTGATCTTTCCTACGTTGTCATGTACGTAACCCTACCATGCGCAATTTTAGGTGGTTCTTCAGGAGAAATTGATCTTCAGACCAGCATGTTCTTCATTCTGCCACTCTCTTTCATTGTAGGACTTGTGCTGCCACTAATCGGTTATTTTCTGTACAGGAAACAGCCAGACAGGTGCGTTTATACCATGTTAAATTTAGGTGGATTTAATATAGGTAATTTTGTGTTGCCTTTCATGCAGTCAATTCTGTCTCCAGAAGGATTTATCGCGCTCTGCCTGTTTGACGTCATTAATGCCTTTTTTTGTTTTGGCGGAGTTTACTGTCTGGCTCTGTATTTAAACAGAAAGGGCTTTGACTCAGGAGAGAAAATAGATCTGAAAAAGATCTTAATTGAACTTGCAAAATCTATCACCTCATACTGCTGCATTCTGTCAGTGGCACTGTCAGCAACTGGTGTGGTTATGCCAAAAGAAATCTTAGAGCCAGTAAAACTGATAGGAAGTTCAAATACATTCCTATGTATGTTTGTAATTGGTGTGGCTCTAAATTTTGATATGAACTTTGCAGGTATAAAACGAATTCTGACAATGCTGTTCCTGCGCTATGGTTCCGCTTTTGTCATTGCCATCATGATTTGGACCTTACTTCCATTCTCTCCTATGGTGCGTTTTGTTTTAGTGGCAATTACCTTTGCACCAATTACATCTCTGGCTCCAATTACAGCGATAAGATGTCTGCCTCAGTTTGCAGAGGATTCGGCAAACCTTAACATGATGTCTGTAATAACATCTGTAATCATCATTACAATGTTAAATGCTTCAGCTCCACTGTTTTTAGGATAAAACAAAGAAAAAGCAAGCTTTCAAGTAAGGAGAGACTGCCTTTTTACAGTATTAAAAAGCTTACTTTTTCACAACTGCAATAAAATAACTCCAGGTAAGCCTTACACCTTCTTTTGCAGTGTATCTGTCTTCATAGTTTTTAATAAAGTCGTTTAATCTTGATTTGGTCCAGATGCTGTGAGTAAGGCCACTTACCCCCGTATTTTTAAAAGAGCGCAACATTGTCTTCACATCCTGATAATATGAGACAAACTCCATTTTCTTTATACTGTAGTTAGAGCCACATTTGTCTAAAATACCTTTAAGGGAATCTTCATCAATATAATCAAGCCCCACACTAGAGCACTCTTTTAATTCGTAAAAGTTATCTTTGGCAAAAATTGTAAATGCTAAAATTCCATCCTTTTCAAGGTGATCTGAATAGTTTAAAAGATCATTTTCTAGATCTTTTAACCACTGGAAGCAGGCATTTGAAATTATAAGAGAATAGTTCTTTGTAAGTTCCAGACTGTCGGCATCAGCCTGAAAGAAAGTAAGTTTACAGTTTTGAAAGGCATCTGTATCTTTAAACTTGTCTTTACACAAACTGAGCATATCAGAGGAAAGATCATTAAGTTCAAGAAATGACAGTTTCAAATTTTTTAAAATAAGCTCTGAAAGCTGTCCTGTACCACAGCCTATTTCCAGAACCTTATCAAAATTCTTTTCAGGCAAAGCATGAATTAACTCATGTGCCATTGTGTTTTGAACACAGGCACTGTTTTCATAGGTTGCACTTGCCCTGGAAAAACTCTTTTGAATACTGTCTTTTGTGATTTGCATTACTTGTTATCGCTGTTTCAGACGTAAAGCTGAGGTCTGGATTATAAAAGATGTATAAAAGTCATCCTTGCTGTAATGTCCATACTCACTTTCAATTACATCCATTCTGTGTAAATCGCATGATCTTATTACATTTCTAGGAGAAAAGATCTTGTCTTTTTTACCAACAATTGTCGAGTCATAGACAAAATCTGAAACTAGAGGTTCTCTTGAAAAAGGAATTAACGCTTCAAGTTCAGCTTTCAACGAATCCACTGATCTGTCAGGTCTGTTTACCATATATTCACAAAACAGCAATTTGTCAGAGCACATACGCCTGTAGAACTTTACAGCATTTTTCTCATCAAGGGCATCAATAGTGGCCTGCCACATTGATAATGGGATCCCCAGAGTATCGTCTATGCCTTCTAACGTTCCATTTATGGCTGTGCTGATCTTTACCTTCTTTAACAGACCATATTTGTTTAAAACCTTTGGCGCTGCCATGACTCCCATAGACCAGGCAATAAGACAGATCTCATCAAATCCGTCGAACACATCTGGATCAAAATTCCTGTTCGTATAGTCGTAAACCAGAGCTAAGGAATCTTCAGATTGATTTTTTAAATATAAAAAAGGTCTCTCATCCTGACCGTATCCTAAAAATACAAGATTAAGTCTCTTGGTATCGCTTTTGTTTACAAAATACTGTTTCATAACTGTTTTCTTATAATTCTGTTTTTGAGAAGGCTTTTATTATATCCGATAAATGTTCAACTTCACTGTCTGTTAGTGAAGCTGTAAGTGACAGTCTGAGCCTTGCTTTCCCTTTAGGAACTGTAGGATGACGTATAGGCATTGCATAAAAGCCATGCTCTTTAAAAAATTCGCATGCTCTGACAGCTTTTTCATTTTCCTGTGTTATTACAGGAATTATCTGAGACGCTGACACATTCTCATAGCCACAGTCTTTTAGGGTGTTGTGAATAAAGGAGCTGATTTTATGCAGACGCTCTCTTAAATCGTTTCTCTTCTGCATGTATTTAACCATAAAGTCTGCGTGTGCAAAGGAAAGCGGGGATAATGCAGTTGAAAAGATAAGAGAACGTGCAGTGTTGATTAGATAATCTCGTGCTGTTTCATTACAAAGAATACAGGCTCCCTGTGAACCTAAACCTTTACCAAAGGTGGTTAAAATAAAATCAATGTCAGATGTAACCTGATTTAAAGCACAGAGACCTGCTCCTTTGTCAGAGTATAAACAGAATGAGTGAGCCTCATCGACATATAAATAGACGTTGCTGAATTTATGTTTGAGTTCTACAAGTCTCTTTAAATTGCAACTGTCGCCATCCATGCTGAATACAGCTTCTGTAACAACGATTACGGAATCATACCTGTCTGCATGGGCATTGAGTAACTTTTCAAGATGTTCATAGTCATTGTGAGCGTAACGGAGACATTTGCCTTTTGCTGTCATCATGCCGTCAATAATGGAGGCATGAGCAAGCTTATCTGCAAGGATCAGATTGTTCTCTGTAGCAAGAGCACTGATAACACCACTGTTGGCAGAAAAACCAGAATTAAAAAACAGAGCCTTTTTACCAAAAAGTGTCTCCATGGTATTTTCAGCATCACCATAGGACAGGTGAGCTCCTGTTAAAAGAGGTGAACCTGAAGATGACAGTCTGATATCATCATTTAGCTTTTTCTGACTGTCTGCAGACAGAACCGAAGAAAGAAACTCTTTTGCAAGATCAAGATTAGATGCTAATCCTAAATAATCATTTGAAGACAAATTTACATATTCATGTGAATCAACAATGATCCTTGTGCCACTCTGATATTTTGATTTTACAGTACGCAACTGCCCGAGCTTTTTGCTGTTATCCAAAAGCTCCTGCATTTTCTGATATAAACCCACGTCAACCTTCTTGATAAATAAAATTTACATTGAAATTCAGTAAGAAATTCGAGGAGAAGAAAAATAATCTGGTCAAAAGTTACGCATAAATGTAATTTTGACAATAAAAACAGGTAAAAAACGGTTATAATATCAGCTTAAATAGCAAAAGAATTTAATAATGTCAAATAATCAGAATTAAGGTTTAAAAGTGAGCAAAACGGTAACCTGTCTTGAACCTAAGGCTGTCTGGTCTTATTTCAACGAAATTACAAAAATTCCTCGTCCTTCTTCTCATGAAGAAAAAATTGCCGAATTTATCTTAAAGTTTGCTGAAGAACACGGATTTAAAAGCCATAAAGACAAGGTTGGCAACGTCATTATTGACATAGATGCCACTGAAGACAAAAAGGACGCTCCTTTAGTGATCCTTCAGGGACATATGGATATGGTTCCTGTCGTTGAAGACGGATTTACACATGACTTTTTAAATGAAGGCATCAGAGCTTACGTTGAAGAACCTTTTGTAAAGGCAGAACACACTACCTTAGGAGCAGATAACGGTATTGCCATTGCTCTGGTAATGGCTCTTGCCGATAACAAAAATTTATCTCACGGACCATTGAGAGCAGTTTTCACCGTAGAAGAAGAAACTACCATGAAAGGTGCTACAGGTCTCTCTCCGGAATATTTACAGGGAGACTACCTCATCAATCTTGATTCTGAGGATAACGGCTACCTGTTTGTAAACTGTGCAGGCTCCTATGATGTTAATATCAGATTTAATTTTTGCAGAGTGGAAACAGAAGACACAAGGGCTCTTGATATCACTCTGTCACATCTTGCAGGCGGACATTCAGGAGCAGATATTCATTTAGGTCATGCAAATGCAATCAAGTTACTGGCATCTCTGCTTGATGATATGTCTGATGATGTTGATTTCTTCATAAGTGATATCTCAGGCGGTGCAGTAAGAAATGCGATCCCTTCTAAAGCTCAGTGCACAGTTTGTGTGCCTGAAAAAGAAATTGATACAGCTAAGGCAAAGCTGACTGAACTCTTTAAAGTACAAAAAGAGATCTACTCATCAACAGATCCTATGATGACTCTTGAGATAAAAGAGTCACATAAAAAAGATTCTTTAGGATATGCTCAATCACTTGATTTAATTCACTTTATACGTTCTCTGCCAAACGGTATCATGCGTATGTCACCAGAATTTTCAGGCATAGTTGAAACCTCAATTAATCTTGGAGTGATAAGTTCTGATGACAACTGTGTAAAGATCTGTATGCTAGCCCGCTCTCTCAACAGTGATGCTTTAAGTGATATGATAAACACAGTAAAGTCTCAGTGTTACCTTTTAGATAATGTTGAGGTTGAAGAATCCAACAGACATGAACCTTGGTCATCTCCAAGCAGGAACAGACTTATTGATGTTCTCAATGAAAGCTATAAGTCAGTAACCGGCAACGAATTCAAGGTTACAGCTTTACATGCCGGCGTAGAATGTGCGACTTTTGCAAAGGCCAATAAGAAATTACAGCTGATTTCCATTGGACCTACAGTATTGAATCCGCATTCTCCAAAAGAGCGTGTTGATATTGAAGGCGTTAAAGATATTTATTTAACAGTATGTCGCGCTCTAGCGATGCTTTAATGTAATTAGGAAGAAATAATATGCGTCAGAACACTAGTTCTCAACGAGCTTCACTTCCATTTCAGTGTTTTCATACATGTACCTCACCTGGAATGTCATCAGACAAAACTGTTAATGCTGTGCTGTTTGTTCGCGGAGCAAATCACAGCCGTCTGAAGATTTCTATCGTTAACTTTTCTCAGAACGAGGATCACCGCAATCCTATGACCTATACAGGTTCATGTTTTGGTATTCATCGTTTTGAAGCACCTCTTGTTGCAGATAAGAGTCAGAATCTTTTGACCTACTATTTTAAGATTGCTCTTACTGATAAGGAAGGCAATGTAACCGATGTGGTATGGTACAGCTCTCTTGGCATGTCTAGAGAACCTCCTCTAATGCAGCACTGCTATGCTTTGGAGTTATTCAATACCCATCCGCAGTGGGCCATAGACTCTATTGTCTACCAAATCTTCCCTGACAAGTTCGCCTCATCGAGCGGTACCTTCAATGTTGACGGTACAAAGGTTGAAACAGATGTCCCTGTCAGAACCAAGGAATTTGAGTTTGTAAATCTTGATGAAACACACTGTGGCGGAGATCTTGATGGTGTCGCCGCAATGCTGCCTTACATCAGAGGTCTTGGCTGCGATACTATTTACATGACTCCTATCTTCAAGGCTCCATCAGTTCACAAGTTTGATACTGAAGACTACGACATGGTTGATCCTCACTTTGGAGGCAACGGTGCCTTAAAGAGACTGCGTACCGTAGCTTTAGGCTACGAGATGAAGATCATTCTGCACGGCACATTCAATCATACAGGTGACACACATCCATGGTTTGACAGACAGGAACGTACAGGTAAAGGAGCTTTACGTCATAAGGATTCCCCTTACCGTGAATATTACACCTTCACCTCTGAAGGTGATGCTTACGTTTCAGACGATAAGGCTAACTATCCTAAACTTGATTACTCAAGCTATCAGACCTGTTACAGCATTTTTGGCGGTAGCAACTCTGTTGTCAGAAAGTGGACTCGTCCTCCTTACGGTATTGACGGTTGGGTCATCGATGACGCTTCTCAGATTGGTGATAACGGTAATGCCAGAAACAATCTGGAGAGACTGTCTCAAATCTGTCAGGCTGCTAGAGAAACTCACCTTGACTGTTTAATGCTTGGTCAGTTTGGATCTGATCCACGTTATGCCATCTGTAATGAAGGCAACGTGGATGGAACCATTAACTATACCGGCTTTTTGAGCCCTATAAGATCATTCTTCGGTGGCATTAACCTGAACGGAGATCCTACCCCATATACAGGTGATGATCTGAGAAGAAGCTGTGAAGAGTTCTCTGTAGGTGTGTCTCAACAGGTAAAACTCTGTCTGTTAAACCAGCTGGATAACTATAAGCTTCCTAGATTCTACGATGTAATCGGTGGTGATAAGTATCTGTATCTTGCAGCATTGGCATGCCTGTTCACCTGGCGTGGTATTCCTTGCGTGTATCAGGGTGATGAATTAGGTGATGTAATTTCAAAATTCGGTGTAGGTCCCCGTGGCATGCTTCCTTTTAAGGCTATGAAGGACAGACATGTAAGCATTAACTCAAATGATGTTCAGGGGGTTATCACTGAACTTGCTGCACTGCGCCGTTCAAATTCAGCCTTCTCAAAAGGCTCAATGATTTTCTTCTGTGCTGGCGGTGCCTACTTTGGTTTTATACGTCTTTACGATACAAGATTCAGTATTGTGTTGGTCAATGCTTCAAGACAGCAGGTTAAAGTAGAACAGGGATCTGCCCTGTTCCCTCTTTTAGCAGCCACTTATATGCCTGAAGACTGCGGTTCTGATGATACTGAAGATTCAGGTGAAGATCTGCTGATCCCACTTTCAGGCAGAAACGTTCGCCGTTATGATCACGGTGAAGGTCTTGAAGGTCTGTATGAGATGCTGGCTCGTGAGAAGCTCTCAGTTCACAGCTATGGCGCTACAAGGTCCTCTCCTGAATTTGAAGAGAAGTTCCTAAAGGAACTTACAGCAGGAAAGTCTATGACTATTCCTCCTCGTTCAACTGTTATCGTAACAAACAACAAAAAGTAACTGGCACTTCTCATAAAATCTTCCAAAGCCACTGTTCAACCCAGATTTTACAGTGGCTTTTCTAATTCTGCTCTTATTTTTCTCACTATTTAAATTTCGTTTCACTTATAATGAAGAAAATTCTGAAGTGAAGAGTTTCTCCTATGCAGCAATACGATCCTCCTTTTACAATGAACAATAAAATTACAAATCTGGTAGCTGATGTAACCGAATTAGTTGTAACTCTCCTTTTTATCCACAAAGACTTTTTAGACCTGCACCTAAGAAAAGTAAGCCAGATCAGGACGATACATTCATCACTTGCAATAGAGCATAATTCATTAAGTCTAGAACAGGTAACCGCCATAATTGACGGAAAGAGGATCCTTGGACATCCTATTGAAATACTTGAAGTAAAAAACGCACACACTGCCTATAAGCAACTATTGTCTTTTGATCCTTTATCGGTAGAGGATTTACTTAAAGCTCACAAACTTATGATGAAAGACCTGGTAACAGGTTATGGTCATTTTAGAACTTCAGGTGTTGGAGTTTTTGCGGGCTCTGAACTTATACACATGGCACCACCTGCTCAAAGAGTTCAAGATCTTATAAAAAGACTTTTTGACTGGTACAAACACTCAGAACTCCATCCACTCATTAAAAGTGCCATATTTCATTACGAATTTGAGTACATACATCCGTTTGCAGACGGTAACGGCAGGATCGGCAGATTGTGGCACAGTCTTCTGCTTGGAAAGTGGAAGGATATTTTTTACTGGACTCCTGTAGAAGAGCTCATACAGAAAAAACAGGCTGAGTACTATAAAGCACTGTCTGACGCCACAGCAAAGACTGACTGTTCCTGCTTTGTCGAATACATACTTGAGATTATAAAAGAAACATTAGTATCCATTTCCTGCAAAAATTCAAGCACCGATCAAGTCACCGATCAAGTCACCGATCAAGTCACCGATCAAGTTGAATTTGACTTGTTGCCTCCTGTGGAAAAGCTTCTCTATGTTTTAGGAAATGATACTCTTTCAAGTAATCAGATAATGGAGCGATTAAAACTTACCCACAAACCTACATTCAGACACAACTATCTGAATCCTGCTTTAGAACAGCATCTGATTGAAATGACAATTCCAGATAAGCCTAAGAGCAGACTGCAGAAGTACCGAAAAGTTTCAGTAAATTCATAACTTCAATTGCAGCACAGAATTGAAAATTCCACTTGAGATCTTACTGCAAACAGCTGTTTTCGAAATAATTGTTCAGTTTATTTTCAGATTGACTGTCATAAGGCTTAATAACTGCCACGATTTGAAAATTACCTTAGATGAAATCAAGTAAAAATGGTAGAATATACAGCTGTAAAAGATTTCTCCTACAGCGGGAATTATTTGTTTTATAAGTTAAACGCTAGGTGCTCAAATGAATACTTATCCAAAGACAGCGCTGGTTATCAACTGTGGTAGCTCATCTGTTAAATTTGCCATTTTGAACCCAGAAGATGGCTATATCTTCTTAAATGGTATTGCTGAAGCTTTAGGTTTATCAGATGCCAGAATTTCCTGGAAATTCAACGGTGGCGAAAAAACAGAAACAATGTTAGGCGCTGGAGCAGATCATAAAAAAGCTCTGGAGTTTTTAGTAAAGAATGTTCTTGAAAAAGATCAATCTTTATTAGATTCTATCGTTGCCTGCGGTCACAGAATTGTGCAGGGTGGTGATATCTACTCTCAGCCAACCTTAATCAACGATGAAGTTGAAGAAAACATCAGAAAGGTTATTCCTTTTGCACCTCTTCACAATCCAGCTCACTTATTAGGTATTGATGCTGCAAGAGCAAACTTCCCTAAGATCCCTCATGTTGCAGTATTTGATACAGCCTTCCATCAGACTATGCCTCCAAAGGCATTCCGTTATGCAATTCCTGAAGAATACTACAGTGATCTGCATTTACGTAAGTATGGTGCTCACGGCACTTCTCATATGTTCCTGTCTCAGGAAGCTGCCAAACTTTTAGGCAAGCCTCTAGAAGAGACTAACCTCATTACCTGCCACTTGGGTAACGGTGCTTCTGTTACCGCCATCAAGAACGGTAAGTGCGTTGATACCTCAATGGGTTTAACACCTTTAGACGGTCTTATCATGGGTACTCGCTGCGGCAGCATTGATGCTTCTGTTGTATTCTTCTTATGCGAAAGAATGGGTATGACCCCTGATGAGGTAAAAGAAGTTTTCAATAAGAAGTCAGGTATGATGGCTGTATCTGGTGTTTCATCAGACTTCCGTCCTATCGTTGCAGGTATGAACGAAGGCAATGAGAGATGTAAGCTGGCTCTTCAGATGTACGCTTACCGTCTAGCTAAGTTCATTGCTTCATACTATGTTCCTCTTGGTGGCCATATCGATGCTATCGTATTCTCAGGTGGTGTTGGTGAAAACGGTCCTACCACCCGTAAGTTCGTTTGCGCTGAACTGCAGGAAGCATTCGGTATTAAACTTGATAACGAAGCAAACTACAATGCCAAGGTATTCATGGGTGTAGATAAGCAGCTTATCTCTACTCCTGATTCAAAGGTCAAGGTTTACGTCATTGCTACAAACGAAGAGCTTGTTATAGCTCGTTCTGCAATGAGCTTTGTAAAGTAATCTTACTCATTATTAAATCCTGAACTTACAAAACATAAAAGTTCAGGATTTTATTCCCCTATTCCACTTTTCTTCATAAATCACTATCCTGTAATAAATATTCTTAATTTCACTTTATAAAACTCTCTTAACACTTTCCTGTCTTTAATGTAATATCATGCAGTAAAGCTAAATTAAATCAAAAGATTATATAAAAAGGGCATTGCGTATGATTGATGTTGCAGATTTAAGACGTAGTTATCAGCAGGGCGGTCTTGATGAAAAAGATTTACCCTCTCATCCTATGGATCTTTTTGAAAAATGGCTGCAACAGGCTATTGATTCAAAAATGTACGATCCGAACGGTGTTGTCGTAAGTACAGTAGACGCATCAGGGCAACCTTACTCAAGAATGGTTCTGCTAAAAGACTATACCCGTGATGAACTGGTTTTCTACACAAACCTTGGCTCAAGGAAAGCTGAACAGATTAAGGGAAATCCAAAGATCTGCATGCTCTTTCCGTGGTATATGCTCGAAAGACAGGTTATGTTCATCGGTGAGGCTCATCGCCAGTCTCCACTGCAGGATCTCAAGTATTTCCATTCTAGACCAAGAGGGAGTCAGATTGGAGCATGGACTTCACATCAGTCTCATCTGATTTCAGCCCGTGGCATTCTTGAAGGTAAGTTTTTGGAGTTAAAAGAGAAATTTAAGAACGGTGAAATTCCTTTACCTTCATTCTGGGGAGGTTACCGAGTTAAATTTACAAAAGTTGAATTCTGGCAGGGACGAGAGAACAGACTTCATGACAGATTTATCTACGATCTCGAAGATGGAGTATGGCAGACTCCAAAGAGACTAGCTCCTTAAAATGAAAGTAAAAAAAGGACCTTCATAACATCAGGTCCTTTTTTCATTATCGTTTGACTTTCTTTTTATTAGAAAACTACAGTTTTATTTCCGTGAATAAATACCTTGTCATCTAAAACCTTATTAACCGCTCTCATTAAAACCATCTGCTCAACATCGTGACCTGCCTTTGCCAGAGTCTCAGGATCATAACGATGATTTACTTTAATCACATCCTGCTCAATGATTGGGCCTTCATCTAGGTTGTTAGTTACAAAGTGGGCAGTAGCACCAATAATCTTTACACCTCTGTTATATGCCTGTAAATATGGCTTGGCACCAATAAATGCCGGCAGGAATGAGTGGTGAATGTTAATGATCTTGCCCAAAGGATAGTGGTTGACAAACTCAGGAGATAAAATTCTCATGTATTTGGCCAGAATTACGTAGTCAGGATTACATAAATCTATAACTTCCATCATACGTTTTTCCTGTTCTTCCTTGGTGATACCATCACATGATACCAGCTTAAAAGGTACATCAAACTTCTCTGCAAGCTTTCCAAGATCAGGATAGTTACCTGCGACACAAACAATATCAGCTGACATTGCCCCTGAGTATGACTTCATCAGAAGCTCTCCCAGACAATGAGATTCTTTTGTTACAAGTACGCATAAACGGCGACGGTGATTGTCGGTTAATCTTACCTTGGCACCCTGAGGTAAAACACCCACTACGGTGTTAATAAAGGTCTGATTGGAGTTTTCATCTGTAAACTCACCTTCAATTACAGTTCTCATGAAGAATTTACTATCCTCATGTGAAGCAAACTGATCCTGTCTTATAACGTTGTAGTGAAACAGAGAACAGACATTGGTAATTTTCGCAATTAAACCTACATCATCAGAGCACTCTGTTAATAGAATTCTTTTTTCCATAGAGATCTTTCTTTTTTAAAAAATATTTTTTAATTCTAAGTGGTTATATGTCTAATATACAAGTCTCACGACTTTTGATCAATAAATGATCGGTCCATAAGGGTGCATTTGGTGCATTTTGTGCAAATTATAGTTTTTTTTATGATTGTGTTTACAATGGAATAAATGCTTTTATACACACATGTAATTAAGGAAGACAATCATAATGGCTATAGATGATACTTTACCTACATTAGATAAGTATGCAACATTGATGATTCCTGGAAAGGATCCAATCAAGCTTCCTATTCTAAAAGGTTCTCTCGGACCTGAAGTTATCGACATTAGAGAATTAGGCAAACAGGGATATTTCACATATGATCCCGGTTTTGTGTCTACAGCATCATGTATGTCAAGAATTACCTTTATTGACGGTAAAAAAGGTATTTTGCTGTACAGAGGCTACCCTATCGATCAGCTGGCAACTAAGTGTGACTATCTGCAGATCTGTTATCTTTTATTTAAAGGTGAACTGCCAAATAAAGAGCAGTACCAGAATTTCGTTCACAGGATAAAACATCACACTCTGGTGCACACTCAGATGGAATCATTATTCCAGGCGTTCCGTCGTGACTCTCACCCTATGGCAGTGCTGTGCGGTGTGGCAGGCGCACTCTCAGCTTTCTACCACGACAGTTTGGATATTTACGATCCTGAGCACCGTGAGCTTACAGCTATCCGTCTGGTTGCAAAGATGCCTACACTGGCTGCCATGTCATACAAATATTCTATAGGACATCCTTTCGTTTATCCAAGAAACGATTTGAGCTATACAGGCAACTTCCTACACATGATGTTCTCAACTCCATGTGAGGAGTACAAGGTAAATCCTATTATAGAAAAGGCATTAGACAGAATTTTTACACTGCACGCAGATCATGAGCAGAATGCTTCGACATCATCTGTAAGACTAGCAGGTTCATCAGGTGCAAACCCTTATGCCTGTATTGCTGCTGGTGTGGCTTCACTCTGGGGTCCTGCTCATGGTGGAGCCAACGAGGCCTGTTTACGTATGCTAGAGGAAATCGGCTCTGTAGACAGAATTCCTCAATATATTGCCCGTGCAAAAGATAAGAATGATCCATTCAGATTATTCGGTTTTGGTCACCGTGTTTATAAAACCTTTGACCCACGCGCAATCGTTATGAGAGACACTTGTCATGAAGTTCTCGATGCTCTGCATAAGGATGACAATCCACTGTTGGCTGTAGCTACCGAACTTGAAAAGATTGCATTATCTGACGAATACTTTATCGAGAGAAATCTATACCCTAACGTTGATTTCTACTCAGGTATTATTCTAAATGCAATTGGAATTCCAACCTCAATGTTCACCGTTATCTTTGCTATTGCAAGAACTATCGGATGGATCTCACACTGGAATGAAATGAGACAGACTGCTGATTCTCGTCTTGGACGTCCTCGTCAGATTTACACTGGTAAGGAAATTAGAAACGTAAAGTCTATGTCCAGAAGATAATTTTAGGCTGTTAAAGCCGGCTTGAGTCAACACTCAATGCCGGCTTTTTTAATGTTAAAAGCTAAATCAGATTTGATGCTTTTAATACTTCCTTTATGCATTCTGAGCTCTTGAATAAAAGCTCTAGTTCATCGTCAGGAAGAGGAAGAGCCAGTCTCTTCTCCACACCATCTTTACCCACAACTGAAGGTAATGATAAAGCTACATCAGTAAGGCCATACTCACCAGTTAATGGGACTGATACTGGTAGTACAGCTTTTTCATCAAAGAACACTGCCTGAGCCAGACGAATAGCACCTGAGGCAATACCTGTGTTGGTCCAGCCTTTGGCATCCATTACCTCATAAGCAGTCTTTACCACCTGCTTGTGGATTAGAGCACGGTCTAACTTAACATCTTTAAAGTAATTATGAAGATCATTCAAACGTATACCACCAATGGATACTGTACTCCATGCAGGGAAGGCAGAGTTGCCGTGTTCTCCCAGCATATAGCCCTGAATATCCTGAGGATTAACATTGAAATGGCGGGACAGAATGTATTTGAATCTTAATGTTTCCAGAGTAGTACCTGTACCAAACAGTCTGCCATGTTTCCATCCGAATTTTGTGGCTGCAAGATAGGTTGTAACATCCAACGGATTGGTGATCATGATGAAGATGGCGTCAGTATTATACTTTACAACCTCTGTCATAATTTGAGTGATGTTCTTTACATTCTCCTGAGCTAATTTTAAACGCTCATACTGTCCTGGGAGAATACTAGGACCGGCATCACAGATAATGACATCTGCATCCTTGACAGAGTCAAATCCGCCTGAGTAAACCTTAATATTGCGGTTAATTGAAGATGAAATAGAATGACAGATATCTAATGCTTCACCATAGGCAACATTCTCTTTAATATCTATACACGCAATTTCAGCTGCGATATTTGATGCAACAGCTTTTGTCAGTACTTCTGAACCCACATGGCCTAATCCGATAATAGCCAGTTTATGAATTTTCATAAAAGATCCTTATTGTTGGGAAATCATTGGTAATATTATTTTTTATAAGGATAAAGATACTACAAGGAAAGGAGAGGTCAAATAAAATATTTGTTTGAATAAAAAGAGAGCAAAAACAAAAATCCCAGAGCTCTTTGAGTTCTGGGATCTAAGTTTAAAACGCTAAAATATTAAGCGTTTAAAGCAGCCTTTGCCTGATCAGCAATAGCCTGGAAAGCAACTTTATCATTGATTGCAAGATCAGATAAAACCTTACGATCGATAACAATGTTTGCCTTCTTTAAGCCATTGATTAACTGGCTGTAGCTCAAATCATGCTGACGTGCTGCTGCATTGATACGAACAATCCATAAAGCACGGAACTGACGCTTCTTCTGACGACGATCACGATATGCGTACTGACCAGCCTTTGTTACAGCCTGAACAGCAGTACGGAATGTACGTGAACGAGCACCATAGTAGCCCTTAGCTGCCTTTAAAACCTTCTTGTGACGAGCATGTGCGGTAACACCACGTTTAACTCTTGCCATTTGTCATATCCTCCACAAACTATGCGTAAGGTAACATACGTGCTACTGCGCGTAAGTTGCACTGCTTAACAGAAACCATGCTACGCAGCTGACGCTTGCGCTTGCTTGACTTCTTTGTCAGGATGTGACGTAGGTTCTGGTGACGGCACTTGAAGCTGCCACTACCAGTTTTCTTGAAACGCTTTGCTGCGCCTCTATCGGTCTTCATTTTGACCTTGACTTTACCAGCCATTTTATATACTCCGCATTATTAGCAGTTAAACACGATACAGGAGCTTTAGTTGACTAAAGACTTTAAAACCCTGTAACTATTTCTTTTTAGGAGCCAGCACCATTGTTGCCTGTCTACCCTCAACACGGGAGGCAGACTCAACTGATGCGATTCCCTTCTCAACGCATAGATCATTCTCTACACGCTTCAGGACATCTAAACCTAAAGACTGATGAGCCATTTCGCGTCCGCGATAGCGCAGTGTAACTTTAGCTTTGTTGCCCTCTTCTAAGAAACGGATTAGGTTGCGTAGTTTAACCTGATAGTCCGCTTCATCTGTACCAGGACGGAATTTGATTTCCTTAACCTGAACAACTTTCTGCTTCTTGCTCTTCTGATCTTTACTCTTCTGATAAAGATACTTGCCATACTCGATGAGTTTGCATACAGGAGGCTCTGCATTTGGACTGATCTCAACGAGATCCACGCCCTGTTCTTTAGCCATACGTAATGCATCGACTGTTGGCATTACACCAACAAGTTCATTGTCAGCATCTAACACACGTACTTCACGACATCTGATGTCATTGTTAATCCGGTTCTTTTGTAAAGTTTTACCGGTTTTTCTGTTGTTGTTTATAGCAAGTACTCCTAACAAGATTTAACCAAAAGATTAAGAAACGTTAATCTTTATTATTTTTTGCTTCAGCTTCCTGTCTTGATTTCTCAATCTCAACATCGGCGTCAGGCATATTTTTGCGCTGTATGATATCTGATTTTACAAGTTTAATCAAGTCTTCTACAGTCATTGTACCCAAATCTGCACCTTTTCTGGTACGAACGGCTACTTTACCCTGCTCAGCCTCTCTTGCACCACATACAACCAGATATGGAACATGCATTAAAGTATGCTCGCGGATCTTGAAACCAATCTTGTCATTGCGCAGATCGGTCTTGGCACGAATACCTTCAGCATCAAGTTTTTCAAAAACCTGCTTTGCGTAATCGCACTGATCATCAGTAATGTTCATTACAGCTACCTGACATGGAGACAACCATGTAGGGAATGAGCCTGCGTACTCTTCTGTTAGAATACCGATGAAGCGCTCTAATGAACCTAGCATTGCACGGTGGATCATAACAGGAACGTGCTCCTGGTTATCTTCACCAATGTAGGCTGCACCTAAACGTGCTGGCAGTGAGAAGTCTAGCTGAACAGTACCGCACTGCCAGGCTCTACCTAAAGAGTCATGTAATGTGAACTCAATCTTAGGGCCGTAGAATGCACCTTCACCAGGCTGTAACTCAAACTCAAGATTGTTTGCTCTTAAAGCCTCTTTTAAGTCTTCCTCTGCTCTGTCCCAGATTTCATCTGAACCGATACGCTTTTCTGGACGTGTTGACAGTTTGATATCAACGTTATGGAAATTAAATACATCATAAACGTCGTAAACCATCTTAATACAGTCTGAAACTACATCCAGGATCTGGCTGTCTGTACAGAAAATATGAGCATCATCCTGCTCAAAACCTCTAACTCTTAACAGTCCGTGCAGTGAGCCAGATGGTTCGTTACGGTGATCCTTACCAAACTCAGCCATTCTGATTGGCAAATCACGATATGAACGGGTGCGAGAATTAAAGATCTGAATTGCACCTGGGCAGTTCATAGGCTTAATTGCGTAATCCCTATTCTCTGACTTGGTGGTAAACATGTTTTCTGCATATTTATCCCAGTGACCAGATCTTTCCCACAATACTCTATCCATGATCTGTGGAGTGTTAACTTCGATGTAGTGATACTTGTGAAGCATCTCTCTCATGAAGTTTTCAACAATGCGGTAAATAGTCCAACCGTCGTTATGCCAGAAAACTAAACCTGGAGCTTCCTGCTGGAAGTGGAACAGATCCAGTTTCTTGCCTAGGATACGATGGTCACGCTTTGCAGCTTCTTCTCTACGCTTTAAATAAGTCTTTAACTCATCTTTTGTTGCAAATGCACAGCCGTAAATACGCTGTAACATCTTATTCTTTGAATCACCACGCCAGTAGGCACCAGCAAAGTGAGTCAGTTTGAAATACTGACAGAAACCCATGCGAGGAACGTGAGGACCACGGCACATATCAATGTACTCATTGTGGTGATATAAGCCAATTGACTTGTCTGACTTATCAATGTTCTCTTCAAGGATCAGCTTCTTGTATGGCTCATTGCGTGACTCAAAGGTGTCATAAGCTTTCTGCCAGTCCACAACTTCCTTTACAACCTTATAGTCTGTCTTGGCAAGCTCATGCATTTTCTTGTCAAGAGCTTCTAAATCTTCAGCAGTTAACTTATGATCAATATCTACATCATAGTAAAAACCATTATCGATGACAGGGCCAATGGCCATTTGAGTATTTGGCCACAACTGCTTGATCGCATGACCTAATAAATGAGCGCATGAATGACGGATGATCTCAATACCCTCTTTATCCTTTGGGGTAATAATTGAAACTTCCGCATCGTGTTCGATTAAATCACATGCATCATGCAACTGACCATCAACTTTACCTGCTACACAGTTACGTGCTAAACCAGAACCGATAGCTGAAGCTAAATCATAAATTGAAATTGGCTTATCAAACTCTTTGATATCGCCGTTTGGAAGTGTAATTTTTGGCATTTTCTAACCTCGATGCATACCTTGCATCTCAAGGCTCCATAATAAAAATTGAAGTTACTGTCCCCTGTATCTATCCTTGCACTACTCGACAAGGCCTTGCACAGAGCAACATCATACAAACCTCAAGCATAACATAAGAAAACTCTTTTTCTCATGCTCTAAAATTGCCTGAATTGTTTGTAAACAGGTTGGATTATACTCTCTTTAAGAAAATGTGCACAATGTTTAAATTTTGTAAAAAAAATATCGCAACTACATTAAATATTGAGTATTGCAAAAATGAATTATCTTGATATAATGTGCGAGTTTTCTGAGCGCCCTTAGCTCAGCTTGGTTAGAGCATCACCTTGACATGGTGGGGGTCGGTGGTTCGAGTCCACTAGGGCGCACCAGAGATAAGCAGTTCAAAACTTTTTTTTCTGTACAAATCATTATATAAAAACCCTCTCTTTTGTATTGTATATAATACAAAAACCGTTATCGTTTCAAAAAGCACGTTCCAAATTACTTAATCTAAATTCAGATCCTTTGTTTATGCCTACCGTGCATTTTATAATGCAAACAAAATACGGATCAGATTTTTATGATTTGCGTAACAAATTTCACTTGAGTTTCAGTATGTTTTTATTAAAAATCGACTATGTCATTTATACTTATTACATCAATAACAATTACTAATAACAATTTTTAATCTAAAAATTACTTAGCACAAGTAAGAAAACAGATTAAATAAAAGTAAAGTTCTGACGATATACAAACAAACGATATGGCGTACTTTTATGAAAAATGAACTGGTGCAACTGAGCTGATGCAAACATAACATCTAGCCTTTTACACACTTTCAGGACAACGCAATTATGAAAATATTTAATTCACTTTTAAAAACAAAGGCATTATTAACAGCTGTCATCTCGGGACTGTTGCTTACGTCTGGTGTTGCCAACGCATTTACAGTAGGAATCGCTTTTCCTACACAAGATGACTCTCGCTGGTATACAGAGGGTTTTATGCTTAACGATAAGCTAAAAGCATCTGGTTTTGATACAGAGTTGTTTTTTGCAGGTGATCTTGATAATGCTCTGCAATTGAAACAGATAACAAGACTGATTAACAAAAATGTCGATGTACTTGTAATAGCATCTATTGACGGATTTTCACTTGGCGAAACTTTAAAGCCCGCTCAGGATAAAAAAATTCCAATCATCAGTTATGACAGACTAATCATGAATACCGATGCGCCCACCTACTATGCATCAGTTGACAGTATAAAGGTTGGTGAGATGCAGGGAAAGTATATTATAGATAAGATTCAGCCTGGTGCAGGAGCCACAAAACAGATTGAAATTTTCACAGGATCTCCTGATGACAATAACGCAAGAATTTTCTTCGAAGGAGCAATGAAGAGTCTTGGTGGTTTTATTGATTTAGGCTATATCACAGTAAAATCAGGTCAGGTTACACATAAGGATACCAGCATTCAGGACTGGAGTTCAGATGTTGCCAATAAGAGAATGAATGATCTCATTGATAAAGTGGGGTACGGACCTAGTGGTGAACGTTTAGATGCAATTCTGTGTCCTAGCGATGCTGTTGCTGAAGGCATTATCTTTGCCTTAAAAAAGAGAGGATATACAGCTGCTAATATGCCTGTAATTACTGGATGCGATTCAACTCAATCTGCGTTAGATCACATCAAAAAAGGTGAAATGAGCATGACAATATACAAGTCAAATACACTTTGCGACACAGTAGTTCAGATGGTAAAAGACATAAGTCAGGGAAAACCAGTTGACGTAACTGATAATTATACTTATGACAACGGAGTTAAGATCATGGATTCAGTTCTGTGTGATCCAGAACTTGTTGATAAAAGTAACGTTGACACTGTACAAACTAAATAACAGTTATGCTGACAGCTAAAATTCTGTCAACTAATTATCACTCTATACTGAATAGGCTCAATCAAATTACATTTTGATTGGGCCTTTTTGATAGAAGTATTTTAACAGAAATGAAAACTAAAAAAATTTACAGAAAGTCTGTATATTATAAGTTTTTTCAATTACAGCATATTTTCTTCGTCAAGTCGAAATACTGTCAGTTCATATAAATTAATCATAACTGTTTCAGTTTTAACTAGGTCAAAACTACATTCGCTTCATGTGATCAAAAAAATTAGAGCTTAAACTTTCTGAGCATTATCAGAAATTCATATTTAGAATTTGCCTGTAATAATGTGAACTAAAACAAATTATTTTGGCAGTTCAGTGCTTATTTTAAATAATATTTTGTCTTACTGACAGAAATTTAAATTTTTACAAAAAGTATATTGATGAGGATCACGGTATTATTTTTAAGAAATGAATAAACTTATTCAAAGTGATGATTGATGTATGCAAAAGCAAATACATAATTATGGGATGTAAAATTATCACTTCATATAAATATACCTTTATTGACTCTTTATGGTGAAATGCTGTAAAGAGTCTTTTCTGTGTCTCATTTATTTAAGATTATCTTTTTCTCTTTTCTAAGTAGTTTGTCTGTATATTGCTGAATTTATCTTTTTTTCTTTCTGTATGTTTTGCAATTTAAGCCCCATAAAATAAAGTTGAGATTTCTTTATTGGATCACCTAAAACGTAAGATAAAAAACTTTAATGTGAATTACAGAGCCGAGCTTGCCTTATACAGAACAACATTGTTTACTGCTTCAATAGTACAGTTTTCGCCTGCTTTTTGTAAAAGAGCCTCGCCTTTGCCGTAGTAACGATGATTCTCATCAATTCTGAACTCACCACTTACAGACAACCAGATACATGCACTCTTATCCTTTGGCACAGAGAATTTCTGATTTGGCTTTAGTATGTACTTAGTTAATCTGAAATCTTTAACAGGAACGTTATACTCTTCACCTCCATCAGCTGTTTTTGCTGCAATCAAGGTCTTTGGAGTAATTTCTTCAAATTTAACAATTTTCAGAAGTTCTTTAACATCAACCAGTTTCGATGTTAAACCACCACGAATTACGTTATCTGAATTTGCCATCAGCTCGATATTCTGACCCTCAAGATAAGCGTGAGGAATACCTGCCCCCTGGAATACTACGTCACCTTCTTTTACATACATTAGATTCATAATTAGGATCATGATCAAACCTGCATCGAGATCCTGACCACACTCACGGGCACGTATTCCTGATCTAACAAGCCAGAATAAAGGATCTTTTCTGGAAATCTTTGATGCCAGATAATCTGCTTTGTTATCATCTACAACCGGAGACAGGATCTTATCTAAAGCATCTTTTGACAAACCAAAAATGTAACCTACAAACTTATTTAAGCCTTCAGTCTGGTATTTATTGGCTAATTCTTTAGTAGTGTTAAATCTCTCTAGATTTTTAACAGCTGTTTCCTTATGGGCAAAGCCGTGCAGAAGGTAGAAATCTGACAAAGCCAGCATCAGCTCAGGTTTATGGTTGTTGTCCTTGTAATTACGTAGATTAGCAGGAACATTATCTCTTTCTTCTCTGTCGTAACCTGCTATTGCCTGCTCTAAAGTTGGATGAACCTGAATAGACAATGGTTCACGTACATCTAATACCTTTAACAGGTAAGGGAGTCTGTTTTCGTATTCTCTGCAGACATCTTCACCTAATACGCCCTTTGGATCTTCATCAATAAACTCTGATAACTTCTTACCATTAGAAAGTGTTGCGGTTCCAGCAGGATGCTCACCTAACCAATACTCTGCACTAGGCTTTTCTTCTGGAACATAATCTAACAACATCGGAATATAGCAGTATCCGCCCCATGCATAATCTTTAACAACACCTTTTAATTCAATCATATTGACCTCTATTTATCCGACATGATCAGAAATAATTTCTAAAATGTTTTTCTGTTTTGAACATTTTACAGCTACTTAAGATCTATAAAAAACTACTACATTGACTTTTACCTAATCTCGATTCAATGTTTTTGAATTCAGAAATTGTTTTGAAAATACCTTTAGAGCACCTGTGACATAGACTTTAATTCAGGTATCGAGCCACTATCTTTTAATTTTTTGCCAATATTGGTACTAATTGTGTTATCGTTACGATTACTTGTAAGTAGCTATAAAACATTTTTTCAAAATATTATGTCAGTTACATTAAAAACTATTGCCGAGTATACAAAACTTTCAGTTACGACTGTATCTAGAGCACTTAAAGATGGTGATGATGTAAAACAACCAACAATCGATAGGGTAAAAGCGGCTGCAAAAAAATTAGGCTATGCGCCTAACCTGCAGGGTCTGAGCTTAAAAACAGGTATTAATTATAATCTGGCTGTTGTTATTCCAATGCAAAACGGCAATGATTCTTCCTGCGATATTAATACTTTGCCTCTGCTCTCAGGTTTAACAGCAGGCCTTGCTAAGACACCTTATACTCTCTCTGTTATTCCTTCACTACCCGATCAAGATCCTTTAGATCCAGTTAAATATGCAGTCGAAAGAAGACTGGCTGGAGGCATTATCATCTGCAATACAAAGACAAGAGATGAAAGAGTAACTTATCTTCAGGAACAGAAATTCCCATTTATTACCTTTGGTCAGACTGAAATGAGTACCTCTCATGCATTTGCTGATGAAGATAACTATGACACAGGTTATAGGGCAGCTTCTTATTTATTCCAGAAAGGATGCAAGCATATCATAATGCTATCTTCATCAGATGAATACACACAAGCCTGTCATAAGTATTACGGGATGAAAAGAGCTGCAATGGAATATGGAATTAATTTTGACAGAGAAAATGACATTATCAATGACTTATCCATAAAAACAGACTACAGAAATTTCTTCTACAACCTAATGACTAAAGAAGAACATCCTGACGGTATTTTCTGCAACTCCGAAATTTCTTCTTTAGGGTGCGTTTCCGGAATTACAGATGCAGGTCTGGTTGTTAACAAGGATGTATATGTCATTAGCTCAGAAACCAGCAATCTACCGGCATTCTATATTCCACCTGTTTCTGGTTTGAGAATGGATTTATACGAAATTGGGACTGTTCTTTCAAGTAACCTAATCAAACTTATTGAAGGTGAAGATCCTTCCAAACTGCAGTTTTTGAAAAAAGCTACATTCTGTTCTAGATAGTTTACAGTTTCTAATATTCACCTAAAAGAAGAAAGAAGACTGAAGCTGAAGAGTTATGCTCTTATGCTTATGTTCTATGTGCAGTGTTTTATTACTGCATGTTACGAACAAAGTTAGAAAATAAAGAATTTAACAAGCAGATGGAATATTGCGTATATCGTCCTCACAGGCACTTATAGATACAATATTCATGAACGTTTCTCCAGAATTCTTGATGCTACCTTGAATGAACTAAATCCTCAGATCTGCATCTGAGGATTTTTTCTAACCAATCTCCTGGATAAACAATAAAATATCAATAATATTATTTATTTCAGATAATTTTAAATGTTAAAAATATCCAACTGCTCAGAATCAGAACTGTCTTTCCATGCCTTATCTGCCTTAGCATCATCAGAACGCTGTTTTTCGATATTCTCAAAATAATCAGCTGCAGGAGGAACAATATATTTTCCTGTAAAGATAGAGGTATCGAACTTGTTTAGGGCTGGATTTTCCTCAGTTACTGAAGCTTCTAGATCTTCTAACTTCTGATAAATCAAAGCGTCTGCACCAATTTCCTTGCAGATTTCCTCATTATCTCTTCCATAAGCAATAAGCTCTTTCGAGGTTGGCATATCGATACCGTAAATGTTTGGATAGCGGATCTCTGGAGATGCTGAAGCAAAAAAGACCTTATTTGCGCCTGCTTCACGGGCCATCTGTACGATCTGTAATGATGTAGTGCCACGAACAATTGAATCGTCAACAAGCAGAACGTTCTTACCTTCAAACTCTGCTGGTATTGGATTTAACTTGCTACGAACAGACTTCTTACGCTGCTTTTGACCTGGCATAATGAAGGTTCGGCCAATATAACGGTTCTTCACAAAGCCCTGGCGGTATGGAACGCCAAGTGTTCTTGCAATCTGAACAGCAATATCAATAGATGTGTCTGGAATTGGAATAACAACATCTATCTTTAGATCCTGATGTTCTTTCTGGATCTGCTCGGCAAGTTTTGTACCCATACGTACTCTTGTTGCATATACAGAAGCGCCATCAATAATACTGTCAGGACGAGCAAAATAGACGTACTCAAAAATGCAGGACTGCAGATGAGGATCCTTTGCGCAGATCCTTGAGTAAAGCTGGCCATCTTTTGTAATGAGCAATGCTTCACCCGGTCTTACATCACGCACCAGCTTAAAGCCGCTTACATCTAAAGCTACACTCTCTGAGGCTACCATGTATTCAGTCTTACCGTTTTCGTCAGTCTTTTCGCCTAATACCATTGGTCTTATACCAAATGGGTCACGGAATGCAATAAGACCTACGCCTAAAACCAAGCAAACTACAGCATAGCCACCCTTGATCTCGTCATAAACACCTGAGATTGCTTTAAAGATATCATCAGAAGTTGGAACATCATTGGAGATTTGGGAAATTTTCCAGGCAAGGATATTTAAAAGAATTTCAGAATCAGATTGTGTATTGACGTGACGGTGAGCCTTTTTGCACTTTTCCTTCAACTCTTTTGAATTGATAAGGTTTCCATTATGAGCTAAAGCAATACCATATGGAGAGTTAACATAGAAAGGCTGTGCTTCTGCAGCTGATGAAGAACCTGCTGTTGGATAACGGTTATGGGCAATTCCAATATTTCCTCGCAATCTCAACATATGCCTTTGCTGAAAGACTTCAGTTACCATACCATTAGCTTTGCGCTGATGAAAATTGTCATCTTCATCTACGGTTACGATACCTGCAGCATCCTGTCCGCGGTGCTGTAACACCTGCAAAGAATTATAAAGTGATAAATTGACAGGAGAAGTTCCGACAATTCCAACAACACCACACATAGCTATATTGCTCCAGTTCCTGAGGTTCCCAAATAATTAAAGAACCATTCAACAATAACTTCAAGATGAGGTACAAAGATTGAATCTTTATACCATGGATAATAGGTAATAAAAGAAAGAATATGAAGTTTTATGAGGATCTGTAATACCGCAAAGACGGCACTGACAATTAAAATACCTCTGACAACTCCAAAGACAACACCCAACAGTCTGTCAAAACTTGATAAACCTGCTTTTTTTACAAGTGAACTTATAGTACTTGCAACAAAACCAAGAACTATCAGGGTTACAATAAAAAGGATAATGCTGGCAATGACTTTTCTAGTTAAATCGTCATTAGAAAAGGTAATATACTCTGATACCTTAGGATAAAACCTGCCTGCAACAATAAAAGCAGCTATCCAGGAAAGAATGGAAGAAGCTTCACGAATGAAGCCTCTAAAAATAGATGTTATGGCTGACAGGCCAATAACACCTACTATTACCCAGTCAAGTGCAGACAGCATTACTTAGTCTCTGCAGAAATAACTTCTAGACCACCTAAGTACTTGCGTAGGACCTTAGGAACTGTAACAGAACCATCTGCATTCTGATAGTTTTCTAATACAGCTACCAGTGTACGACCAACTGCAAGACCAGAACCGTTTAGAGTGTGAACTAGTTCAACCTTACCGTCCTTGCGACGTAAACGTGCCTGCATACGGCGAGCCTGGAAATCTACACAGTTAGAGCATGAGGAAATCTCTCTATAACAGTTCTGAGCTGGCAGCCAGACTTCGATATCATAAGTTTTTGCAGAGCTAAAACCCATATCTCCGGTTGATAAGGCTACAACATGATAAGGGATCTCTAAAGCCTGCAGCACAGCTTCTGCATCATGAGTCAGAGTTTCCAGAGCCTGCCAAGAATCTTCAGGTTTTACAATCTGAACCATCTCGACTTTATCAAACTGATGCATACGAATTAGACCGCGGGTATCTCTACCTGCAGATCCAGCTTCTGATCTGAAACATGGTGTATGAGCAGTGATCTTAATTGGTAATTCCTGTTCAGGGATAATCTCACCTCGAACCATGTTTGTCAGAGGAACCTCAGCTGTAGGAATTAGGCAAAAATGATGATTAACGCCGTCACCATCACAGTCACCATCAAGGTTTGTGTGGAAAAGATCCTCGGCAAACTTAGGCATCTGACCTGTGCCGTACAGTGAATCCATATTCACAAGGTATGGAGTGTAAATCTCGGTGTATCCCTGCTCGTAATGCAGATCTAGCATCAACTGAACTAACGCTCTGTGAAGCTTGCAGATAGGACCTTTCATGAAAGCAAAACGTGCACCGCTAACCTTGCGTGCAGTTTCGAAGTCTAGCATTCCAAGACCTTCACCTATTGCTACGTGATCTTTGATCTCAAAATCAAATTTACGTGGTTCGCCCCACTTTCTTACTTCAACGTTGAAAGTATCATCTGCACCAAGAGGACATGATGCATCTGGCAGATTTGGTACCGTAAGAGCAATGTCATTTAACTGCTTTAGTACATCATCCTGCTTCTGTTTTACTTCTGTCAGTTCTTCACCGATCTTTGCAACCTGAGCCTTAATCTCAGTTACATCCTGACCTGCTTTGATTGCCTGACCGATACTCTTTGAAAGTGAATTACGCTGAGCCTGTAATTCTTGAGTGCGAGTCATTGTCTCTTTACGTAATGACTCTAATTCATTAATCTTCTGAACATCTAATTTGTAGTTACGTGTTGCTAGGCGCTTTGCTGCTTCTTCTATATCAGCGCGTAAATATCTTGAATCAAGCATGGATAATTGCCATTTGTTAAAATTAAAAGGAATTCTGTTTAATTGCTTTTGCGCAATCTCTAACACGACGGTAATTTTAGCATACAGTATGAATTTTTGTTCAAATAATATTCAGCAAGAGGTACTTACTCTGATAAATCAGCATCTGCGCGTATGCTCATTCTAAATTGTATATTCAATAACTGCTAAATTTACTCAAAGCGTACGCGTTTACCCTTGAATCCCTGAGGATAACGCTTATCTTTTTCAAGTTCGTCTCTTTGCTTTAGGTACTCTTCTTTTTTGGAAAAGTTAAGTTCAAGTCCTCTGTCTGATGGATGATAATAAACGGTACCAGTCAGCTCTTCAGGAAAGAAACTCTCCCCTGCGGCATAAGCTCCCTGATAATCATGTGCGTAGCGGTAGGTTGCTTTATAACCCAATTGCTCCATAAGTTTTGTAGGAGCGTTTCTCAGATAAACAGGCACATCAAGATCACCGTTGCTTTTTGCGTCTTCTCTAGCTTTATGAAATGCTTCATACAGGTGATTGCTCTTTGGGGCCAGTGCACAATAAACCGTAGCCTCAGCAATAGCTCTTTCCCCTTCATAGGCCCCAATTCTGTCAAAGATATCCCATGCATTAAGACAGACTGTCATTGCTCTTGGATCTGCAAGGCCTATATCTTCTGTAGCGATTGCTAGCAGTCTTCTGGCAACATAAAGAGGATCACCTCCTGCTTCTAATATGCGTGAATACCAGTACAGAGCAGCATCTGGAGCACTGCCACGTACCGATTTATGAAAGGCAGAAATAAGCTCGTAGTAGGCATCTCCTCCTTTATCATAGTTAATAAGCTTGCGTCCTGCTACAGCACCTACCATTGCCAGTGTTAAAATTTTTCCGCCTGCTTTTACTGGAGAGGCTAGATCTGATGCCATTTCAAGAATATTAAGCAGGTATCTTGCATCTCCTGCAGCCAGATCGATAATAGCCTTTTCCACGCCTTGAGCTAAATGAATATCTTCTTTAGCAAGTCCTCTTTGAGATTTTAAAGCGTTATAAAGCAGTGTTCTGGACTCATCTTCAGTCAGTTTCTGTAAAACATAAACTCTGGCTCTTGATAATAAAGCAGAATTCAGACTGAATGATGGATTTTCGGTAGTAGCACCTATAAAAGTAATAGTGCCATTTTCGATATGAGGTAAAAAAGCATCCTGTTGTGATTTGTTAAAACGGTGTACTTCATCTACAAAAAGAAGCGTTTTTACACCGTTTCTCTTGCGCAGTAAAGCTCTGTCAACAGCTTCGCGGATATCTTTTACACCAGAGGTTACAGCAGGGATCTGCTCAAAATGAGCATTACAGGCCTTAGCAAACAGCAAGGCCAAAGTTGTTTTACCAACTCCAGGAGGCCCCCACAGGATCATAGAGTAGCACTGACCTTTGTTTAAGATTGTTCTTAAGGGTCTCCCCTCTCCTAAAAGATGAGACTGCCCGACATACTCATCAAGATTTTTAGGTCTCATTCTTGATGCTAGTGGAGCAAACTCGTCATTTAGTTCCTTATTCAGCTGCTCATTGGCTTTCTGATCATCTTTTTCCTGATCAAATTGACTGAAAAGATCAGTTTGACTTTCGTTCATCATCTATCTGCGCATCCTCAGGAATTTTGTATTCAAAAGAGCTGTCAGACACCTGCGTCTTTACCTGAGATAAAGAGTAATGATTGGTATTTCCGTCTTTTAACTGAACGAATAATTCTGAAACCATGTCTCCCTGCAGAACAAGTTTTATCAAAACAACCTGACCTGGCTGCTTTGCTTTTAAAACGTAGGAATTGCCGTCTTTTTCAACATCATACTGCCCCCATACAGATTCACTCTTCGAAGTTAAAAGCATGAATGGAGATGAATACAGCTCTTTCTTGTCAAAAATACTTACCTGATTTACAAAAGGATCAAAAAAGTAAACTGTGTTACCTTTAGTAAATAAAACCTGTTCATCAGGACTTGTTGTATGCAGTATGAACTTGTCAGGTTTCTTTAAAGCAAGTATTCCTGATGACTGAGAAACTAAAGAGCCGTCCTTTCTGGTAACTGTCTGGGTAAAAGATGATCTGATAGCATTAAGAGTTGACAGTCTTGCCTGTAAATCATCTTTTGTATCAGCACTTGCCTGAAGAGAAACTGAAACTAAAGAAAAAACTGTCAGTGTTTTTGCAAGTTCGACCTTTAGCCACTTTAAGCTGCTTAATAATTTCATGTAATTTACCTTTTGCGTAAACTGACTTTAATTCATTGTACTTCTATACAGGCTGATTTTTAATCCTGTTCAGTTACTGAATAATGAAACCTTTATCATCCAAGATTTGCTGAGACTGCAACTGTCGATGAATTTTACGGGCTCTGTTATATCCAAATCCAAAAGCAGTCTGGAGTTCAGACACAGATAAACGCTTGTTTGATGAGCAGTATGATCTTGCATACTCAACTACCTGATCAAACTTTGCATCAAGCTGCTGAGTTGAGCTTTCACTGTCTTCACTGTCAGAACTGTCCTCTTCTTCGATTTCTGTAATGCCCTCAACATATTCAGGATCACCGGCCTGCTGTTTCCATGCGGAAACTACACTCTCTACATCTTCTTTACTTGTAAACGGCCCCTGTGCTCTGAACATCTGTGAACGGTTTAACTGCTGGTATTTAACCAGCATATCACCATCACCCAGCAGTTTTTCGGCTCCGGTTTCATCCAGAACAATTCTTGATTCCATTGCATTTTGAACTGTATATGCAATATGTGAAGGCATATTAGCCTTAATTGCACCTGTTACAATATCAGCTCTTGGAGTCTGGGTAGCCAGGATTAAGTGGATACCGGCAGCTCTTGCCTTAGCAGTTAATCTTGCTATCAGTCCCTCTGGTGTGTTGCCATCCTTCTTTCTGGTTACACTCGCAACTGCCATTAGGTCAGCAAACTCGTCGATTACCAGTACAATATATGGGACAGGTTTTAACTCTGGTGGAATACCAATGGTATTTTCAGCCCACATAGGGTCGTACACCTTTTCACCTAAGAGGTTCTTCTCTTTAATAAAATCATTCAGCTGTGAAATCTTAGAATAATTCATCAAAGATAAAAGTTTGTAACGGCGTTCCATCTCCTTAACTAACCAAGCCAGTGACGCTACAGTCGAATCTGGATCGGTGATAATTGGAGTTAACAAGTGAGGTAATCCCTGATACTGAGAAAACTCAACCGTCTTAGGATCAACCATGATAAGACGCAGTTCTGCAGGAGATCTAGCAAAGAGCAGTGATACCAGCATTGAGTTTAAACCTGCAGACTTACCTGAACCTGTAGTACCTGCAATCAGTAAATGAGGAGCAACTGCAAGATCAGCCACAACAGGAGTCCCCACAGTATCCACACCAAGGCACATTGGGAGTTTATCCTTAGAGTGAACGAACTGATCTGAGGCAATAATGTCGCCTAAACGAATCATCTGTCTTTTGTCATTAGGAACTTCAATACCAACGTACGGAGTATTAGGAACAACCTCAATAATGTTGATGTTTCGACACATTAGGCTTCTTTGCATATCAGTCTCTAGATTGGTGATGGTCTTAGACTTGATACCTGCATCAAGGCTGATATCATATCTAGTGATCACAGGACCTGATACACTTCGCTCAACTCTTGCCTTTACACCGAAATCGCTCATGAACTTGTCAATGCGCCTTGACTTTTCAGCAATTTCCTCATCAGAAACCTGTTCCTGTGTTGCAGACTTTTCTAACAGTGAAAAAGAAGGTCTCCATTCTCCATAAATTCTGGACGGTGAGGTTTCAGTTGCTTTTGCATATGAAACAACAGCTTTTGATGATCCGTTTGAACCTCTAATTTCAATCTTGTTTGAAATTCCATTTGGTCTTTGCATATTCATAGACTCAAAAGGAGGTTTTGTCTCGTATCTTGAGCCATTCATGACATTTTCAGAGGTGCCGTTTGAAGAGGCACTGCTCTGAACAGAACTAGCTCCCAGATCTGGACTGATATTCATAACTGATGCACTGCTGTGAGTGCCATCAAGGTGGCCTGCCTGAGCAACAGTGTTAAGAGATGACTTATCTTTTTCTGGTAAAGGAGCATAAGGTTCAAACATAGGCTCCTGTGTCTGTACCTGTTCATTCTGATTTTGACTTTGTGACGACTCTGTATGAGACAGTGACTGCTGTGCATTTAAAGCAGCGGTTAATAACCTGTCATCACTGTTGCTGTTTTCGGCTTTATTACCTTCTGAAGAATTATTCTCAATGTTCTGCTTCAAACCATGATTTGAAGAATCGGACTTTTCAGAATTTACTCTGACACTGCTGTCTGAGGACTGCTCGTTGTTATCCAAAACTTGTGAAGCATTCTGGGAGTTAAACACCCCTCTTGCACCTTTAGAGTACAGTTCATAACTTGAATCTGATTCCTTAATCGGCTGAGTATCAGCTATTGAAAGCTTTCCTTCATTTTCGTCAGATGAAGGAACAAAGGCAGAACTTAACTTTTCCACCTCGATTTTTGAAATATTCTGAGGTTTTGTAAGATCTGTAAAGTTAATGACGTTTTCAGAGCTCTCCCCCTGACTTGGCATCATTGAACTGGTTGTAGTTTCCTGTCCGTATGTTTTATTACTCTCACATAAAGGAGCAGATCTTGTAATTACAGATGAAGGCTGTGAACACTCACCGCTTACTGATGTACCATCAGAACTGATATTAACCTTCGGCTCATTGTTAGGAACATTTATCGTAGGGATAGTAGTTGTTCTTGTAATTACAGTGCTTACTTCTGAACGTCGAGATGGATTTCCAACCACATCGGTTGGAGGTAGATGATCGGCTCCTGCCTTATAAACAATTGTAGAAGCCTGTGCTTTGGAAGAATTACTGTATTCAGATTTATACTGTGCACCATACTCAGAATTATAGACTGAACCTTGTTTTTCACTGCTGTCATCAAGTCTTGTAATGATGGTCTTTTTAACGGTGCTCTGAACTGCAGGAGTCTGTATGTTTCTGCTATCTTTAATGATGGTCCTTGTAGAATCATCGTCTTTACTGTCTAAAGCTGAAGAAGTTTTAGGGGCATTTATTCCAGAAATATATGTTGAAGGACCTGAATCAGACTTAGCTGAAGCACTACTCATTTCGTAGGCCCCTGTACCAGCAGATGATGATCCTGCAAAATCCGGATCAGATGTCTTCTTGTACTCAGGAATTTGAACTCCAGGTGTTATATAAGGACTTGAATCTCCATGTACCCCCACTTGCTCCTTTTGAACTGAATTTTCTGACAGGGCATTGCTGTCAGCAGAAAAACCACCAATTGCCCCAAAATCAGGTTCAATTCGCTGTGATGTACTCTCACGCCTATGAGCTACAGCTGAACGGTTTCGACTGTGACGTGAATTTTCAGACGACAACTGAGCACTGCCTGATGACGGAAAATTCTTCTTTTCTCCAAATGCAGGCATAGATCCTGATGAAAAAGAAGTTCTCTTGAAAAGGTCACTTGTAGTATCTTCTGGTTCATTTTCCTTTTTAGAAAAATCAAGATCTGTCTGAAATGGCTTTTTAAATTCACCATTTTTGGTGTCAATTTTTATTTTTCCATACAGGGCAATGTCGTCTTCAGAAGACTGATCATTTATATTTGAATTTTCTGTTTTGGTGTCATCAGTCTTTTTATCTTTGTCAAAAAATCTAAATATGAAATTCCCGATCTTGTCAAAGTACCAAAGCGGTCCTTTTGAAGTAAATAGGAACAGGCCCAGAAGGGTCACAAATGCCGGTAAAAGTTTCCCGAAAGGATAAGGAAGTGAGTCAAACATGCTCATAAAGAAATAGCCTAAAAAGCCTCCAAGACTGGTTTCTGTATCAACAACCAGACCTGAAAATAATGAGCATAAGCCTATGACAAGAATATTGAATCCCAATATAAACAGACCTACTACAAAGAAATCTATTTCCTTTAAAGTGATCTTTTTAATAAAGAGTTTGTAACCTATAAATACAAAGACCAGAGGAAACAGGAAAGTAACATTACCAAAATAATTAAATACAACTTCCATGAAAGAACTTTGAGATTCAGTTACTATTCCCTCTGAAGCATCACTAGTCAGCAACTCTCCGCTCATGGCCTTGTGGAGATTATTACGGAATGAAATTAAAACAAAGATGCAGATCAAACTTGCAAGACAAACAGAGCCGAACAGTATCTTTCTTAACAGGCTGATGCTACTGTGATGTGCCACTCTCTGAGTTGGGCGAAATTGCATTTGAATCCTCCGCTAATTCTTTGTTCTTTATCAGAATTTATTTTTTTTATAGTTTACTTACTTATACATTTTTTCTGCTGTAAAAATCTCGATAATGTTAGCACCATTCATGCATTCAATCAATTTTATCAATTTGTAAATTTCATTCTGATTTTTCTTAATAATAAAGTGAAAATTGATTACAATAACTGCATTAACAAAGAGAGATAAACATGATAAATATTGTTCTGTACCAACCTGAAATGCCATCAAACGCCGGCAACATTATCAGACTGAGCGTAAATTGTGGTGCCAAGCTGCACTTTGTGGGACCTCTGGGATTTTACCTTGACAATGAAAGGTTAATGAGAGCTGGTCTTGATTATCATGAGCTGTGCAACCTTACTGTCCACGTCAACTTTCAGCAGTTTTTGGAAAAGGAGCACCCAAAAAGACTGATCGCTTCAACATCCAAAGCTCATCACTCTCATGTCTCCTTCAAATTCGAAGATGGTGACTATGTAATTTTTGGCAGAGAAAAAGAGGGTCTGTCCGATGAGGTGTACAAGGTTATTCCCGATGATCTGAGAATAAAAATTCCGATGGCTCCAAACAGCCGTTGCCTCAACCTATCAAACTCTGTGGCTGTTGTTGCTTATGAAGCATGGAGGCAACTGGGATTTAAGGATGCATTAATTTAAAAATTCATGTAAATTTCTGTTATTATATCGGCCGTCAGAACTCCATGTTAAATAACAGAGATAACTTCTGACACATTGGCATAAAGCATTGTTTGTCTAAAAAGCGTTATAACAAAAGAGGATACTTCATTGCTAGATTTCTTAGTGGGATTTTTTGGTAGTTACGGCTATGTTGCCGTCTTTGCATGTCTTGTTTTATGCGGATTAGGCGTACCTGTACCAGAAGATATCACCTTGGTTTCAGGCGGTGTAATTTCAGGACTTGATCTTGCCAATCCTCATATAATGCTGGTTGTAGGACTGATTGGAGTTCTTTTCGGAGACAGCACAATGTTTCTTGCGGGGAGGATCTTCGGATACCGTATTCAAAAAATAAAGACCTTCAGAAAGATTGTTACTCCTCAAAGATTCTCTCAAATTCAGCGCAAGTTCAAACAGTATGGACTAGGTTTACTGTTTGTTGCCCGTTTCCTTCCTGGGTTAAGATCGCCAATCTACCTCGTAGCAGGTATGAGCCACCGAATTTCATACATCACATTCATTATTATGGATGGTCTTGCAGCCCTTATTTCTGTTCCTGTATGGATCTATTTAGGATTCTTCTTTGCAGACAACTTAGATACACTGATGACGTATGTTCATGACGTGCAAAAAGCAATCTATCTAGCTTTAGGATTGCTGGTCATAGTAATTGTCTTTATTATTCTAAAAAAGAAATTTCACTCAAAAATCAATCAGGTTGCATCTAACTCGGAAGATAAAAACAGCAAGATCTAGTTTTGAAAAGTGAACAAATAAGTAACTAAGTAACTAAGCATTTCTTTTATCAGGACATCATTTCAATAATGCTAGGATCAAAATATAACTGAGTTCTGTGAGTTTTTTTTCTCTAAATCCACAAAAATAGTCACAGATGATCAGTATCAAGTAAAAGATCCTTAACTTTGTAATACCATCTTTTCCATAATTTTTTTACAAAAAGTGATCCGTTGACAGTATTTGGAATTCCCATTTTGGTTCATTAAAGTAAACATTCTTCTCTATACTTAAAATCATTCATTTATTGTTATAAAATACAGCCGGCTGACAACGTAAGTTGTCTTTGTTTGTTCACTTATTTGGAAACAATAATGGATGCTTTAACTCAAATAGTTGCAGACATCAACTCGATCCTATGGGGACCTTGGTGTCTGATCCCAGTACTGGTGGGCGCAGGTATCTTCTTTACCTTTAAGCTTCGCTTCGTGCAGATCCGTCAATTTGGACGCGCCGTAAAACATGTATTCGGTGGCCTGTCATTTAACGGTGAAAAAGCAGGTACCCATGGAATGACCTCCTTCCAGTCACTAGCAACCGCAATTGCCGCCCAGGTAGGAACAGGAAATCTTGCAGGTGTTGCAACAGCTATGGCCATGGGTGGTCCTGGCGCCATCTTCTGGATGTGGTTAGCAGCCTTCTTTGGTATGGCTACTATCTTTTCTGAAGCAATATTAGCTCAGCTGTACCGCTCAAAAGATTCAGAAGGTCATATCACAGGTGGTCCGTCTTACTACATAACACACGGTTTAGGAAGTAAGTCACTTGCAACAATCTTCTCTGTTCTAATTATTATTGCCCTGGGTTTTATCGGCAATATGGTACAGGCAAATTCTATTTCAACTGCTTTTAACTCTGCTTTTGAAATTCCTACACAGGTAACAGGCCTTTTCATAATTCTGCTTGCAGGTTTCATCTTCATTGGTGGAATTAAACGTATCGCAGGATTTGCTGAAAAGATGGTACCTCTGATGGCCGGTGTCTATGTTTTAGGTGCCATATACATCATGATCTGTTTTGCTGGAGATATTCTGCCAACTTTCAAAGAGATCTTTGTTGGTGCATTTAATCCTTCTGCAGCAACTGGTGGTGTAATTGGTGCTTCTGTAAAAGAAGCCATCCGTTACGGTGTTGCTCGCGGACTGTTTTCTAATGAAGCCGGCATGGGTTCTACTCCTCATGCACATGCTATCGCAAGAGTAAAACATCCTGTCGAGCAGGGACTTGCTGCTATCATAGGTCTATTCATTGATACATTTGTTGTGCTTACAGCTACAGCTTTAGTTATTCTGGTAACAGGCTCCTTAGATGGCACTAAGACAGGTATTGAATTAACTCAGGCTGCATTTGTTAAAGGAATGGGAACTGCAGGCTCTGGATTTGTGGCTTTGTGTCTGTTCTTCGCCGCATTTACCACCATCATCGGATGGTATTTCTTCGCAGTCCAGAATGTTAAGTACCTCTTTGGTTACAAAGTTATTAATATCTTCTCAGTAATTGTACTGTGCTTCCTGATGACGGGATCCTTCTTAAAGGTTAATCTTGTTTGGGAGCTAGCTGATATGTTCAACGGTTTAATGGTTATACCTAATATCATTGCTGTTATCGGCTTATACAAACTGGTTGTAAGAGCTTTAGATGACTACGAAAATAAATTCACCAAAGGCGAACGCCCACTTTTTGGTCCATCAGAGCAACTGACAGGTCGCATGGCTAAAATAAACACTATGCACAGAAGAAAGAAACAGCGTTCTTAATATGTTATTGAAATAACAGCAGTAAAAAGCCTCAAACTTTAAAAACAGTCTGAGGCTTTTTTATAACACCACAAATCAGATCTACATTATGATTTGAGCACATCAGAGGATTTTTCTAACTTCCATGCTCCATCTTTGTTTTCTGAAATCAACAACAGTTCATGTTTTGCAATTAAACTTGAACGGTGGCCTACACTTAAGATCATGGAATCATCTAATTCCTTTCTTAATAAATCATAAGCAACAGATTCAATTCTCTCATCTAAAGCAGAACTTGCCTCATCGAGAAAGAGGATCTTAGGTTTTATCAGAAGAGCTCTGATAATTGCAATACGCTGCTGCTCACCTAAAGACAGCATCTGTGACCAGTTATCCTCTTTATCAAGTGACAAAGCTAGGTGATCAAGTGATAAAGCATGCAAATACACCTCAATTCTTCCATCTGTAACGGTTGTTCCCGGATAAGAGACTGCATCTCTTAGGGTTCCTAGTGGCAAATAAGGTTTTTGCGACAGAAATAATGTGGAGTAACTTTCAGGCTCCATGATCTCACCCTGAGCATGAGGCCAGATACCGGCAATTGTCTTAATTAAGGTAGATTTACCACAGCCTGACGGACCTCTTATTAAAAGACTCTGGCCTGCATTCAATTCAAGAGAAAGATCTTTCCATAAGATCTTGCCTGAAGGAGTTTTTACATTAAGAGAATTTATCTTAAACCTGTATCCTTCCTTTTTAGGAGCCAGACATTCAATTTCATTGCTTGAATCCATGCTGTCAAAGAATAAAGCCAGACGGTCTATGACAGCTTTGTAGCTTGCCCATGTTGAAAATGAACTGATAATTGTTGATAAAGAATCCTGTACTTTTCCAAAAGCAGAACTTATCTGCATGATGCTACCAATGGTAATTACCTTGGCAAAATACATTGGAGCCGCTATCAGCATTGGGAAGATTACAGCAGTCTGTGCATAACCTAAGGTAAAGAATCCAAGAACCTTTTCTCTTTTAATTAAAGAAAAATAGTTTTTAACAACCTCTGCAAAGCGAGATCTTAAGACCTTCTCCTCGGGTATCTGTCCGTTGTAAAGAGAAATTGATTCTGAATTTTCCCTTACTCTGATTAAAGAAAAACGGAAGTCAGCTTCATAGCGTTGCTGACGGAAGTTCAGCTTTACTAATGGTTTTCCAATGAAAAAAGTTAAAACCGTTCCAATAAAAGCATATGCTACAGCCAGATAGAGCATATATCCGTCAGGTAAATGCAGCTGATAACCATTCCATAATGTCATGGTTACCGCATGAGATAAATCCCACAGCACAACTCCGAAAGTTCCCAGCATCGCAAGATCTGATGCTGTACCTAAAAGCAGGGAAACTGTCAGACTTACAAAGTTTCCTAAATCCTCTGAAATACGCTGATCGGGATTTTCTGTTTTCCTGTCCTCAAGCTGCATCTTATAAAACGCATCTCCATCAAGATAATCATGCATTACCTTGCCTGTAAACCAGCGTCTCCAGCGGATACAGAGTTGCGATCTTAGATAGGCATTATAAACAGATACAACTACATGGATAGTAGCCAAGATAGCAAACATCATGAGCTGATATTTAAAACCAGGCAGATTGTATTCCTGAACTGTGTCCCAGAAATCCTTGTACCAGGTATTAAAAACCTTGGCAAGATAGATTGCTCCTGATGTAAGAACCACAATTAGAAACAGTAAAAACCAGGAAAACAGACTGTCTTTTGAGGACCAGTAGAGCTTAATCATTCTTCCTGCTGTTCTTACCGATACTTTTAAAGGAAGACTGTCGGCTCCATGATATTTGCTTCTCATTAAAGAAGCATCACTCTCATCTTTGAAGATAGAAATTTTAAACATAACTTAATCCAGATATTTCTTGACGAGTTCTGCCACGCCGTCCTCATCATTGGTCAGAGTTACCACATCTGCTGCATCTTTGACAATGTCAAAGCCATTTTTCATAGCAACACCTAATCCTGCAGACTTAATCATGGCAAGATCATTTTCAGCGTCTCCAAATGCCATGGCATTCTCTGGTGTATACCCTAAAGCCTGACAGAGGTGAACTAGTGCAGTTCCCTTAGTTGAATGGTTTGGAATGAACTCAAGATAGTTTGCTTCAGAACGGACAACAGCAAAGAAATCAGTGAATTTTTTTGGAAGTTCCTCTCGGATCCTGTCTAAAGTTTCCTTCTCACCTACAACCAGAACTTTAAAGAACTCTTCGTTATCATCCAGTGTCAGAAAACTAATGTCTTTAAAACCTACCCTGCCGTTATCAATTTCTCTTTGTGTATGAGGATTATGGTTTTCTACCAATAAACCTCGAGTTACTGAATAGCCATGAACAACACAGTCATTGTTATGAGCAAACTGAGCTACTTCTCTTATCAGAGAAGATGGAGCTGTTTCCTTAAAAACCATTGGAAAATCAATATCCCTTCCAAAAGCAACATAGTCAGACAGGCGCACCACACCTGCTCCATTAAAGCATACAGCATATGAGTTCTCATTAAGACAACCTAACTTCTGCATATATAAAACAGCACTTTTAGGATGACGTCCTGTAGCAATGGCAATAGAGAACCCCTGAGACTGGGCCTTTTGCATGGTTTTAATAGTGTTTTCGCTTATACTCTTGTCAGAACGCAATAGGGTATCATCAAGATCAAGAGCTATTACTTTGTACTTTCCTTTAACTATAGGTAAATTCTCAATTGTATATTTTGCCACTGTTGTTCCTTGTTTTTATACAGACTTAGTGTCTTTAGAATAGCTTTCAAAGGTTTGATTAAAAGCCTAATCAAGATATTCTCTAAATCATAAAATAACGGTTACATGTCTTGTTAAAGGTTTAAGACCTGTTCACAAAACAACCTTTTAGTCTCACTCTACAATAAATTTATGTATTAATCTAATCACAAATAAGACTTATCCATAAAAACAAAAGCTCTGACAGATCAAAATCCACCAGAGCCTTATTTTAATTTTTTAAACTTTGAATAGTATTAGTACAGTTTTGTGCATACTGAGATAGTGTCTGATACCACCTGACCTACGTTTGCAAAATGGCACTCATATGAATGTCCCTGCTCATCACGAACTTTGAAACGTCCATTATAAGTCTTGGTTGGATTAGTCCTGAATGCGGCATCCTCATCCTTTGGAGTAAACAGGATTGTTGGTGTCTCAGATGATCTTGTTCCACCCACATATTCTCTTGAGACTGGGGCAGAATCATCAGCTATGATTGCACCCTTACCTGCTGATCCTCTCTTAGCTCCACGAGACTTTGCACTATTTTCATTTGTAAGGACCTCTTTAGGTTCATAATTGCTATGACCGTCACGTGTTCCAAAATGGAGCCATGAACCATCAGCTTCATCTGACTCATCGCGCTGTTCGCCAATAGGCTCCCACTTATTACCAACTTTTTTCTGACATGAAGCCGCACTTGTTTCACCAGTAAAGCCAGACTTAAGGCTACATCTGTAACGAGATCCATCTTTGCCTTTCAAATCATAAGTCAATGCATTTAAACCAGGACGAATGGTTTCTTGTAATACTGTAAGATCTTTTGAATCGATATCCATAGCAGCTGATGCTTTGTCCAAATACTCATCTTCGGTTGTCATCATAGATGAAAGAATTGAACAGCCAGATAAGCTAACCGCACTGGCAATGCCTAAAGACAATAACAGTTTTTTGTTCATTTGATTTATATATCCTGTAAGTATTTTGAATGTTCAGATTGTAGCCCATTAGAAACTAAAAGTGTACATCAATACAGATTCAGTTTTGATAATTATCACATTAAAAACAAAATGGACCAATAAGATTGAACTTAAAGGCCCATTTAGAGTCAATGAATACCATCATCTTTATATATGACGGTTCTATTTTCTTTTGAACTGTTTACTAAACACCTGCCTTCTTTAAAGCAGCATTTACGATCTCCTGAGCTTCAGTTTCGATCTTCTTCAGATGATCTTCACCCTTGAAGCTTTCCATATAAATCTTATAAACGTTCTCAGTACCTGATGGTCTAGCAGCAAACCAGCCGTTCTCGGTTACAACCTTCAGACCGCCAATTGCAGCGCCGTTACCAGGAGCATTTGTCAACTTGTCAACAATCTTCTCGCCAGCAAGTGAACTTGCCTCTACAGCTGAAGGATCTAGTTTCTTTAAAGCAGCCTTTTGAGCTGGAGATGCAGGTGCATCAACACGGTTATAGTATGGTCGACCATACTTTTCAATCAGCTCATTGTAATGTACAGAAGGGTCCTTGCCTGTTACTGCCAGCATTTCAGCACTCAGTAAGGATGCAATGATACCGTCTTTATCGGTTGTCCATACGCTGCCATCCTTACGAAGGAATGATGCACCGGCAGATTCCTCACAGCCAAAAGCTAATGATTTATCAAATAAACCAGGAACAAACCACTTGAAACCAACAGGAACTTCATATGCCTTACGACCTAAACCTACTGCCACGCGGTTCATTAAATTTGATGAAACTACAGTCTTACCAACCATAGCGTCCTTAGGCCATAGAGGGCGGTGAGTATAGATGTAGTTAATTGCTGCAGACAAATAATGATTTGGGTTCATTAAACCTGAATGACAAACAATACCGTGTCTGTCATAGTCAGGATCATTTCCCCAGGCAATGTCAAAATCATCCTTTAACTTAATCAAACCTGCCATTGCATATTGGCTGGAACAGTCCATGCGGATCTTACCGTCTCGGTCGATGCACATAAATGAGAAAGTAGGATCAACAGCGTAATTAACAACTTTTAGATTCAACTTGTACTTGTCTGCAATTCTGTCCCAGTAGTAAAGACCTGATCCGCCAAGAGGATCAACGCCCATATGGATACCAGACTTTGAAATTGCTTCCATGTCAATGATATCACCTAAAGCTTCAACATACTGAGTTAACATATCGTGCTCTTTTACATTTGAAAGCTTAATAGCTTTTGCGTAAGGAACACGTTTTACACCCTGCAGATTATTTCTTAAAATCTCGTTGGCTCTGTCCTGAATTACCGAAGTAATTTCAGTACCGGCAGGACCACCATCAGTTGGATTGTACTTAAAACCACCATTTGATGGAGGATTGTGTGAAGGGGTAATTACAATACCGTCAGCTAAACCAGAAGTTCTGCCCTTGTTGTAATTTAAAATAGCAAATGACACTGATGGTGTTGGGGTATAGCCGTGATCCTTTTCGACTCTCACTTCTACACCGTTTGCACCTAAAACCTCAACAGCAGTTGCAAGAGCTGCCTCTGACAGGGCATGAGTATCCATGCCTATGAATAAAGGACCTGTAATACCCTGTTTCTGACGGTACTCGGCAATTGCCTGAGAAATTGCAATGATATGGGATTCAGTAAAAGATCCGTTTAATGATGTGCCTCTGTGACCTGATGTTCCGAAACTGACCCTCTGCTCAGGATCATCCATATCTGGAGTATTCAGATAATATGCAGCCATTAAACGAGGTATGTTGTCCAGATCCTCAAAACCAGCCTTCTGACCTGCTTTTTGATTCAGTGCCATAAATTTTCCCTTAAAAATTTAAATAAACATATTTGCTATCATAACATTTATCTTGATAACTTTATTATCAATCAGCAATAACGCAATATCTAGTATCAAAACAAAAAATAGCAAAAATATTCACAATATAGGTGTGCTTTATTAAACGCCTTTAACATTTTTAATGTGCTAAAGCTTATAAAAACGTTTTTTGAATTATATCATGCCTTACAACTGTTTCTGCTTGCTAATAATTTGGAAGTTGAATTCCTATTTTAGAATTTCGAAACAAGTGTAAATAAAGTTGTACCCAACAAAGATGCCTCAATAAAACGTTTAATACATATAAAAAAACCAGACCTTAAAGATCTGGTTTCTTTTATTCATGAAACTGTAATTATTTGTTTACAGTCTTCTTTAACTCAGCACCTGCGCTGAATGAAGGAGTCTTTGTTGCTGGAATATTGATTACAGCACCAGTCTGTGGGTTACGACCTTCACGAGCAGAACGCTCAGTAACCTTGAAAGTACCAAAGCCAACTAACTGAACGCGATCACCTGAAGCTAATGCTTCACCAACGGTCTCTAATAATGCGTCTAAAGCCTTGCGTGAACCTGCTAAAGGTAAACCAGAACGCTTAGCGATTTGCTCGATAAGTTCAGACTTATTCATAATTCACAATTTCCTTTGAAATATGCTCTTTCATGAGCGTTTATAAAGATAAATACTATATGTCGATTGATAAGCTCAATCTGAAAATTCTTTTATGATGAGACCACATCTTGTGCTTTTCTCATCTAAAACGCGCTTAGTATACGCTATTTTATGAAAAAAAAAGATAGATCTTTTGGTCAAAATATTGATACAGACTAAGTTTAGGCCATTTTTATCATATCTAATGGATCTAATATCTTGATTTTTAAAATCTTTTTATAAAATTAAATTTTTAACATTTTTTTTAGTTTGGCTTATTTATCAGCCCTTGACATACAGCTATGCTTATGTCTGATTCTATAAGCGTTTTGTTTAGCATAATGTACAAAGCTGACTTAACCTTATGCAAAAACTGTTTTTTTTCATACTTGCTAAATAGAATTCTTCAAATTCTCATCTATAACTTCAGATTGATAATGACGGATTTTTTATTGTTGCCGAATTCTATTTTTTGCACCATTGTTGTATTTTCTTAAAAATAGCGATTTTGTTCCAACAAATTGGTACAATGTACGCACTTTTAAAAGGACTTTACCTGTCCTTAAAGTCGCATATATTTTTTTAGGAGCATAGTCTTTAAATGGAAGCCCTCTTACGTCCAATCAAACGCGCTCTAATCAGCGTTTCTGATAAGTCTGGTGTAGTTGAATTTGCAAAAGAATTAGAAAAACGCGGAGTTGAAATTCTTTCAACCGGCGGTACTGCCAAACTGCTAGACCAGAATGGTGTTAAGGTTATTGAAGTATCTGATTACACCAAATTTCCTGAAATGATGGATGGTAGAGTCAAGACTCTTCACCCAATGATCCACGGTGGTATTCTAGGTCGTCGTGGCATTGACGAAAAAGTAATGGAAGAACACAACATCAAACCAATAGATCTGGTTGTGGTAAACCTCTATCCGTTTGTTAAGACTGTTTCAGATCCAAACTGCCCACTTGATAAAGCTATTGAGAATATCGATATCGGCGGTCCTACCATGGTAAGAGCTGCAGCAAAGAACAACCGCGACGTTGCCATAGTTGTAAGAGCATCTGATTACGACAGAGTAATCAGCGAAATGGATGCAAACGAAGGCTCTCTAACCTGGAATACACGCTTTGATTTGGCTATCGCAGCATTTGAACACACTGCAGCCTACGACAGTGCCATTGCAAACTACTTTGGTACCAAGGTACCTGATTATGGTATTTCTGACGGCACTGAATCAACACTGCCTCGCACCCTTAACTTGAACTTCAAGAAACTGCAGAGTATGCGTTATGGTGAGAACCCTCATCAGAAAGCAGCTTTCTACTCAGACATCTACGCGCACGACGCAGGTATCTCAACAGCTAAACAGTTGCAGGGTAAAGAACTTTCATACAACAATATTGCAGATACTGATGCAGCCATTGAGTGCGTTCGTCAGTTCGAAGAGCCTTGCTGTGTAATCGTAAAACATGCAAACCCTTGTGGTGTAGCCTTAGGCGAGAATCTGAAAGAAGCTTATGAAGATGCATTTAACTGTGACAGCGAGTCAGCTTTCGGAGGTATCATTGCCTTCAACCGCGAACTTGACGGTGCTACAGCAAAGGCAATCGTTGACAGACAATTCTGTGAGGTTATAGTAGCTCCTGCCGTATCTGAGGAAGCAAAAGCAGAAGTTGCTCGTAAGAAGAACGTACGACTGCTTGAAACCGGACCTTTAGGTCAGGCAAAGCCAAGACTTGACTTTAAGAGAGTTAACGGAGGTCTTCTTGTTCAAGAGGCTGATCTTGAGACAGTGAAGAAAGAAGATCTTAAGGTTGTAACCAAGAGAACTCCTACAGCAGACGAAATGGATGAACTTCTATTTGCATGGAAGGTATGCAAGTTCACCAAATCAAATGCAATTGTTTACACAAACCACAAGAAGACTTTAGGCATCGGTTGCGGACAGACAAGCCGTGTATTCTCTGCACGTATCGCCTGTTTAAGAGCTGAGGACGCCAAGTTATCACTGCAGGGTGCAGCACTGGCTTCTGATGCATTCTTCCCATTCCGTGATGGTGTTGATGCTGCAGCTGCATCAGGAATTAAGTGCATTATCCAGCCTGGTGGATCAATCCGTGATCAGGAAGTTATCGATGCAGCAAACGAGCATGGCATCGCCATGGTATTCACCGGAATGCGTCATTTCCGCCACTAATTTGTAACTCGTTACTAACGACTTTTACTACCTGTCATTTGAGGTTCTAAATGAAAGTTTTAATTATTGGTAACGGTGGTCGTGAGCACGCCCTGGCATGGCGTGCTGCAAAATCACCTTTAGCAGAAAAAGTTTTTGTAGCTCCTGGTAACCCTGGTACTGCACATGAAGACAAGATGGAGAATGTGTCCATCAGTGTAGATGATATTCAGGGACTGGTTTCCTTTGCTAAAAAGGAAAACATAGGACTTACCATTGTAGGTCCTGAGGCACCTTTGGTAGCCGGTGTTGTTGATGCCTTTGAAAAAGAAGGTCTGACAATTTTCGGACCTAGCAAGGCCGGTGCTCAGTTAGAAGGCTCTAAGTCATTTACAAAAGACTTCCTAAAACGCCACAATATTCCTACTGCAGCCTATGAAGTATTTACCAAAACTGATGACGCTGTGGCATATATTAAAAAGATGGGCGCTCCTATCGTAATCAAGGCAGACGGTCTTGCTGCCGGTAAAGGCGTGGTCGTTGCCATGACCGAAAAAGATGCTGTCGATGCTGTTCATAATATGCTTGATGAGCATCAGTTTGGTGATGCTTCAGCTTCAGTTGTCATCGAAGAGTTCATGGAAGGAGAGGAAGCTTCTTTCATTGTTATGTCAGATACAGAGAATGCTCTTCCAATGGCAACATCTCAGGATCATAAGCGTGTTGGCGATGGTGATACCGGTCCTAACACTGGAGGCATGGGCGCATACTCTCCAGCTCCTGTTGTAACCGATGCTGTATACAAGAGAGTTATGGATGAAATCATCAATCCTACCCTAAAGGGTATGAAAGAAGATGGTATTCCATACCGCGGCTTCTTATATGCAGGTCTGATGATCGATAAGAACGGAGCCCCAAGAGTAGTTGAATTTAACTGCCGCTTCGGAGATCCTGAAACCCAGCCAATTATGCTTCGCATGCAGTCAGATCTTGTTGATTTGTGCCTGAAAGCATGTAAGAACGGTGGTCTGAAAGGCGTTGACATTAAATATGATCCCCGCCCTGCCATCGGTATTGTGCTTGCAGCTCACGGTTATCCTGCATCTCCTCGCAAGGGTGACAAGATCACTGGTCTTGAAATCAAGACTGATGATGATCTCAAAGTCTTTGAAGCAGGAACCAAACAGGTTGGCGATGATGTAGTAACTTCAGGCGGACGTGTTTTATGCGTAACCGCATTGGGTAATGATGTGGCTGAAGCTCGAGAAAAAGCTTATGCCCACATTAAGAATATCCATTTTGATGGTATGTTCTACAGAAATGATATTGCCTGGCGAGCTTTAAACCGCAAGTAATTAAAAGAAAAAGGAGAGTAAGGTGATTGAGGAAATTATAAATCAGTCCGTTCTGTTTTTAGTTACCTTTGTTGCCAATCTCTTTGCCAGCGTCTCCGGAGGAGGCGCCGGCTTCATCCAGTTCCCTATGCTGATCCTTTTAGGACTTCCTTTTGCAACAGCACTAGGCACTCATAAAGTGGCTGTAGTTTTTCTGGGAATTGGAGCGATGTCAAAAAAAGGATTTAACCGATCATTTGCATTTGACAGGACTGTTAGTCTTATCATGCTTTTTGTCGGTTGCCCTGCAGTTGTTGCAGGATCAATTATCATTATTTCAGTTCCATCCCATATAGCTCAGATTATCTTAGGCTTTATAACAATAGGATCTGGTATCTATACCATGTTCAAAAAAGGATTTGGTTCTAAAGGAATTGAAAACCGTTCCTATACAAGAACAGTCTTGGGCACTCTGTGTATTCTTATAATCGGAATGTTCTCAGGCTCGCTTTCTTCAGGTGCAGGACTTTTTGCTACTTTATCTCTGGTTGGCGTATTTGGTCTTGAGCTTAAAAGAGCCATTATGCATACAATGATTTTTGTGGCAACAATCTGGAATGCAGTGGGAGCAGTTACCGTTGGAGCCTTAACGGCAATTCACTGGCAGTGGATACCAGTGATGATTATTGCCGCTTTTACAGGTGCATACCTTGGAACCACACTTTTAATTAAAATGCCTGTTGCCAAAGTTAAGTTTGTGTTTTCTTCAGTATCGATTTTAAGTGGAGTGATCCTAATTCTTGAGGCTTTTTATAAATAGCTGTCAGTCAAGACTCAGACCAATATTGCTGACACCATTGTTTAAGCTCAGTTTATACAGTCTGTCGATCAGTTCTGGCTCTCTTTTTGATTTTTCTAGTAGCTCGTAAAGTTCAACCTGGAAGTTAACCTCGTTATCGACACTTTCCATTTCTCTCAATTCCTCGTCTGTATATTCACAATCAGATGACTGCTCAATTTTACGGATCACTCCGCTTAAAGATGCTCTAGAAGCCATTTCAGCCTCTTCGCCTTCATGCATAATGATCGCAAGAATTGAAGATGACAAAGATAAAGTTGCATCAAGTGAAAACAAATCACCTACAGACAGATCATTCTTTTCGTCATCAAGAAGATAAGGTTCAAAATCATCCAGAACCTTTTCAAGATCAATGGTGTTAAATTTATCCTTATGGAACTCCCATAAAGTATTCAGAGTCTTCAGGTAGGCTTTAGCTCCACCTTTAACCTCATTAACTTCACACCACAGAGCATAATTTGGATATTGTCTTTGAGCCAGTACCAGTGAAAACAAACTCTGTCTCCATGGAGAGAGTTTTTTTAACATTCCGTAATACTTTTCACCAAAAATCATGCTCTACCTCAAATTGTTTAAAATATGTGAATTATTTACAGCTAATAATATCAGCTGTAAAGTCATTAATATAGTATACTAAACCCATCTGTACATAATAACTATATAAACTTCACAGTTACCTTTTCGCTCAGATATGAGCTGAAAAGATTTGTTAATATGCGTTTGTAAGTAAAAGATTAATTATCTGCTGATAAACGCTTATTAATTATAAAGTAATTAACAAAGTCTTAACTACGCAAAAATTACAAAAGGCAGATCCTGAAGCAAATGCTTTTAAGAAGGCATAGATGTCTGCAAAATTTGATGTTAATGAAGACTTTTTACAAGATACAAAAATGATATCAGAAGATTATATTTCAAAAGAGGCCATAGGATCTTCCGCTTGGAAAGGACCTCTTTCAAAAAAGCATAACAAAGCTATCCTTGCTACTTTTGTACTGGCTCTTACCCTATCTGTAGCCACAAATAAGAATTTCTATTCCTCAGGTGACAGTTCTGATACTGTTCCTGATTCAGATATGTTTGCCTATCACGACGAGCATGTAACAGATATTGATGAGTCAGTCCCACTGACACAGGCTTACGGAATAACTTCAAGCAAAGATAAAAATCATCAGATGGAAAATTATGATGACTCTTTACCTGATGCAGATCTTGCTGATTCTGATGCCCAGATTGACAGTGAAGTTTCTGCTCTTGCTAAAAAGATAGATAAAGATCAGAGCTCTAATGTTGATGCAAAGTGGGTAACAGAAAGTGTGCAGCGTGGTGATAACATTTCCTCTCTGTTCGAGGATTTGAATATTCCTGCAGCAACTTTAATGACAATTTTAGACACAGATAAGTCTCTTGCCAAAAGAATTAATTCTTTAAAGATTGGTGAAAATCTTTCTTTCCTGGTTGACGGTAAGGGAGAACTTCTGGTTTTCATCAAACCGATTTCTGACAAAGAGCAGTTGCGTTTCTATAAGACCGACAAATCCGGTAACTACACTGTAGTCAAAGAAAAGCTTGGATCATATGAAATGGATGATGATGCCACTTCGCAGGCTAAGATCCTAGCATCAAAGGATGCTCCTAACAGCTCAGTTGTAGCTTCTGCTTCAAAAACTGATAATGCAAAGGATAATAAGGTTGCTGCAGTTAAAGATGAACCTGTTCAGGAGATGAGTGCGGCAAAACGAGGTCGTCTGGTTTTGGTTAATATCGCAAAGGGCGAAAGTTTCTCTACAGCGGCAAACAAAGCCGGTATAACCTATGCTGAAATTAACAAGATCCTGCAGATGTTTAAAGGTAAAATTCAGTTTTCCCGTAATATCCGTGCCGGAGACAGCATGAGAGTGCTCTTTACAGAGTCCAAAGGTAAAGGCAGGATTTGTGCCGTTGAATTTACCCTCTCAAGAGGTGGTAAGGTATCAAGTTTCCTCAATACAGCTGACGGTAAATACTATGACGAAAGGGGGTTAAAGGCATCACGTTCATCAGGCTTTGCCAGATTCCCATTCCATTCAAGGGTTCGCGTGACCTCTCAGTTTAATCCAAGCAGAAGGCACCCTGTAACAGGTCGGGTAAGACCACATAACGGTGTCGACTTTGGTATGCCTGTAGGCTCTTTAATTTCAGCTCCATCTGATGGTATTGTGGACAAGGCAGGTTTCTCAAGAACAGCAGGTTACTTTATTGTATTAAGACATTCATCTACTGTTTCTACTGTTTATATGCATTTATCCAAACTGTCTGTACGACCAGGTCAGAGAGTAAAACAGGGAGCTGTAATTGCACGTTCAGGTAACACCGGTATTTCTACGGGCCCTCACCTGCACTATGAGGTTCGTATAGGCGGTCGAGCTGTAAACCCATTAAGAGTAAAGCTTGATAATCAGAGAGTTGAGATAAACTCAAAATCACGAAGAGCCTTTGCTGCTTCCATTAAGAAGTACAAGAGAGAACTCTATCAGAACTCTCTGATGGCTAAACGATAGTCTTAGAAAAGTTCAAAAACTTAAAACAAATCGTGAATAATGCCACATATGTGGCATTATCCGTTTTTATACACACCCACGTATCTATTTATTTGATTTAAGTAACAGTTTACTAACTGATTTTTATGATATTTTATCTTTATAATAAATAGAAACAAACTAGGAGTTGCGTATGAAAGTAGCTGAGTTTGGAAAGACTTTCAACACCACTTTGCAGAAAGTTGATGATAAATACAAGTGGATCAACGACATGATTAAAGCTCGTCAGGAACTTGTTCTCATGTACATGAAGATCCTTAATGTGTCACTGTCGCGCAGTTCAAACAAAAATGATGTCTGCTATCCCTCATATGAGGATGTAACATCATTCTGTAATCATCTTATCGACTACATCTCCCATGGACACTTTGATCTTTACCCAAAGATCATTGAACTTATCGAAAATGCTTCTGGAAGATCATTATCAATTGCCAACAGAACCATGCCGAGGATTGAAGTTACAACTGAATACCTGATGAGATTTACAGATAAGTACGCCGAAGATTTAAACGAGAAAAAAATGTCTTCATTACAGCATGATTTAGCAAATGCTGGTAAATGTTTAGAGCAGAGATTTAGAAACGAGGATCGTTTAATTATCGCTCTAAGATTAGTTCATTCTTTAGTATCTGAAGGCTAGTCACTAATCGAGTAGGGAGGTGTTTCCACCATCCCTCTCACAACACCGTACGTGCGGATCCGCATACGGCGTTTCCCAAACA
>CAKQDA010000006.1 GCA_934218695.1 uncultured Succinivibrio sp.
TTGCTAAGATTTCCCGTTAGCGGGCATCCTCGGGACTTTCACCCTAGAGATAATGCTCATGCTGAGCACACTTTTAAGTAACTAGACTAGCTACATAGTCTAGTTACTTAATCAAAACTTTAGACTAAATTAAAGAGATCGGTAACTCTCTTTACCGGAATCACCTCTACATCAGGATTGCGTGTTCGAGGGGCATTGTCAAAAGGTACAATGATCCTCACAAAACCTTGCTTTACTGCCTCGGATATTCTCTCCTGACCATATGGTACAGGTCTTATCTCACCTGTAAGACCAATTTCTCCAAAAGCAATTGTACCTTTATCTACTGGCTTGTCTCTGTAAGATGAAATCAGAGCTAAGGCTAAAGGTACATCTGATGAGGTATCCTCAACTTTTACACCACCTACAACATTTACGAAGACATCCTGATCTGCTAGTGCAAATTCAGCATGGCGGTGCAATACGGACAGCAGCATAGAAAGTCTGTTCTGATCAGTACCTAAAGACAATCGTCTTGGATTTGAGTATAAGGACAAATCTACTAATGCCTGCAACTCAACTAATAGAGGTCTTGTGCCTTCCCAAGTTACCATTGCAAGTGAGCCTGGAGCCACTGTTTCCTGGCGGTTTAAAAAAATGGCAGATGGATTTTTAACTTCTTTAAGACCAGTATCTGTCATAGCAAAGACACCAATCTCATTTACAGCGCCAAAACGGTTTTTCTGACAGCGCAGTGTTCTGTATCGCATGTCAGTACCAGCTTCTAAAATTACAGAGCAATCTACACAGTGCTCTAAAATTTTAGGACCTGCTAAGGTACCGTCTTTAGTTACATGTCCTACCATGAAGACTGCGATTCCAGTCCTTTTAGCGAATTGGGTTAAGGCGGCAGCGCCTTCACGGACCTGACTTACAGAACCTGGTGCTGATTCAATTCCTGTTACATGCATAACCTGAATAGAATCTACAATTAAAACCTCTGGTCTTTCTTTTGATGCCATCTCACAGATAGTATCAATTGAAGTTTCAGCAGCTATTCTGATGTTATTAGCCTGTATCTTTAAACGATTGGCACGCAGTGCTACCTGCTGTAATGATTCCTCACCGGTTACATACAGTACTTTATGATTTAAACAGAGTCTACCTACAGTCTGTAAAAGTAAGGTTGACTTACCGGCACCTGGGTTACCGCCTATTAGAACAACAGAGCCAGAGACAATACCTCCGCCTAAGACTCTGTCAAACTCTGTAAAGCCAGATGAAATTCTAGGACGTTTGGTAAGATCAACCGTAGCTAATGAGCAAATTCCACTACCGGTTGCTCCAGCAAAACCAGATAAAGCTCTTGCCGCTACCTTAGCCCCAGCATTAGGAGAAGTATCAACAAGAGTTTCACTGATGGTACCTGCCTCACCGCATTCAGAGCAGATACCCTGCCAGCGGTAATATTTAGCACCACAGCTTGAACATACAAACACGCTTTTTGCTTTAGCCATCTTATGAATTTAACTCTAAAAGCAAAGCTACAGCACTAAGATCAGAATGATTGATACAAAATGGAGCTGTTTGCTGTACTAATGGCTTTGCGTGATAAGCAATACCAAGGGAAGCTGCCTCAATCATCTTTAAATCATTAGCACCATCACCTAAGACAATGATTTGTGATGACTCTACGTTAGATTTTTGCTGTAGATCTAATACGCCTTCACGCTTTACTGTCGCATCAACAATTCTCTTATCAACTTTACCGGTTAATTTGCCATCTTTAATTTCTAAAGAGTTAGCACACACCATATCTAAAGAGTATTTCTTATCTAAGACACATATTAACTGTTCAAAGCCACCAGAGCAGATACCTTTTACCCAGTTATGTGAGCTTACAGTCTGCATTAGGACATCAAGACCATCAGTCTCTTTCATAATGCATTTAACATCTTCAATTACGGAGGCATCGCCGTCTTTTAACATGGCTACACGTAAAGTTAATGACTGAGCAAAATCAAGACCTCCATGCATTGCCTTTGAGGTAATCTCAGAGACCTTGTCATATACGCCCAAACGTCTTGCAATCTCATCAATGCCCTCAATCTGCACTGAGGTCATATCCATATCAAGACAAATCTCACCTTTTTCTTTTAAAGTTGGAAAAGAGGTAGCTGCAAAGACATCAAAATCAAACTTGCCTTCAGTTACTGCCTTTTTACATAATTCATGAGCATTGTCATTGTCGGTTGTAAATAAAGCACCTACATGACCATGTAATTCTTTTGTAGCAAGTGCTTTTAAGCTAATACCGGTATTTTCTTCAACGCTTTTGGTTGCCTTTTTAATATCAAATGCGAGATCTTTTTTGACAATATAAACAAAGCTCATGCGATTTTCCTATTGCTTTTAGTTATGAATTTTACGTTATGAATTTATAGAGTTGCAATCTTAGGTATTACCCTTTTGAGATTGTTCTCTAAAACAATCTCTGTTTCATCCATTGTACGGTTAAACAAGCTACAAATACACTCATACTCTCTTTTGATTAAGTTTGGATCATATGGGCCTGTATGTAAAAAATCAGCATCTGTCTCTAAAACAAATTTCTCAAGACCTACTTTTTCTAAAACAGAGTTTAACTTTGCCTGATTAAAGGTAATGTGATGTCCCACTGATAACATCATGCCTAAATCAAGGTACTTTTTAGCTATATCGTACGAGAAGGTAAAATTGTGGACAAAACCTTTTACCCGACCTTGATACTTTTTTAAAACTCTTATTAACTCACCATGACAGCCTCGTATATGCAGGTTGACTGGCAGAGCATACTTTGAAGCTAATTCTAAATGCTGTTCTAAAACCTCAATTTGAGAGTTCACATGTATTTCAATCTTATTATCTAAACCACATTCTCCAATGCCTACGACATTTTCAAAGGAAAGTAACTTTTCAATAAGACTAAAATCAAACTTTTGGTCTTTTAAATACCAAGGATGAATACCTACAAAGACAGGAAGTTTTATATTCTGAGCTTTAAAAAGTTCTAAGGTATGTAAACTCTCATCTAAGGTTATACCTACACAGATGGGAGTTATATTTGACAAACGAGCACACTTTACCAATGACTCAATATCATCGAACATTCCTACATGTACATGTGCATCGTACAGCATATGTCCTCTTTATGTGCTCTTAAATTACCTGCCTTAAGTTTCCTCAAGGCAAGGATTATTAGTGTTCTCTCGTAGCAGAGAACTTAACCTTTGGATAACGCTCCATGTTAAGGTTTAAATTAACACCAGATGTTGCAAGGAAGGTTAGGTTATCACCACCATCTAAGGCAATTGACTGCGGAACCTTATCCTGAATTTCCTGTAAAGCCTTAGGATCATCTGACGTTAACCAGCGGGCTGTGGTTACAGCGATATTCTCATACTTTGCATCAACATTGTATTCATGCTTTAGACGAGATACCACCACATCAAACTGCAACACACCTACAGCACCTACGATCAGATCATTGTTGATGATAGGTCTGAATACCTGCACCGCACCTTCTTCTGACAACTGCATTAGACCTTTTTGCAACTGTTTCTGCTTTAGAGGATCATTCAAATGAATACGTCTGAAGAGTTCTGGAGCGAAATTAGGAATACCGTTAAAGTGAAGTTTTTCACCTTCAGTGAAGGTATCACCAATACGCATGGTACCGTGGTTGTGTAAACCGATGATATCGCCTGCCACAGCCAACTGAGCCTGTTCGCGCTCACCTGCCATAAAGGTTACAGCATCAGATACAATAACTTCTTTGCCTAAACGTACGTTATAAAGTTTCATACCCTTATGGTATGAACCAGAAACAATACGCATGAAAGCAATTCTGTCATGGTGCTTAGGATCCATATTAGCCTGGATCTTAAAGATAAAGCCTGTAAGTTTACCCTCAGATGCTACTACTTCGCGCTCATCAGCTACTCGTGATAGAGGTGTAGGAGCCCATTCGGTCAAGCCGTCTAGCATGCAGTCAACACCGAAGTTACCTAAAGCAGTACCGAAGAATACTGGGGTTAATTTACCTTCACGAAACAGATCTAAATCAAACTCATTTGAAGCACCTTTTACAAGTTCAATATCATCACGTAACTGTGAAGCTTCATCCTCACCTAGAACTTTATCTAGTTCATGGTTATCAAGTCCTTTAATAGTCTGAGCTTTCTGAATATGGTATCCCTCACCTGAGTGATAAAGCATTACCTCATCTTTTAATAAGTGATAAATACCACGGAAAGACTTACCAGAACCAATAGGCCAGGTAATAGGAGCGCACAGAATGTTAAGCTCTTTTTCTACTTCATCTAAAAGGTCAAGAGGATCACGTGTTTCACGGTCTAACTTGTTCATGAAAGTCAGAATTGGAGTGGTACGTAATCTTGTAACCTCCATTAACTTACGGGTTCTTTCCTCAACACCTTTAGCAGCATCAATTACCATTAAGCATGAGTCTACTGCGGTAAGCACACGGTAGGTATCTTCAGAGAAGTCTTCATGACCTGGTGTATCCAGAAGATTTACTGTACAGTTATTGTATGGAAACTGCATTACAGAGGTGGAAACAGAAATACCACGCTCTTTTTCCATATCCATCCAGTCTGAACGAGCAAAGGCTCCGGTTGAGCCACGGGCTTTAACTTCACCTGCTCTTTGAATTACTGAACCGAATAATAAAACTTTTTCTGTGATGGTGGTTTTACCAGCATCAGGGTGGGAAATAATCGCAAACGTTCTACGTTTGTTTATTTCATTTAAGAGATTTTTATCTGCCATTTTCACTGATTTTTCAAAAATAAAACTGCGTGTATTTTCGCTTATTTGCCCTTATTTCTCAACCGAAAATCAACTTTTCATCAAGATTTAATATCATACTTCTAAGTATTGATGACAACTCATTCATGTGTCCTGTCTTGTTTTGTACAAAATTGATATCTATACTTAAAGGATAGGTGATCAGTAAACAGTTGGATACAATATGACATCAGAGCGAGATATACCTGACAAGGATGAACTTGAGTTTGCTATCTTCTGTATTGAGAACATCGCAATCAGACTTGGAGTAAATGCGCAGAGTGTATACAAAGACCTAACAGAAAAAAGTAACATTTTATATTCTTACATAATTCCTGAATATGAAGTTCTGCATACCCAAAGCAAAAGCTATATAGTAGAAGACATCATATCTTTAATGAAAGAAAAAGGAGTTATTTCATGATCCTGTACCATGGTTCATATATAAAAATCGAGACTCCTGATATTAAACACTCAAGAAAAAACGTTGACTTTGGTAAAGTTTTTTATGTGACACCTATATATGATCAGGCGTTAAAATGGAGTTTAAAATTCAAAAAACGAGGCAGCGACGGTTACATAACAAGCTTCAGTTTTAACGAAAAGTACAAAAATGATCTAAATGTACTGGAGTTTGACAGTTATTCAGAGAGCTGGCTTGATTTTATTTTAAAATGCAGAGCAGGAAAGGATACAAGCTCTTATGATCTTGTAATCGGTGGCGTAGCTAATGACAAAGTATTTAACACAGTAGAACTTTTTTTTGATGGTCTCATAGATAAAGAGGAGGCTATCAAAAGACTTCGTTTTGAAAAACCTAATCTGCAACTTTGTTTTCGAACTGTAACTTCTATCTCTCTTCTTAATTTCATCAAGGCAGAAAAGGTGTAGTGGCACATCAGGATATGAGACAGCACTTATGAACGCTAATCCAGTCTTACTCCAGCTAAAATACGCAAGGATAGTTGCAATTCTTGCAAAAAAAGAGAATATTTCCCTTAGCAAGGCATTAGATCTTTTCTATAAATCAAATCTTTACAGACTAATAAGGGAAGGTATCTCAGATTTACACTGCATGAGCGATGAATATCTCGTTGAAGAACTTGTTGATGAAATAAACAATTCACAACATTTAGATCGTAACTAGTGATCTTCACCTGCCTATATAAAATCACAATTACCAATAAACGAGAATAACTAAGGCAGAGCCCAAAGGCCCTGCCTTAAATTTTTATGAGAGTAAGATTACTGAACTAACTGTTCTCAAACCACTATGCTCAAAAGGAATATCTTATCAGGACTATCAGTGGATCTTAATTGATGTTGAGTTCTCTGCTTTCTTTGACTTCATCAGACAGATATCAAGTTCACCATTTGCAAATGCTGCTGTAATATCTTTAGGATCAGCATCGTCAAAATGGAAACTGCGCTGATAGGTTCCTTCTGAGCGCTCATGTACCATAAAGCCAAACTCATCCTTTTTATTGCATTCCTTGTGGTGCTCTGCCCTTATGGTTAAATCACCGTTTTCAAAATCTACCTTGATGTCTTCTTTCTTAACACCAGGCATATCAGCCTTTAGCTGATAGCGATCACCCAAATCCTTAATATCTACACGGGCATTGTCTGCTGCAACAGGTGCAAACATACTGTCAAAATCTGCTAATGGACGACTGAAGAAATCAAACAGTGTTGGTGCAAATGAATGGTTAAATCCGTTGTCTGCTCTTGCTAACATATTCTTATTGCTGTTATTCATGTTCTTCATAAAATCTCCTCGGACTGCTTCTTGTGCAATCCATTTGTTCTCTTTTCACAACTATACAGATGTGGTCTTTTTAAGAGATTTAAAGAGTTTTTTTACGTTATGAGTTTTATTTTCAGATAAAGAAAAATGACTTTAAAATTTCACTTTCAGTCCTCACGTTAAATGTGGATCTGTCGCTTATACATAATGGCATTGAGATACTTTTCAACAGGAAATATGTTTTCAAAAAGGTTGTATAACCAGACAGAATTCAATTATTTTTAGTTAGAAAAGTGGCAAGATCACATAAATTCCAGTTAGAAAAATGGATAAATTTAACTGTTTTTAGGTTGGATAATTGGCAATTTCTATCTATAATCCAGATATATTCTCATGTTAAGAGTATTTCAAATGTTAACAAGAACTATATCTGAATTTTTAGAGAAGCATTTTAAAACTTCCAACACAGCTCTACTGATCGAAGGTGCTTCTAATTTAAAACACAATTCTTGTAATTCGTTTAACATTCTTATTCCTTATTACCAACTAAGCAAAATACAACAATTTCACAATTCTTATTTATTGCTCTTACCGTTTTTAATAAAAATGTAATTGTTGAGTATGTTGTAGATATATCATCAATAATTAATACTTTACCGTTTTGAAGATTTTTATATGCATTAATTTGTTCTTGATTTGGAAATTTAAAGAAGTTCTTTAAATATTCCCTATATTTTACTTTTGTATTTTGCCCAATTTTAAAATATTCTAAATCATGAATATTATCTATCATCTTTTCAACATTTTTACACGATGTTTCAATATCCTTTAAAGGTACTCCATTGTTTTTTAAAAAATTCTTATATGTTTCATACTCAAATTCAATATTTTTAGGAAGTTCCTTAATTAGTTTACATGAATTGAATGAAACTGGGCATACATCATGAATAGTATTGATAATTAAGTTGTTGAGTTTTGAACTAGACTCAGGATATATAATAGTTTTGAATTTAGACAAATCAACTACTTCATATAAACTATTAACAGCTCTTACAACAAGCTGCTTAATATTTTCATCATTTGAAGTATTTAGATAATCAATAATTTTCTTTTTTACATCTTTATCAATATTTTGCTCAAATTCATAACCAAAATATGTACACGGTCCGAAGTTGGTATACATTGAAATTGATTTTGTTAACTTAATAATATCAGTTTTATTATCATGCTCAAAATCGAATTCAAATGAGTCTAAACAATTTTTATAAGAAATTCCTTCATTCAATTCATAAAATCTCATTTTTTAGTTCCTCTACGAGAGTATTAAATAATCATTTGTCTTTAAATCATTAGGTCGTAACTCACCAACATTCTGGTGATCCTGCAATCAGTTGATGATTTCTTAGATGCTTGAGAGAAAGGTCGTAACTCACCAACATTCTGGTGACCCTGCAATTATGAATTTGAAACATACGAAGAATTAGATTTGTCGTCACTCACCAACATTCTGGTGACCCTGCAATCGTACCACTTTTAGAGCCTTAATATATGCAGGTTACAGCACACTTTTCGCCGAAAACGCTCCTTTTTCGCCAAATATTGCAAAATTGAACTTAAAAGTTAAGAGAAAAAAGGCTCAAAACCGCATTAGAAAGCCATCGCCGTTGGAAGAGATGATCAGAAGAATCAATTTTAAGAAAAAGGTTATAAATTCAATAGGATATATTCAAAAATCAATAAATCTCTACTTTCCACGGTTAAAATTTAACTATAAACCGCATTCTACTGCGGTTGTGCTCTTTAACAACCGATTAAATACAATGTGATAGGCTTAAGTAAGCACTTTCTTCTGTGAACCTGTGCTCTGTATTTGTTTTGGGCAGAAATCAAATATGGCTTTTACATAGTCAATCATGTCGTGATACCAGTTACAGAGAAGCATTTTTAGCATGTGCTTTACAGTTCTCAGTTTTCCTTTAACAATGCAACCTTTTGCATCTAGCTTATCAGGGAATTCTATCAATCTGTCGAACAGTTCTTTTACAGCTTCTGACAAAGGAATTAGTCTCATTGTCTCCTGACAGTTGCGGGCTATTTCTCCCATGGTACGGACATCTCGATGCAGGCGTCTGTGAAACTCCAGTATTGTGGCTCTTAAGGCTGAAAGACACATAAAGGCATTCTGATTGTCAAAATCAACAGAGCGTGTTTCTTTGCCAAGTCCAAAGAACTCCTTCTGATTGAAAAATCCTGTTTCAATCATCCAGCGACAGGCATACCTTTATATTGCATAGATAATAGTAAGTATACTAATAAAAAGAATTTATTTCTTGTATGACGATATGCTAATCAAACTATATGACGACCATTCAATATACAATTGAATTAAAGGTTTGAGGTAATCATTATGAAATTATTAAAAATTCTGGTTCAGTCCTAAAAACTGAGGGATCTTTGTTCAGTCATCTTCCAAAGATCTCCACCTTTGTCTTGAGTCATCAAACAGCTTAAGAAAGAAATACTCATCATCAGGTAGACCATAACTCTTCTTTCTGATGGTCTTGATCTTCTGGTTTGACACCTTCAACCTTTCTGTTAGATAACGGATTTTTTTAATCCCACACTTTTCTGTATTGACCCATAAAAACTTAAATAAAGAAAGGTTGTCAATTTCAAGTTTTAATTTTACAAGACAAATCAAAGTTACCCACAGAAGAGTCTATTCTAATAACAATAAATATATTTATTGTTATTTCATCATTAGATCTTATATATCCTGAAGCACATTTATAACGAGCAAAATATTAGACAAAATTCACTTTTTTTAGATTTCGAACTATAGAAAAAAAAGTAAAAATTTAACAGAGAATTCTAACAAACAAAATGGTATGAATTGGCGTTGCTTGCAAATAGGTGTATTTAAGGTCAAACAAGGCCAAATAAGGCCAAAATCAAAATAAAAGTTTTAAATTACAAAGAAGTAAAAGAGACAGACTTGGACAGTTACAAAGAAAAAAAAATAGACTTTTGGGAAGAAAAGAATAGTCATAGTGGTGCGGGAGAAGAGACTCGAACTCTTACACCGTAAGGCGCCAGAACCTAAATCTGGTGCGTCTACCAATTTCGCCACTCCCGCAAAAGAGTGATTCAGATGGGGTGGCTAAAGGGGCTCGAACCCTTGACAACCGGAATCACAATCCGGGACTCTACCAACTGAGCTATAGCCACCATCGGAAACTTTGTTAAATCAGTGCAACTGGCGCGTCCTAGAGGAATCGAACCTCTGACCCACAGCTTAGAAGGCTGTTGCTCTATCCAACTGAGCTAAGGACGCAAGTTGTCGGATAAATAGGTCTTACCCTGTTGTCCCAACCACACTTCAGTGAGGTGAAGTGATTTAACGGTGCATATCATACAGGACGTATCCGCTATCGTCAACGAATTTTTAAATTTTTCTTTATTTTTTTTCACAATCTTTATTTGAAGATTTTAGCAACGGCTTATAAATCGCTGTTATCTAATTTCATTGTTAAGTCTTACAAAAAAAAGCTGTAAAAAATAAGTCTATGCTGTTAAGTCTGCTTATCTTATTTTTGGTAGAATTAGCTCACTTATTTTTTCAGGTGAATTAAATGTTTCTTGGTATTCCTTTATACGAATTAGCTATCACCATTGGCATTCTTCTATGCTGTGGTCTGATAGCAGGTTTTCTTGCAGGTCTTTTAGGAATCGGTGGAGGCATTATCTTTGTACCATGCTTCTACTTCGTATTCACACTCTTCTTTAAAATAGATCCTAATGTTGCAATTTTGGTTGCAACTGGAACCTCACTTCTGTGCATGATACCTACTTCTATTTCTGCGGCTTTATCTCAGAATAAGAAAGGTAATACTGATATGGCAGTGATCAGAAGCTGGTCTGTATTTATGCTGATTGGCGTGGTTGTAGGTATTCTGGTATCAAAGTTCCTTGGTGGAGCCTGGTTAACATTACTGTTTGGTGGAGTAATGATTTTAAATTCAATCAATACTCTGTTTAGAGCTAAAGCAAAACCAGCATTTAACTCGCTTCCAGGAAAAGCAGGTCAATCTGTTATCGCATTCTGTATTGCATGTTTCTCTTCTATGCTTGGAATTGGTGGAGGTACACTTACTGTGCCAATTTTAAATGCCTGCTCTGTTCCTCCTCACAAATCCATAGGTACCTCATCTGCCGTATCATTATTTGTCTGTGTACCTGGTGCAATTTTAATGCTGCTTACAAATACAACTCCAGATCACGCTCCGATTGGAACATATGGTCTGGTAAACGTACTGGCAGCTATCTGTGTTGTGCCTGTTTCCTACTTCTGTGCACCATTAGGTGTCAATATTGGCAAAAATATCAAACCTTCTACATTAAAGAGAATCTTTGCTGTCGCTTTGTTTATAATTAGTGCTCGTATGCTGTTCAGTGGCATCAGCTACTATGTTGAGGATAACAGTGTTACAGCATCAGCTGAAGTTTCTACAGCAGTAGAACAGAAAGATATCAACAGTGCAGTGGAGAATAACTAATGTCAGCACAGATTATTGATGGTAAAGGTATAGCAAAAGAACTGAGAACTCAGCTTCGTCAGATCGTGGATAAAATCGTTGCACATGGCAACAGACAGCCAGGTCTTGCAGTTGTACTTGTAGGTTCAGATCCGGCATCACAGGTGTACGTAAGAAACAAACGTAAGGCCTGTGAAGAAGTCGGCATCAAATCCTTTGCATACGATCTTCCTGAATCTACCACTCAGGAAGAATTAGATAAAATAATTGATGATCTTAACAATAACGATGAAGTTGATGGCATCCTTGTTCAGTTCCCACTACCTAAACACCTGGATGAGTCAAGCATTGTTGAAAAGATCAGTGCTTCAAAGGATGTTGATGGTTTCCACCCTTACAATGTAGGCAGACTGGTACAGAGAATTCCTTACATCTGTGCATGCACACCTCACGGCGTGATGACTCTTCTGCACAAAACCTTAGGAGACGATCTCAAAGGTCTGAATGCAGTTGTAGTCGGTGCCTCCAACATTGTTGGTCGTCCTATGGCTTTAGAGCTGTTACTTGCAGGCTGTACCACCACAGTAACACATCGATTCTCAAAGCCTGAAGATCAGAAGATGCTGATTAAAAATGCTGATATTGTTGTAGTTGCTGTTGGCAAACCAAAGTTTTTGGACGGTGATCTGATTAAAGATGGCGCTACTGTAATTGATGTTGGTATTAATCGTCTTCCTGACGGAAAACTGTGTGGTGATGTTGATTTTGAAAAGGCAAAAGAACACGCAGCTTACATTACCCCTGTTCCAGGCGGAGTAGGACCTATGACAATCGCTACTTTAATGCAGAACACTATTACTGCATATCAGAGTCATATTAAAGCATAGTTCAAGCTTTTGATATTAAAAAAAACAAATCCCGCTTTCAAAATAACTGATTGCGGGATTTTTATTGAGCTGACTATAAGACTTAACTAGCCAACCAGGTTATCTAAATTGTCAATTGCAACTTCTGGGTTTACGTCTTTAGCGTAATCCACACCTGGAACCTCAAAACCGAACAGTTGTAGGAACTGCTTTTTGTAATCTGCGTAATCAGTCTTGTCAAACAGGTTCTCGGTTGTAACCTCAGGCCATAACTCTTTGCACTTGTTCTGTACTGAATCACGCAATTCCCATGAATCCATACGTAAACGGCCTTCTGCATCAACCTCAGCCTTATCGCCGTACAGGGTTGTTGCAAATAATCTGTAGATATGCTCAATAACTGACTCATATATGCCCTGTTCACGCATGATCTTAAAGCACATAGAGATGTATAGTGGCATTACAGGAATAGCAGAAGATGCCTGTGTTACAACACTCTTTAAAACAGCAACACGGGCATCACCGTGAAGTGAAGCCAGGCGTTGCTCGTTTGCTTTTGCAGCCCTGTCAAGATCTTCTTTTGCCTTACCTAAAGCGCCGTGCCAGTAGATTGGCCAGGTGATCTCTGTACCAATATAGCTGTAGGCTACAGTCTTGCAACCATCAGCTAAAACGCCGGCATTCTTTAATGCCTCAATCCATAATTCCCAGTCCTGACCGCCCATTACCTTTACAGTATTGTCGATTTCTTCCTCTGTTGCAGGTTCTAAAGAGGAGGTAATGATCTCGTTCTTGTTGGTATCAATCGCAGTTGAAGTGTAGGTCTGTCCGATTGGCTTTAAAGATGATCTTACAACTTCACCGGTATCAGGCATCTTTCTTACAGGAGCTGCCAGAGAGTAAACTACGAGGTCTACCTGTCCCAAATCGCGCTTGATGATCTCAATTACCTTGTCACGGCACTCATTTGAGAATGCATCTGCATTAACATTGTGTGCATATAAACCAGCTTCTTTAGCATACTTGGTAAATGCTGCGGTATTGTACCAGCCTGCAGTACCAGGTCTCTTAGCAGAGCCAGCTTTTTCAAAAAATACACCAATTGTTGCTGCACCTGAACCGAAAGCTGCGCTGATGCGTGAAGCTAAGCCGTAACCTGTTGAAGCACCAATCACCAGTACTTTCTTAGGACCATTTTCAATCTTTCCATTTTTCTTAACAAGGTTAATCTGCTCTAAAACATTAGCATCACAGCCTGTAGGATGGGTGGTTACACAAATAAAACCACGTGCCTTAGGTTCAATAATCATGTATATTCTCCTTTAAACGCAAAATGCGCTGTAGATTTATTTGGCTGATTTTAACATATTTTACGAATACCTCAGCTTTTTGTTATCAGCATTTGTTACCTCGTTTGTGCAATTTGTATCTTTTCGCATTCAAATGTAAAAAACAGACAAATTTAAATATTGAAAAGTTGCATGATACACTCAAATTCAGAAAGATGATTTGTAATCACTTTCCATACCACAGTTCAATGTGCTTCTGTTTTGCCTAATTAAATTATTAAAGTACCTCGTAAGATCACGGATTATCTGTTCAAGTAAAGTCTGTATAGTTGTATAATCTCATGGCTTAAAACCACAATTCAATGCACTATCTAAAATGAACAAATTCATAAAATTATTTGCTTTACCACTATTTTTTTATTCATCTGTTGCATCAGCAATCGTTGCGTCTCCGAACCCAATTCCAGGCTCAGAAGTCGGAGTTGCCTACCTAAAACCAAATGACAATAAGATTTATGGTCAAAACGTTGATACTTTCATGCATCCAGCATCTACACTGAAAGTTATCACAGGCCTTGCTGCCATTTTATATTTAGGTCATGACTACACCTTCAGGACCACTCTGGAAGTTGCAGCAAATAATGCTGATGCTCACGGTAAGGTTGTTACAGATCAGAACGGAACCCTGCACGGTAACGTTTTAATTAAATTTGTAGGCGATCCAAGCTTTACTACAAAGTCATTCAGAACTTTAGTAAACTCTCTGATAAAAGCCGGCGTGAAGAACGTTGCAGGAGACATTATTCTTGATGTAAGCAGATTTGGAGGACTTACCAAAGGCTCAGGCTGGTCATGGGACGACACACCTGTCTGCTTTACCGCACCAGCTGGCTCTGCAATCATCAACAGAAACTGTGTATTCGCACAATTGCAGCCTAACGGGATCGGAAATGTGGCTACGCCAAAGCTGTCAGTCGGAAGTCCAATTACCATCACATCTGATGCTGTAGGTGTCTCCCCTTCCAATTACGGTGGCAACTGTGAGCTTGAAGCAGATCTTTATATGAAGAATCAGTACCACATTACTGGCTGTGTTCCTATTCTTGAAAAGAACCAGCCTTGGCCACTGTCACTGTCTGTTTCAGATCCTGATCAGTGGGCTGTAGATTGGACTAACATCATCTTCAATGAAAAGAAAATTTCATTCAATTCAATTAAACTTGCACGCGCAACTCAGCCAGGATATACCACCATCGGTGTTATTGAATCTGCTCCATTAGGAGAACTTGCAAAATATATGCTGCACCGCTCCAACAATCTGTATGCTGATGCTATTGCAAAAACAGTTGCAGCTGAATACTACAAACTTCCTGCAACCTACAACAGGACTACAAAAGCTCTGCGCGCTGTACTAAAACAGTATGCCAATATAGATTTAGGCAACAGCTACCTTGTAGATGGCAATGGTCTGTCACCTCACAATCTAGTTACTCCTCACAAGATGCTGGAAATTTTACAGTTCATCAATCTTAATGATGACAAGATACAGTTCATTAAACTGCTTCCTGTAGCTGATAAATCAGGAACATTACACTGGAGAGCCTCTACAAGAAACCCTCCTTTAGCTAAGAATGTAACTGCCAAAACCGGCACTCTGCAGAATGTTTCAAACCTCATGGGATTTATGAAAACAAAATCAGGAGTTAGAGTTCCTTTTGTGTTCTATACCAATGCTATTTCTTTTGATCAGAGAACAAGAGATCTTGTAAAGTATCACAAGATTGCCTCCCCTCATTTAGGTTATGAAAGATACGTTTTAGAACAGATCTATAACGAAAAGGTTATGGGGGTTGATTTCTAAATTCTTCTTACCCTTTCATATTAAGCCTTGTCTTGTGACAAGGCTTTTTTATTATTAACTGATGTTTTCTCATAAAACAGTTAACTTAATTCTGAGGATTTTTAATTTCTGCTATCTGGTATATCAGACATCAATCTCTGTTTTATGTTTAATATTGCATAATATTTTGTACAAGTAATTTTGAACTGACAACTCTAATATTGAAAAAAAAGAAATCCAAAAGGAGATAGCATGGAAACTGTTAGAGTTAATGACAGAGAATTCTTCATTAAGAAGTTGCTCGGACATGGTAAAGGCGGTTATTCATATCTTGTTGAAGATGAAAACAAATGTCTGTTCGTTGTAAAAAAGATCCACCACGAGCCTTGCGACTACTACAATTTCGGCAACAAGATAGAAACTGAGAAAAATGATTATAAAAGACTTATGGAGACAGGAATTCCTATTCCAAAGATGTTTTCAGTTGATGAGCAAAGAGAAACTATTTTAAAGGAATTCATTGATGGAGATACTGCTTTCAGCTTAATCAAGAATAATGCGCTTCCCAAAAATGCAATCTCACAAATTCAAAACATGGCTCAAAAAGTAAAGAGCCTTGGTTTAAACATTGATTATTTTCCAACCAATTTTGTTTTACAGAATAGTTTGTTCTACTACATCGATTACGAGTGCAACTCCTACATGGAAGAGTGGAATTTTGACAACTGGGGTGTTAAATACTGGTCCAGAACAAAAGAATTTAATGACTATTTAAAAGATCACAGTGACCTGTAAATCAGTCAAAAGCATTGGCATCTGTAAATAAAGAAGAATATCTTAAGACCAAATTATTAGTGAACTTAAGTTATTTGTAGTACAATTCTTAACACTCAAAACCAAACTTTATATTTTTAACGGGTGAAATTATGAAATTACTGCAAAAATCTCATAAACTCGACAATGTCTGTTATGACATCAGAGGCAAAATACATCAGGAAGCTCTTCGTATGGAAGAGGAAGGTCAGAGGATCTTAAAACTAAACATTGGTAACACTGCGACCTTTGGTTTTGAGGCGCCAGAAGAGGTGGTTCGCGATGTTATCCGTTCTCTGCCAAATTCTCAGGGATACTGTGAATCCAATGGTATTTTTCCAGCCCGTAAAGCCATCGCGCAGTACTACCAGCAAAAAGGAATGAAGAACGTCGATGCTGATGATATTTTTATCGGCAACGGAGCTTCTGAACTGATCACTATGAGTATGAACGCTCTGCTCAACAACGGTGATGAGGTTTTAGTACCAGCTCCAGACTATCCGTTATGGACTGCTGCTATCAACCTTGCAGGTGGTAAAGCTGTTCACTATATGTGTGATGAACAGTCTAACTGGTATCCTGATATTGAGGATATGAAAAGGAAAGTTAACTCAAGAACTGTAGGTATCGTTCTTATCAATCCTAACAATCCTACAGGCGCAGTTTACCCAACTCCTCTTTTACAGGATATAGTGGAATTTGCCAGACAGAATGATCTTGTAATTTTCGCAGACGAAATTTACGACAAGATCCTTTACGATGATGTAGCTCACAGAAGTATCTGCACTCTGGCAGATGATGTAACTGTAGTTACTTTCAACGGCCTGTCAAAAGTATACAGAGCCTGCGGTTTCAGAATGGGATGGATCCTGATTACAGGTCCTGAGAAGCGTAACAAGGGGTTTGTTGACGGTATTAAACTGATGATGGCAATGCGCCTGTGTGCCAACGTTCCTCTTCAGCATGCAATCCAGACCGCCTTAGGTGGATATCAGAGTATCAATGAGCTTATCATTCCTGGTGGACGTCTGTATCAGCAGAGAACTGCCATGTATGAAAGATTAAGCGCAATCGACGGTATTACCGTGGTAAAGCCTCACGGTGCTCTTTATATGTTCCCTAAACTTGATAAGAAGTTCAACATTAAAGACGATCAGAAATTTGCTATGGATCTGTTAAAACAGGAAAAAATGCTGATTGTTCAGGGTACAGGCTTTAACTGGCCTGAACCTAACCACTTCAGAGTTGTGTTCCTGCCTTCTATCGATATCATCAATGATGCATGCGACAGATTAGAGCACTTCTTAAAGACCTACCGTCAGTAATAAATAATCTATTCTTACAAGGCTGCACAAAATGCAGCCTTTTTTAATGTTAAAATAACAAATTATTTGTATCCAAGATATGAAGCATGGCAGATAGACAAGTTCACTTTATTACAGATGAAAAAGGCAAAAGAACTCATGCCGTTATTCCAATTGAGGTTTATTCTCAACTGGTGGCATTAAAGGGGCTTTTAAAGCATACTGCGCCTTTGGGTGAACATGAACTCTACACTTTTTCAATAAAGCAGCTTACGGCTAAAGGCTATCCTGAAGGAACCAGATCCAAACCTTACTTTGTGGTAATAAAAGGATCACAGGCTGCATTAGAACATGTGGCATCGACTCCAGAACATGTTGATGAGCAAAGAGAAAAACTTCTGTCAGATGGATCACTTAAATTAGATCCTGAAAATAACTGCTTTGTATTCACCAGAGATTTAAAATTTAAAAGTGCCTCTCTTGCAGCTGCTATTGTCGCAGGCAATGTCAGAAACGGACTTGATGTATGGATAAACCGCGAAGGTTTTACCTTAAAGCAGTCAGGTTACGGCTTAAAGAGTAAAAAAAGCACTTTAAAGAAATGAGGTCTATATGACATTTGAACAAAAAAGCTTTTCTAAAAAAACTTTTGTAAAAAAAGACGGCTCAAAAAAAGAGTTTTCAAGAAAACCTAACTTTAGTCGTAACGGGGATTTCAAAAGAAAGTCATTTAAAAAAGGTGGAGATGAGAATACTCAAGGATTCTCTAAAGAAAAGCGCCATTTCAGGTCCAGTTATGGGGACAAAAACAGGACAAGAGAAGAGAGCAGATTCAAAGCTCCAGATGAGCATGTGGAATTTGTTCGCCGTAAGGGTTTTTCCGCTTTTCAGCTAAGACTCGTAAACTCTATTTTAGAAGATGTTCTGGTTATGCATAACTCTTTAGACAGAGCTTATGCCTACTGGTTCAATAAGGTTAAGATCGATCCTGTTGAGCAGGGATTCCTGATTAAACAGATCAACTTCATGTTCTCAAGACTTTCCCTGTTTGCCTTTGTGGCAAATTTAAAGAGGCCTTCTGATTTTGAAAGACATGTCGGTCGTTTAACCTTCTCTTTCTGTGCATACAGAGACTGGCCGTTACCAGAGCTCGAAGGCGAAGAAGGCTTTGACAGAAGAGGTCTTAAAAAACGTATTGCTCAGGCAAAAGATGAGCCTATGTACAACGACGGTTGCCCTTTATGGTTACAGGAACTCGGAGCCAGTGAGCTTAAAGGCAAATGGGATGAAGAGCGTCAGGCCCTGGGACAGGAATCACGCAGATTCATCAGAACAAACACCTTAAAAGGAACCCGTGACGAATTAGCTCACGCACTTTCAGAAGAGGGTGTGGTAACAAAATCTGTTGCCGGCGTTCCTACAGCGCTTGAGGTTACTTCAAATTCTGCCCTATTTAGAACAAAAGCATTTAAAGAAGGCAGATTCGAACAGCAGGATGCCGGCTCTCAGCTAATTGGCACTTTTGTTGAAGCAAAACCCGGCGAGCGAGTAATAGATGCCTGCGCAGGCTCAGGCGGTAAGACACTGCAGCTTGCAGCCTCTATGGAAGGTAAGGGTGTCATTATTGCCATGGATACAGAACAGTGGAAACTAGATGATTTAAAGAAGAGAGCAAAAAGAGCAGGAGCCTTTAATATTGAACCTAGAGTTATCGACTCAACTAAAGTCATCAAAAGGATGAATGAAACAGCAGACAGAGTTTTAATTGACGCCCCCTGCTCAGGTACTGGTGTGATAAGACGCATGCCAGATTCTAAATGGCGTGATGGTCGAGAGCACTTAAACGACATCAGAAAGACTCAGGCGGATATTTTAAACCGCTACAGCAAAATGGCTAAAGTAGGCGGTATCGTTGTTTACTCCACCTGTTCTATTATGCCTTCAGAAAATGAAGAGCAGATTTCTGCTTTCTTAAAGGCAAATGATGGAAAATTCGAACTTATCGAAGATAAGCATATTATGCCATCATCTGGTTTTGACGGATTCTATATGGCAAAACTAAGACGTCTTGCCTAGTGGTGACCATGCCTATAAAAAAAATCCAGACTCACTGTCTGGATTTTTTTTAACTTCAGATTTGAGCCTTGAAAACAAGGCTCTTTTATGGAGTTTAAACTTTAAAAGCCTTCACGGCGACCTGAGTATGAGCTGCGGAAAGCCCCCTTATCGCTACCTCTTCTTGAAGATGATCTCTTGTCAAAACCACCAAAGTCAGGACGCTTCCTGCCACCTGTTCTTGATGAATTTCTTTCACCTTCAAATTTTCTGAAATCTCGACCTGAATTCTGACCCTGTCTGTCAAAATCACGATTAAATGGTCTGTCTCTTCTGCCGTCCCTGTTACCTCTTGAGCGAGGAGGCTCTGCAGTATAAATACGCAGATCAAGAGGTCTGCCACATACTCTTGCCTGAGATAAAATGTGCATGGTATCTTTTGGCATACCGTCTGGAAGATCAACTGTTGTAAAGGTGTCAAAAATTGAGATTTCACCGATGTACTTGGACTCTATATTTCCCTCATTGGCAATTGCACCTACGATCTGACCTGGTTTTACGCCATCCTTGCGACCTACTGCGACACGGAATCTTACCATTGCCATATCTGGGAACTCACGTAAAGGAGCAGCCTGTGCTGTAGGGAAAGGTTTTCTGTCCCTTCTGTCTGTGCGATCACCACGCTCTGAGCGGTTATCGTCATCAAAGGTTCTCATACGAGGCTCTGGTTTGCTGTCATCTAACAGCAAGGTGCCATCCTTCTGAACCATCTTTGCCAGGGCAGCACATAAGGTTTCAACCTCAATTGCGTCATCAGACAGTAACTCAGAGATAACTTCCTCATATGTCTCAAGACCGCCGTCTTCTATAGTCTGTAAAACCTGACTCTTGAAGTTCTCTAATCTTGCTTTGTTAACATCGGCAATTGAAGGCATCTGCATAGGCTCGATCTTCTTACCGGTTACACGCTCAATTAAACGCAATGCTCTTCTTTCACGTGGAGATACAAACAGAATTGCCTCACCGGTTCTGCCGGCTCTTCCGGTTCTTCCGATTCTGTGCACATATGATTCAGCATCGTAAGGAATATCATAGTTAAATACGTGAGTGATTCTGTCCACATCTAGTCCGCGGGCAGCCACATCAGTAGCAATAATGATATCCAACTGACCTTTCTTTAATCTTTCAATGATTTTTTCGCGCTGGCGCTGAGGAATATCACCATGCAGAGCTGCACAGGCAAATCCTCTTGCCATCAGTCGGTTTGATACATCTTCTGCATCGGTCTTGGTTCGTACAAACACGATCACAGCATCATAGTTTTCAACTTCCAGAATTCTGGTCATTGCATCAATCTTATGGGCACCAGATGCTATCCAGTAACGCTGATGTACTGTTGTTGCCGTTGTGGTCTTTGACTCAATACGAACGTCAGCAGGATCCTTTAAGTGATTTTTTGCAATACGCGCAATCACAGGAGGCATTGTAGCTGAGAATAAAGCTGTCTGACGGGTTTCTGGTGTATTGCTTAAGATCCAGTCGACATCATCAATAAAGCCCATGCGTAACATTTCGTCAGCTTCATCGATAACCATGTGAGTTAAATTTGATAAATCAACCTTTCCGCGCTCGATTAAATCGATTAAACGACCTGGAGTTGCAACTACAATCTGAGCACCGTGACGTAATGAACGGATCTGATTCTCATAAGAGGCACCACCATAAATCGGAGCCACTCTAAAGTTCTTTAAATACTTTGAAAACTGCTGACAGGCTTCAGCAACCTGAATTGCAAGTTCTCTTGTTGGCTCAAGAACCAATGCCTGGATACACTGCTCTTTACAGTCTATCTTTGAAAGAATTGGTAAAGAGAAGGCTGCAGTCTTACCGGTACCGGTCTGAGCCTGACCAATCATATCCCTGCCTTCTAACACAACCGGAATAGATCTTTCCTGAATAGGAGTTGGAGATTCGAAGCCTAAATCATGTACTGCCTTTAACACTTCCTTTGATAAACCTAAATCATCAAAGGTAACAATGTTTTCTTCAGTCTCGTCAGTTAACTCTGTGTCAGTTAACTTTTCAGCTTCTTTTACTAATAAACTTTCCTCACCGCCAACAGTAGTGGTGATATCCTTTTCTTTAATATCTGACATTTATGCTCCTGAATAAGAGGAGCGTCTTATCTTAACGACATGCTCTATAGATAGATATTAGATTTTTAATACTTTACAGACACACGCACATGAGTCTAAAACCCGCGACTCAACCTTAAATTAGACACGCCTCAAAAAAAATGCTGCGCAATTATACATAAATGTGATTTACTTCGCAATCTTAAAATGATTTTTTGCCATCCGTGCTGAGTAAAAAAATTTTTTCTGCTGACATCTATATCTTTGCAGGAGCACAATATCCAATTATACTGAAGAATATAAGTTCTCCAAAGAAGGAACAAATCACTTTATTGGTCACAGTGAAGATTTTCTATGAAGTTATCAGAGCTAAAAACAGGTGAGAAAGGAATTATCACCAGAGTTACAGGTCACGGAAGTTTTAGAAAGAGAGTTATCGAGCTTGGTTTTGTAAACGGGAAAACCGTACGGGTTGTCAGAAACGCTCCACTAAAAGATCCTGTTGAATACGAGGTTATGGGCTCACAGGTTGCTCTGCAGAGAGCGCAGGCTGCAATGATTGAGGTTGTCGGTGAACATGAGAACATCTGTGAGTCAAAAGATGAAAATGCCCCTCTTGACGAATACCGAACTCTTACAGAAAAAGAGATGCAGGAAATTGCAACAAGACAGGAAAAGACTATCACCGTCGCCTTTGTAGGAAATCCAAACTGCGGAAAGACATCAATCTACAACTACCTGTCTGGAGCAAACGAGCATGTTGGAAACTATTCTGGAGTTACTGTAGATGCAAGAGAAACCACTTTTGCATACGGAGGATACACATTCAGATTTGTTGACCTGCCTGGAACCTACTCCATATCTGCATATTCACCAGAAGAGAGATACGTTCGTGAATACCTTATCAATAACTCCCCAGATATAGTACTCAATGTTGTTGATGCATCTAATATTGAACGAAATCTGTACCTTACCACACAGCTTATGGACATGGATGTAAGAATGATGATCGCTCTGAACATGTACGACGATTTAAGTCGCAGAGGCGATTCTCTTGACTATGTTCAGTTAAGCCGACTTTTAGGCATGCCAATCGTTCCTACTGTAGGCAAGACAGGAGCCGGACTCAACCACCTGATGCACCTTGCCATACTCATTTATGAAAAAGGCGATTATGTAGAAAACGGCAATAATTTCAACCAGGCAGTGCTCAATGAAATGCAGGACTGGTACAAGAGCTCAGATGATGAGGATAAATGCAGAGGAGGTAAATGCCATAACTGCAGTTCCTGCCCTAGCAGTATTTCTGTAAACCTCAAGCAGATCTACCACCACGTTCATGTAAATCACGGTTACATCATTGAAAAGCGTATCGGAGCTCTACAGAAACTCCTAAAGGAGAATCAGAACATCTCCAGCAGATTCTCCACAAGATATATCGCCATCAAACTCTTAGAAAATGATCCTGATGCTGAAAAGCTGGTTAGAGGTCAGCCTCACTGGAAGAGTGTGCTTGAAAAAAGAGATAAATTGACATCTCAGATTGAACAGCTCAAGCATGAGGACAGTGAAACGGCCATCACTGATGCAAAATACGCTTTCATTAGCGGTGCCCTCAAGGAAAGTTATACAGAGAACATAAAAAAGAAAAAAAGCAGAACTGAAATCATCGACAGTATAGTAACCCACAGGATCCTGGGATATCCGATATTTTTAGGTTTCATGTTTTTAATGTTTGAGGCAACTTTCTCTGTAGGAGCCTATCCTCAAGGATGGATTGAGTCTGTTATTGATATTGTGGCAGCTCACATTGACACCTATATGGCTGACTCTGCTCTAAAAGATCTGATAACAGACGGTGTTTTAGGCGGAGTGGGAAGTATTCTGTCCTTTGTGCCTAATATTCTTATTCTATATCTTTTCATCTCAATGATGGAGGACTCCGGCTATATGGCACGAGCCGCCTTTATCATGGATAAACTAATGCATAAGATAGGTCTGCACGGCCGCTCCTTTATTCCTCTTATCATGGGGTTTGGCTGTACCGTTCCTGCTGTTATGGCATGCAGAACCATTGAGGACAGACGCAACAGATTTATAACCGTGCTTATAACTCCTTTTATGTCATGCACAGCAAGACTGCCTATCTATATTCTGCTCATAGGAGTGTTCTTTCCTTCTCATCCTGGAATAGTGCTTTTTGGCATTTATCTGTTCGGAATTCTTGTGGCAGCACTCTCGGCAAGACTTTTAAGCAAAACACTGTTCAAAAACGACGGTATTCCTTTTGTTATCGAGCTACCGCCATACAGAATTCCCCGTCTGGCAATGGTTCTTGAGCACACCTGGAATAAAGGATATGCTTATATGAAAAAGCTTGGAGGAGTGGTTCTTATTGCCTCTGTCATCATCTGGGCTTTAGGCTATTTTCCAAGAACTGAAGGTACAGTAACGGCAGCTGTACAGCAGGAAAACTCCTACATAGGTAAAATTGGCAAAACTATTGAACCTGTGATGGAGCCTCTGGGTTTTAACTGGAAACTGAGTGTGGGACTTGTCTCAGGCATAGGAGCCAAGGAGCTTGTAGTAAGTACTCTGAGCGTACTTTACAATACCGGAGAGCAGGATGTTGACGAGAATGCTCTTGCAAAAAGAATCCCTATTGCGCCTAATGTAGCTCTGGCCTACCTAATTTTTATCCTTCTGTATGTGCCATGCATTTCATCGTTTTCTGCAATAGCTCAGGAAACCTCGCTAAAATGGGCACTGCTGCAGGCAGGCTACGGAACCACACTGGCGTGGCTGTGTGCTCTTATAGTAAAAGTGATAGGAGGATTTTTCCTCTGACAGAAAGTAAAGGCAGGTGCTTTATACAGAGATATCACCTGCCTTTGAGAGCTTTTTTATCATTACAGAGAAAGAGTCTTTTTAAAATTCTCTGAAATCAGAAGCTTTTCTATTTCTACTACATACATGGTGTGAAAATCACCGTCCTTATACCATTTGTCGATATTGTCAGTATCGGTAAAGCACTCTTTTTTCAGATCCTGAACGTACATCTTTCGACAGAACATGATGACATCGCTCTGCTCAAAATACACATGTCCTTCCTGTTCTAGAACAGTCACCCCTGACTCTTTTATCTTATCCTCATTAAAACCGGATGCTTTACCAAAGTAGGAATTAACTTTTCTTAAAGCCTCTGGGAGTACCTGAAGAGTAAGGAGCTCTGTCTTATCTACAAGAGTCTTGGTAAAACGCTGCGGTCTTATAAAGATGTAAGCGGCATTTTTACCCCACATCTGACCTACTCCTCCCCATGAGGCTGTCATGGTGTTGACTCTGCCATCAGCTTTTGCAGTTATCTGAAGCCAGTCTCTGGCAATAAGTTTAAAGGCACTGTAGTTAAATTCGTCTGGGGTTATCTCAAAAAATTTTCTATCCATGTGGATCTCCTTTTATTAGGCCAGATCTTAAGTATTCGGACGTAATCTTAAGCATGCTCATGAACTGCACTGTCATTGCAGTAGCGATCATAGTTAACAACCATATCATTTGCAAACAGAATCAGTTTCATTTGTTAGATTTTTACAGAATTACACTAAATTGCAAAAATCATATTTTACAACATATACATATATTGCAAAGTAATAATACATTTTTTATATTACATTTTATAATAATTTTGAAAATAAATTATTATAAAATTCAATATATTAAATTTAATTATTCATAAGTATTGTAAAAACCACTTCAATTACATTTTCATAGTGATAAGATACATAACACAAGAAACAATTACATAGTTTTTGTAATAATAAATGTGATTGCTAAAATTCAAATTTTATTGTTTTAATTATAAAAGGTAAGGCAAAAATATGGCAGTCGATAAAAATAGAGTCATTATTTTTGATACAACTCTTCGTGATGGCGAACAGGCTCTACAGCAGTCTCTATCTGCAAAGCAGAAATTACAGATCGCTCTTTGTCTTGAACAGCTAGGTGTTGATGTTATTGAAGCTGGTTTTCCTATTTCTTCACCTGGAGACCTTCAGTCTGTAAGAGAAATTGCTCAGGCACTGAAGACATCTACAGCCTGCGGTCTGTCAAGAGCCCTTGATAAAGATATCGATGCCTGCTATGAAGCCTTTAAAGGTATTGATCACTACAGAATTCATACTTTTATTGCAACATCAGATATTCATGTTCACGACAAACTGAAGAAGGACTTTGACGATATCGTTGAAATGGCCGTTCATGCAGTAAAAAGAGCAAGAAACTACACTGATGATGTCGAATTTTCCTGCGAGGACGCAGGTCGTACTCCTATTGACCATCTGTGCAGAATGGTAGAAAACGCAATCAGGGCAGGAGCTACAACAGTCAACATTCCAGATACTGTGGGTTATACCCTTCCTTATGAGTTCGGTGGCATTATCAGAACTCTTTACAACAGAGTTCCTAATATTGACAAGGCAGTAATCTCTGTACACTGCCACAATGATCTGGGAATGGCTACAGCAAATTCTCTGTCTGCTGTTATGGAAGGCGCCCGCCAGATCGAATGCACAGTAAACGGACTAGGTGAAAGAGCTGGCAACACTTCCCTTGAGGAAGTTGTAATGGCAATGAAACTGCGTAAGGAATACATGAAAGGTGTTTACACCAACATCGTCACCGAGAACATTGCAAGAGCAAGTCAGGTGGTATCAGGTATTACCAATGAACCAGTTCCAAGTCACAAAGCCATTGTAGGTTCAAACGCATTTGCCCACAGTTCAGGCATTCACCAGGATGGTGTATTAAAGAATAAGAGTACTTATGAAATTCTGACTCCTCAGAGCGTCGGTTTCAAAGAAAATAATATGCACATGACAGCCCGTTCCGGACGTCATATGATTAAGGCTGTACTTGAGAAATTAGGTTACCGCGAAGGTTCTTATGATCTTGACGATGTCTATTCTAGATTCCTAAAACTGGCTGACAGAAAAGGTCAGGTATTCGATTATGATCTTGAAGCTCTGCTGTTCCTGTCTCATGAACAGGAGGAGGACTCTCAGTTCGAGCTTGACAGCTTAAATGTCATGTCAGGTGGCAAGAACATTATTCCTACAGCTTCAGTCCGTCTGAAGATTGGCAAGAGAACCAGAACAGAATCAGGTACCGGTAACGGACCTGTCGATGCTGTGTTTAACTGTATCGCCCGTCTGACAGGGATCAAGCTCAAACTGGACAGCTTTGTAATTTCAGCTAAAGGTTCAGGCATGAATGCACAGGGTCAGGTAGACGTTGACGTTATCTATAACAGCAGGCACTATCACGGAAAAGGCTTATCCACCGATGTTATTGAAGCATCAGCCCTGTCACTGATTTCAGCATGCAACAGTATTTACAGAGCACAACTTATTGAAGAAGAAAAGCACGAAAAGGAGAATGCTTAAAAATGGCTAAGAATTATAAGATTGCAGTACTGGCAGGAGACGGTATCGGTCCTGAGGTAATGAATGAGGCTTTAAAGGTTTTAGATGCAGTTCAGAAAAAATTCAATTTTACCTTAGAGTACAAAAAGGAACTGGTTGGAGGTTGCGCTATTGATGCCTGTGGTACTCCACTGCCAGAGCAGACCATGGATGCATGCAAGTGGGCTGATGCAATTCTGTTCGGCTCAGTAGGTGGGCCAAAGTGGAACCATCTGCCTACAGCAAAGCGTCCAGAAGCTGGTGCCCTGTTGCCTTTACGTAAGCAGTTCGGTCTTTTCTGCAACTTCCGCCCTGCCAAGATTTACCAGGGACTAGGTTCACTGTCTCCATTACGTGCTGATATTGCAATGCGCGGTTTTGATATGCTGTGCGTTCGTGAGTTGACAGGTGGTATCTACTTTGGTCAGCCAAAGGGAAGAGAAGGAACAGGTCCAGAGGAAAAGGCTTTCGATACTGAGATCTACCACCGTTTTGAAATCGAAAGAATCGCCAGGATTGCCTTTGAGGCTGCAATGTTGCGTAAAAAGAAGGTAACTTCTGTTGATAAGTCAAATGTATTACAGAGTTCTGTTCTTTGGCGTGAAGTTGTAACCGAAGTTGCCAAGAACTACCCTGAGGTTGAACTTGAGCACATCTATGTTGACAACGCTACCATGCAGCTTGTTAAAAATCCGGCTCAGTTCGACGTAATGCTGTGTTCAAATATGTTCGGTGACATTCTGTCCGATGAATGCGCAATGATCACAGGTTCAATGGGTATGCTGCCTTCTGCCTCATTAGGTGAGGGTGGTTTCGGCCTGTATGAGCCAGCTGGCGGTTCTGCTCCTGATATTGCCGGCAAGAACATTGCAAATCCTATTGCTCAGATCCTGTCTGCTGCCCTAATGCTTCGCTACTCTCTAAAAGAGTACGATGCCGCCAAGTGCATAGAGGATGCTGTAGCAAAAGTACTGAAGGAAGGTTATCTGACAGGTGATCTTATGGAGTCAGGAGCTTCACCACGTCCAGCTCTGTCAACTTCTCAGATGGGTGACAGAATTACCTCTGAAATTAACGCATAAAATTAAAAATTAGAACACATAGGTTTTAAAAATGGGTAAAACACTTTATCAGAAGGTTTATGACAGTCATATCGTTTTCCAGCAGGAAGGCGAGCTGCCAACTCTGTATATAGACAGACAATTAGTCCATGAGGTAACCTCTCCTCAGGCTTTTGCAGGAATTGAACAGGCAGGACGCAAACTGCACCGTCCTGATTTACATCTTGCAACTATGGATCATGACATTTCAACAAGATCACAAACCGTTGAAGCATGTTCCCCTATGGCTCAGGAACAGATCAAGGCCTTAATGTCAAATACCAAAAAGTTTGGTGTAAAATTCTTTGGCTTTGGAGATGAAAACCAGGGTGTGGTTCACATCATCGGACCTCAGACAGGATTCACTCTGCCAGGCACCACTCTCGTATGCGGAGACTCTCACACTGCCACCCACGGTGCATTTGGAGCTTTGGCTTTTGGTATCGGCACTTCTGAAGTAGAACATGTAATGGCAACTCAGACTCTAAAACAGGGTCGTTTGAAAACCATGAAGATTGAGTGTACAGGACGCCTTCAGAAAGGCTGCTACGCAAAAGATCTTATTTTGGCTATCATTGCAAAATTAACTACTGCAGGTGGTACCGGCTATGCTGTTGAGTTCTGTGGTGAAGCTGTACGAGCACTATCCATGGAAGGCAGAATGACTCTGTCCAACATGGCTATCGAGTTTGGTGCTAAAGCCGGTATGATTGCTCCTGATGAAACCACCTTTGAATACCTGAAAGGCAAGCTGTTTACACCTAAAGGCAGTGAATTTGATGAAGCAGTTGAATATTGGAAGACCTTAAAATCTGATGATGATGCTATTTTTGATAAGACAGTTACCATCGATGCCTCAGCTTTAGAGCCTTATGTAACATGGGGCACCAACCCAGGTCAGGGAGCACCTGTAACAGCTTCTGTTCCGTCTCCTGATGATTACAGCGATCCTATCGTAGCTAAATCCTGTAGGGACGCTTTAGATTACATCGCCCTAAAATCTGGTCAGAAACTAATCGGAACTCCTGTTGACTATGTTTTCATAGGTTCTTGCACCAACGGTAGAATTGAGGACTTTAGAGAAGCTGCAAAAGTATTAAAAGGACGCAGGATTGCTCCTAATATTCAGCTTGCTCTTGCAGTTCCTGGTTCTGGTTGGGTAAAAAAACAGGCTGAAAAGGAAGGTCTTGACAAGATCTTTATCGATGCCGGTTTTGAATGGAGACAGCCTGGCTGCTCAATGTGCCTTGCAATGAACGACGATAAGGCACCTTCAGGTATCAGAGTTGCTTCTACCTCAAACCGTAACTTCGTTGGACGTCAGGGCAAGGGGTCAAGAACTCACTTAATGAGCCCTGCTACTGCTGCAGCATGTGCTATCAAAGGCACAATTGCCGATGTAAGAGAATTTATCTAAGGGGACAAGATATGCAGAAATTTACAGTACACGAGGGTGTGGCAGTACCTCTTGATTCAGCAAATATCGATACCGATCAGATCATTCCAAAGCAGTTCCTGCTGGCTGTTGACAGAAACGGTTTTGGAGCCCATCTGTTCCATGACTGGAGATATCTGGATGATGCTGAGACCAAACCAAATCCTGAATTTAACCTGAACAAGCCTGAGTACAAGGGAGCCACTATTCTCGTGGCTAGAGACAACTTTGGTAACGGATCATCCAGAGAACATGCTCCATGGGCTTTAATGGGATATGGATTCAGAGCTGTAATTGCACCTTCATTTGCAGATATCTTTTACAACAACTCTTTAGGAAATGGACTGTTGCCTTTAAAGCTGTCTGCTCAGGATGTTGATAAGATTTTTAAGGTGCTTGAGAATAAGCCTGGTACCAAAATAACTATTAATCTTGAGAAGATGACTGTAGACTGTGACAGCCTGCACTTTACTTTCACGCTGGATCCTTTCAGACGTCACTGCCTATTAGAAGGACTTGATGCTATTTCCTTAACATTACAGCATGAAGATGAGATTAAGAAGTATGAAAGCAGTGTACCTGCATGGAGAGCTCACGGTACTGTGTAGTCAGAACCGTTTTTAAGATCAACCAGTTAAAGGTCCTGCCATTAGCAGGACCTTATTATTTTTGGACAACAGAATCGCTAAAGAGCTACTTTTGCAGATCTGACTTATAGGCTTCTTCTAAGGCATATGTCAGCTGATCGGCACATGATGTGTTCTTTGTCTTACATGTATTTCCTCTGAGAATTGGAATAATTTCATCGATATCATGATCCTTTACAAGCTTTCCTATCGCTTTTAAATTTCCATTACATCCACCTTCAAAAGAAACAGACTTAATCTTTTTTCCGTCAAGTTCTACACTGATCTTCTTACAGCATGTTCCTTGTGTTGTAAATTCAAACATAAACAATCCTTTACTGAGCTTTAGTCTAATGATGAAATAACAGTTTCTCTGGCAAGTCTTGATTTTGGTCTTAATGCATTGGAGTCATCCTTTCTATAACCTAAAGCTACAATAGCAACTGACTGTAAATTCTTTGCTTTTAATCCTAGTATTTCATCTGTCAGGGCAAAGTCCATTCCCTCAATTGGAGTTGAATCTATGCCCATTGAAGCTGCTCCATATAGTAAAGCCGCCATAGCAATATAAACCTGTTTTGCTGTCCACTGAGCAAAGTCACCAAGTTTTTCATGCATATTACCAAACTGCATGCGATGTGAACCAATTGACGCTTTTAACTTAGGATCACCAAAACGTCCGTCCAAATCCTCTTTTTCTGTAAGCTCTGAATATTCCGCTTCGCTCATCTTTATTTTTGAACACAGTACAATAAAGTGTGAACAGTCTTTTATTCTTGGAATATTAAAGTCAGGAATAGCCGGCATAATAAGATCTTTTGCCTTTTGAGATGATCCCACAAAAAAGTGCCATGGCTGAATATTGACAGCTGATGGAGTAAGTCTGACTATCTCGAGTAAGGTATCAATATCTTTTTGAGATATCTTTTTATTCTCATCATAATGTTTTGCAGTATAGCGTTCTTGAGATATTTCTAAAAAACTTTGCATGGTGGTTCCCCTCAAATAAACTTTCAGTAAATCATAACATCTGTAGCTAAAATTTTTGTTCTTAACTAAAAGATTATGCTAAATATGACTTGTTTTTCCACAAATTCATAACATATGTAACCTTTCCTAGCCGGGGTGTACCTAACTGTGGCACCAGAAAAAAATTCATAAAATAGTACAAACTATGCAAATAATTTGCGTTTTATTTTTATATAAAAATCAGTTTGTTAGCTTGAAGATATCTTTTAAAATTTGCGCTGCGTCACCTTTTTGTAAACGTTTTCATTTATCTTTATATCTTTACAATATAATTATGAATATAAACAATTTGTAAATAAGTAAATGGAAATTCACCATGAATGAAAGCTATTCATTAAATCCTAATTTAGAAACAATTTCTAACACTAATGGTATGAGCGTAACAGTTATGGACTGGGGTGCAACCATTATTTCTATGAAAGTTCCTGTTAAAGGTGAAGTTGCGCGTGAGGTTTTATTAGGTGTAAAAGATCCTGCTGACTGGTACAAACAGTCATGTTTCTTTAATGCTACAATCGGACGATTTGCAAATCGTATTGCAAATTCCGAGTTCGAAATTGACGGCAAAAAATATAAGCTAAATTCAGGTGCAAAACACTGTCTGCACGGTGGTGCTGAAGGATTTGACAAGCGTCGCTTTAAGCTATTAGACAAGAGTGTCAATTCTCTTACATATACCATTCATTCTCCTGATGGAGATATGGGATTCCCAGGAAACTTTGATCTGACCGTTGTCTTTACATTAACCGATGACAATGAATTGGTTATGCAGTATACAGGCAAGTGTGATCAGAAGTGTTATGCATGTATCACCAACCATGCCTACTTCAACCTAAATGGACACAACAGCTCAGTTCTTAATCATACTGTCAAGATGAACTCCACTGAATTCTTACCTTTAGATGATACTTCGATTCCTACAGGTGAAGTTCGCAAGGTTGCAGGTAGTGCTTTTGACTTTACAAAAGAAAAGACCATCGGTCAGGATATTAGAAAAGATGATCAGATGAAAGCAAGTTTAGGCTATGATCATCCATATTTAATCGATGGCGATTTAACAAAACCATTTATTAAGGTAACATCTGACGACAAAAAGTTGTCTTTAGAAGTTTCTTCTGATTATCCTGCTTTCCAGTTGTATACTGGAAATTATGTAAATCATGGTGACAGCAACATCACAGCACGAGATGACGGCAAGGTTTACGGGGATCAGAGTGCACTATGCATCGAACCTGAGTTTTACCCTGACTGCCCTCACTTACCACAGTTTGCGGATGTAAACCCAATGGTTACACCTGAAAAGCCATTGCAGAAGACAATTGTCTACAAGTTTTCAGATTAAAAAAATTTAAGCTAATCGTTCATATGTCACGCCTGACTCTGTCAGGCGTTTTTTTGTGCTAAGCTGACACAAAAAAATACACTTTCATCACAAAAAAATCTTTGTGGTATATTCTCATGGCATGTTATAAATTTTAGTGCATAGATAACAACCATGACCATAGATATTTACACATTTCTTATTGTTTGTCCCTTCGTCTTTTTATCTGGATTTGTAGATGCAATTGCAGGAGGTGGTGGGCTAATTTCTCTTCCAGCCTACTTTATTTCTGGATTACCTACTCACTTTGCGCTGGGAACCAATAAATTAAGTGCCATGCTAGGAACAGCACTTACTACCTATAAATATGCAAGGCTGGGATACATTGATGTTAGGAGAGCATTTTTCTGTATACTTTGTGCATTTGCCGGTTCATCCATAGGAGCAAAGCTGGCCCTTTTAGTACCAGACAGAGAATTTAAAATAACACTTTTATTTGTCCTTCCAATAACAGCCTTATATCTTTTAAAAAGCAGAAACTTTGGAAATGAAATAAACAAAAATTTTAGTGAAACAGTTATTGTTTCCTTATGTGCAACTGTATCTTTACTCGTCGGAATATATGACGGCATTTACGGCCCCGGAACCGGAACCTTTCTTTTAATTGGTTTTTGTACTTTTGCAAACTGCAGCTTAAATAATGCAAACGGATTGGCTAAAGCCGTAAATCTGGCCACAAATGTGGCAGCTTTCACTGTTTTCTGTATAAATGACTCTGTAGTATTTTCCCTGGGTCTAATTGCGGGAATATTCAGTATTTTAGGAAATTACGTAGGAGCAAAATTTTTTGAAAAAAGAGGAGCCATTGGAACAAAACCTATTATGGTATTTGTGATTTTAATCTTTATTATCAAGATCTGTTACGATCTGATAGCTTAAAAATAGTACTTACAGATATTTTCTATGTACTAGGATATTTCAGAAGTGTCTAACGTCAGGAAACCTATAAAAGTTCAAATATATGTTCTTTAACCGGCAGGTAATCTTTCATTGTAATTCAGAAATTAGAAATTCTTTAATAAGCCATAATGACTAAGATCCTGGATTTGTTCTAAATAAATGAAGACCTGATCTGCTAGTGTAATGTAAGAACTTAAGATCTGAACATAGCTGTTCCAAACATGACCATATACCCAAGAAAAATACACCCAGAGATAAAGGAATCATTTTATTAAACAGAACGAAACTTAAAATCTGCAACTACTAGACAATCCTGTAAAAATTGAATTGAGTTGGTATTTTGGGGCAAGTTAGAAATTTTATGAGATGAATTCATGGTGCCGGAGGTGGGACTCGAACCCACACGCTTTTAAGGGCGGCGGATTTTGAATCCGCTGCGTCTACCAATTCCGCCACTTCGGCACAGAATGGACACATTATATAGAGAGTCGATTACTTTGTCAAAGCTCAATTTCTATGATTTTCTGTTCAAAAGGTAAATTGCAAGTCCTGCAAAAATAATAGTTGCAAATGACGCTCCCACGATTGGTGGCACACCATACACAATTGAGAAAGGGGCTACAATCTGATTTAGAACGTAGTATCCAAAACCCAGAGAAATACCTGACAGAATTCTGGTGCCCATATTCATAGAACGTAGCGGACCAAAAATAGTTGATAAAGCAAGAAGAAGCATAACCAGCATTACCATTGGAGACATAAATTTATTGTATAAGACAAGACGATAGCGAGATGAATCTACGTCATTGTGCTCAATGTAGTTAATGTAGTCATAAAGCTGAAATACTGATAAATTTTCTGAAACATCACTTAATACTTCTATTCTCTTTAAGTTAATGCCTATTTTCCAGATCTGTTTATCGATATGCTCATGAACAATACCTTCATCATTTATGGTTACCTTGTTGACATCGTACATTACCCAGTCGTCTTTCTCGTATTTACCAATATGAGCGCGGCTGTATGATTTCAATTTATTTCCATCTGTCTCATAACGAACAACACCTGTTAGCATATTACCGTTAATAATACTTAAAATGCCAATGTAGTTGTTTTCTTCTTTAATCCAGGATCCCTTAGTTGTAAATGTCACACCAAGATTCGATGAGGCCTTGTCATAATTCTCTTCAGCGATTTTCTCAAGTCTAGGAGCAATAAATTCTCCAATGCATAAGATAACGATAATTAACGGTATTAAACTTTTTACACAAGATACACCTATATTCAGCTTTGACAGGCCAATTGACTGCAGAATGATAATTTCAGAATTTCTTGCCATCATACCTAGTCCGACAACGCCGCCAATAAGAATTGACACAGGGAAAAAGGTAACACAAATACCTGGGATTTTATACATCACAAATTGGATCACAAACATAAAGTCAATGGATCCACGACCTATATAACGAAGCGCATCAATAAAAGTAATAAGGCCTGCGAACAGTGTCATGCACAGTGTAACCAGCAGCACTGACAAAATAATATTTTTACCTACATATCTGTCCAGAATTCCGTACATAGATTTTATACTCCATTCAACTCGTCACATTTTATCATACGATGGTAAAAAACACTTAGCTCGTAAAGCAACCGAATCACTTTTGAAAAGAAAAAAAAGAAACGGTAACATTACTTTATTAAAAGATAAAATTTAAGCATGACATTTTTATTTTTTTTGATAAAACGGCTATCATATCATTATTTTATGCTTCATCTACTGATAACATAATGACTGTAAGCACATCATTATTTTTAAATAGCCTATTTTAATTGATGAATTATATATATCGTGTATTATTATTTCATGATAAAATTATTATAAGAATAAGTTTAGGATCTAGTTTTTCGTTGTTTTGCTCAGATTTTTGAGCCTAATTTATCGAAACATTCTAGAAAGGCTTTATATAAAAATATATAAAGAATATTTGTTAAAAAAGATTATGAAGACAAATTATCCAATACCAGTTAGAGAAAGAACTATTAACTTTCCTTTCGAATACTATCATTATGATAGGACTGATGACTTTTTTGTGGTCCCATTTCATTACCACGAAGAACAGCAGCTGTTCAGAGTGATAAAAGGGAGTGTTACGATTTCTGTAAATTCACATCTCATTACTTTAAATGAAGGTGACTGCGGTCTTGTAGGAGCAAATGCTGTACATGCATGTCAGCCTTGCTCTGAGGATACTGAGTATGAGTCAGTTACATTTAATTTCAGAGATATTTATGATCTTTCAATGTCTCATTATTCAATTATAAAAATGATTGTTACTCATCAGCTTGAGATAAAGACATTTTTCACAAAAGAACAAGATAAAGAGATGACTGACGCTATCGAAGATATTTTCAGTCATGTAAAAGATGATGATTTGTGCGCCAGCATCAGGCTCGTAGGAAAACTAACTAACCTTATTGCCCTTGTTGTTGAAAAAAATGATTACACACTCTACGACAATGAGGTTGCAGGCAGATTTTATAAACACTTCACAAAAGCAAATAACGTCTTTAGATATATTTTTGATAACTACACAAATGATATCTCACTTGAGGATATGGCAAAATCCGTTGAATTATCAGAAAAATATTTCTGTAAATTTTTCAAAGAGCTTACAAGCTACAGACCAATGGAATATCTCAATAAATTCAGAACAGAAGTTGCTGCCATAGAACTTACTACTACACTAGACAGTGTCAATGAAGTAGCCAAAAGATGCGGATTTAAGGATCCTTGTTACTTTACAAAGCTCTTCAAAAGATTTGTTGGTGTTTCTCCAAGGGAATACAGAGAAAATCATCCTAATCTAATGTCATATGCTTACAGAAATGATTAAAAATTTCGACATTACTTCCCCCAAAAATGTAGCTTACGCTGCATTTTTTTGTTAAATTTCATCAGTTAGTTCTTTTCAGTCTTTACAACAATATTAGATTTTTTTCTTTTTACTCTTTTCTTCATGTCAATGTTCAAAGGAACTGCTACAAATAGAAGGTAAATTACAGGTACAATGTACATTCCAGGATACAGAGGAATTTTCTCTGAATTTAATAGGTTTCTGATTGACAATAACGCCAGATAATAGCTTACAAACAGTAAAATTGCTGGTCCCAGACGAGCAAACTTACCCTGACGAGGATTAATCATCGAAAGAGGAATCGCTAAAAGAGAAAAAATAAAACACCCCAAAACAGGAGCTATTCTCCACTGAAGTTCAACTTTAGCCTTAACTTTCTCTGATGCAATTAAATCTGATGTAGAAATGCCCTGAAGAACATCAGGCTTTAATAATGCGTTGTTTTTATCTGAAGGTACAGGAATGGACAAGGTATCATAGCTTGTCTTTTTCAAAGAACTATCTTTACCACTTGGCTGGTAGAGGTTTCCTTCTCCTAAAGTCAGCCACCTTACCCCATCTTCATCTGTACGTATGGAACCTTTTTTTGCTACATTAAATACAGTCTCTTTGTTTTGAGCCACTACAGAATTGAGATTTTTAATAACTACTACTTGTTCGAGTGACTTGTCTTTTTTGTCACCACCGTTAACAGTCTGAATATAAATGGTGTAATCACCGAAATCTGAAAACTTACCGCTTTCAATCGGCATATAACTAGGATTATTTTGAGTGTTGTTACTCAGAACCTTCTGTTCATAGGTTGCTTTAGGCATCAGATATAAGCAGTTTACCGCAGTTAAAATTGAGGTAATGAAAGCTAACAGCATGCCAATCTTCATAAAGGTGGCACCGGAAATACCAATAGATTTCATAACCACCATTTCTGAATCAGAAGACATTCTTGATAAGGAGACAATAATACCTACATACAGAGTCATAGGAAGTAAAATGAATCCGACAGAAGGCATAGAATACAGTACAAGTTCCGATACAATATTCACAGGTACTGACCCTGACGATGCCTGCCCTAGCATCTTTATCACAGTTTGACACAAAAATACCATAAAAAGCACGACAAAGCATACTACCTGAACTTTTAGAATGTCTTTAAAAATGTATCTGGTTAAAATCAAAACTATTTACCTTATTTACTAATCTTGAAACTAGCATTGTAACCACACAAAGCAGAGCTATCTTTTAATTACCATTTTGCTTTAAAGCATGGATCCATGCTTTAACCAGTGCTATCGGAGCTTTGCTGGGGATCAATTTTTCGTCAGCACGAATATACTTAAGATCATTGAATGCTTCAAATAAGTGGGTTGCAGGCAATCTGCACAAAGCGGACAAATCAATTCCGGCTAAGAGTACCAATTCAGAAGGCTGACATCCTGCCTTATATTTTAGCAGTTCTGTAACAAACTTTTGCAAAATATGAGCACACTCAAAAGGTGAAACGGAAGTTAATAATGACACAAGCTCATTTTCACTTATGCTAGCTGAACGAGGATCATTGCATGAAATTGTAGCCTCAAGTTTCTGAACAACCTCTCTTGCCTCTATATCCTTTTTAGAATAATAAATCTGTAAGGCCCCTGCAGGAGAGCCATCTGCTAAAGACAATGCTGTTTTTGCCCTATTTTCATCAAAATCATCGACAACTCTATGCTTTAAATACTCTAAAGAATCCTCTACTTTCACAGAAGGGATCTGAATTTTTGTTGCTCTTGAAAGCAAAGTCGGAGGAAGATCTTCAAAAGCTTTTGTAAGCAGAATAATCATAGTATCTGCAGGAGGCTCCTCAAATGTCTTTAAGAGTGCATTAGAGGCTGATTCAAGCATTGTGTGAGCATTTGAAATTACAGCAACTTTACCATGCGAAAAGACTGAGCCTTGTGCGATCCACTCACTTAATTTACGAATTCCATCAACTCTAACACTTCTTGAAAAATTAATACTTTTATTTTCATCAGCCTGAAGAAACTCTTCAGGAGAGAAGACTCCCTCCATATTTACAATGAGATCACGAAAAGAGTGTGTCAAATCTTCGTTTTTATCGTTTTCTTCGGTAGTTGAACTTAACAGCGATATAAAATCAGGGTGTGAACCAGATCCTAGTTCATTAAACTGCAGACATGATTTGCAGGAATTACAGTAGTTTTCTTCGTGACGATTATGGCACAGATAAAGTTTTGCACATTCAATGGCAAGTCTTGCGCTTCCCAAATTTGGATTGCCGGCAATGATAAGCGAGTGTGGAACTCTGCCCTGTTCTAGAGAATTAGAAAAAGTGTAAAACGATGATCTTAACCAATTATCAAGCATTTAATTTATCCAAACAGGCTATCACATCCTGACTTACAGCAGAAATTTCTTGGTGGCCATCGACAACTGCAACGAATTCTTTATGAGATTTTGCATATTCAAGATAAGTTTTACGTACCCGTTCGAAGAAATCAATTTGAGACAATTCAAACCTATCAAGCTCACCGCGATTTCTTGCTCTTTGCATTCCAAGCTTGGGATCTACATCAATAACAATAGTCAAATCTGGCCTAAAATTTCCCAAAACCACTTTTCTAATCGCATTGATATCCTCCATATTCAAACCTCTTCCACCACCCTGATAGGCAACAGTAGATAAATCATGGCGATCACATACGACATCGGTTCCCTTTTCTAATAAAGGCTTAATTACAGTATCTACAAGCTGAGCCCTTGCTGCATACATCAAAAGAAGTTCTGTCTTGTCGCACATGATATCATCTTTCCTTGGAGCCTTTAAAAGAGCTCTAATATCCTCAGCGATAGGTGTTCCACCAGGTTCTCTCAAGCATGCTACCCTGTGACCTTTTGATTCCATATAAGATTTAATAACTGCAATCTGAGTAGATTTTCCAGAACCTTCAGTTCCTTCCAGTGTAATAAATAGACCTTTTTTCATCTTTATTTTCTAAATAGCAATTTTTTTAATAAATAATAATATTAGGACAAAGAGCTTGTGTAGAATACCTAGTTTGATTAGCTAGTCGACTCTTATTATAACTTCATTCTTTTTTTTCTCAGCAATGGTAGGAGATTCCTTTTTGAAAGCATCCTTTTGAATTTGTCGAATTTTAGTCATTTTGTCGTCTTTGCCACCATCTTTTTTAGTAACAGTATTCTTATCGGATACTTTCTTATTCACACTGTTCTGTAAAAGATCCTTAGAATTATTTTCTGAATCGGTTCTAGGGCTTTCAGCATCAACTTTCATGGATGATTCTGTTTTATGTGATTGCTGTTTTTTCACGTCGTTTATGTTAACAGCTGTTTTACTCTGGGAAACTATGGTCTTCTGCTCATTATGGGAAGACTTAGAATCATTTGTTTTTGAATCTTCTGCATTTAATTCTTCTGATTTTTTCCGCACAGTCTCTGAAGATGCTTTTTTAAGATCCTTATTTTCACCATTGTTTTTTTCTTTTACATCTTCCTTAACTTTATTTTCAGAATTTCTTTTGATTGAAGAGTTTTTATTCTGCTCTTCATTCTCTGCTTCTATCAGCTCATCCTGACTGGAATCAGAGATTTTCTGCTGTTTTAAATACTCATAAACCTTCTTTCTATATGCCTTTACAGCTCTGTTATGCTCATCTAATGTACTGCTAAAAGAATGCCCTTCTTTTGGCGAAACACCTTTTGCAACAAAATACAAAGAATTTGAGTCTTCAGGATGTAAAGCTGCATGAATAGATTTCTCCTGAGGCATACAAATAGGTGTAGGAGGAAGTCCTGTTCTTGTATAGGTGTTATAAGGGGTATCTGCTTTCAAATGTTTTTTTGTAAGCTTGCCTGAGAAATTGCGGCTTACTCCGTACATCACAGAAGGATCTGTTTGCAGGCGCATCTGATTTTGCAATCTGTTCTTAAATACAGATGAAACTTTACTGCGTTCCTCATCCAAAAATGTTTCTCTTTCTATCAAAGACGCAAGGATCAGGGCTTCATAAGGGGTAGATACAAAATCATTGGGCTCTCTGTTTTCCCACTCTTTTTTCAGTAGCTTAACCTGATTTATCATTCCTCTTTTAAACAGGTTATACAATGGTGACTTTTCGTACATTGGATAGGTAGCTGGAGCTACAAACCCCTCAAAATTATCCTTAGGTCCACCTATAAAATCTAAAAGCTCAGGCTGATCTGAAAAGACATCTTGCATAAACTTTTTATGATCTTTAATGAGAGAATAAAATTTCTTGTCATCGACCTTACGTTTACTGATGTTATTTAAGATCTTTGATAAATTGGTCCCCTCAACAACAGTAAACGTAGGATATATCTTCTCGACCACATTACCGGCAACCATGTCTTTTAAGATATCTAAAAGGCTTTTTTTACCATCCACAAGGTACTGACCTTTCTGTACAGCTGAATACTCCTTATGGAAACGCAGATACATATGGTCAATCTGCTTTTCAATAGGATTTGTTATAAACGCATTCAAAACAGTTGATGCATTATCACCGTTTTTTAATGAATAAAGCTGTTCCTTATAGATGACAGGAGACTTTTGAAATGAATTTATTGACAAGTATACTACAATGCCAAAACCGCCTATTGTCACAACTATTAAAGCTAGACAAATCAACAACAGGCGACGATAGTGCATAAGAGCACTGCTGTTCTTTTTATTTGAATTTAACTGACTCATGAACTAGATTATAGATGATAATTTTGACTTTAGTCATCTACAATTAAAATTATCTCATATCTTATAGGTGAACATACATTGAGCTATAAATATCAACAAAACTGATTCTACAGTTTGTCCTTTTCACAGTTTCTGAAGTACTTATCGTGATTTGAATCAAGAACTTCATTTGCCCTGTGCAGTAATGCTTTAAGATCACGTCCATCTTCAATTGAATTTGAGTAACCCAAGATTACTGACTGTTTTACAGCATAGTTGTTAGCATAAAGAGTAGTGCTCATTTCTGATTTTATATCGGAGCATATCTTTTCAACATCGACTGCACTCTTAATGTTGTCCAAAAAGATAAAGAATTCAGCTCCCATTCTACAGATCCTGTCGTTATATCCGATCACAGAACGCAGTCTCTTCGTAATCTCTACTAAAAGCTCATCACCTATTTTATAACCAAAGATATTGTTGACCTGCTTAAAGTGGATCAATTCAACAATGATAATTCCAAACTCAGCGTCTCTCTCTAACAAATTCTTATTTACGACTTCAGTAAAAATATCATGGTTAATAGTGCCTGTAAGCACATCATAAGTTCTCACAGAAGCCAGAGAGAACGCTGTTTTTACAAAGAACATCACAACAACTAATGTGAGTATATATAAGGAGAACATCACAGCGTAGAATAGATGGAAATATCTTCCTGCAAAATTACCTTCTTTTACCTTTAACGCAAGATCCCAGCGCTGTTTACCAAAAAACAGCGACTTCTGTCTGGTATTACTACTTTTTCGTTTAAAGAGCTTGTTATCTCCCCATATAAAATCTTTTGTACCTTTAAATACAGATGATCTTATTCCGTATACGAACAGCTCATCCTCAACATTTAAGCGGACACACTCGAGGAATTTATAGAAATCAGCGCATAATCCTACATATCCCCAATATTTGCCATCAACGTACACAGCCTGACGATTATATACCAGCACCTGGTGGTTTCTAGGAGAGATCAGTGGTCCCTGAACCACTACATCTCCAGGATTGTTCTTGGCAAGTTTTAAGTAGTATTCTGAATTTTGGTCGTTAAAAAATGCAATGTCAGGAGAATTGGTCTTGCTTACAGGATAAGTCACTGAAATCATATCATCAGGAGCGATAACGTACGCAAACACGAAATCAGTATTTTTTCTGTTGAAAAATGAAGTCAAATCGCGAGGCATCAGCACGGTTTTGACAAAATTTTCCATCTCCTTAAGGGAATCGTTAGGGTGAGATTCAATATAGGAAGCTAATTTATTGGTGTGCTGGAATATGATGTCATAATCCTTTACCATCTCATTTGAAAGGTTAATCATTCTTTCAACTCCAATGGCATGATTCTTTTCATCAACAACTTTTACGAAGGTGCCACTCAAATACAAAGTTGCAAGTAAAAAAATAGCACTCGTGAGCAACAATGCTCCCAAGAAAACAAATTTTTTATAGTATTTAGCTAAGTTTTTTTTCATTGGCAACTTTTTTATTCACACACGCAACTCTGATATATTGTAACCTAACTGTTGTTTTTATCGAATACAGCTTATAATTTTTGTAGGTCACAGCTCAAAAAAAATATCTTTTTTCAGAAATTTTTTGAAAAGAAAAAAAACAGATCAAAATTTCCTTGATCTAAAAATTCTTTCAAAGAGAATAAATTTTACTCATCTGTTAAGATGAGAGATATCTCAAAAAGTGTTAAAATAATCAAAATTTTTTGCAATTATAAAAAGAATTCAAGGCATTTTTACTATGGATATGGAAAAGACCTATACCCCAGAAAATTTTGAAAGCTCAACTTACCAGAAATGGGAAAAAGAGGGCTTTTTTAAACCTAATTATGATGAATCAAAAGATTCCTACTCAATTGCATTGCCTCCACCTAATGTAACAGGTTCTCTGCACATGGGACATGCTTTCCAGCAGACCATCATGGATACCCTTATCAGATATCACAGAATGAAAGGTGACAACACTTTATGGCAGTGTGGAACTGACCATGCCGGTATCGCTACACAGATGGTTGTTGAAAGAAAACTGGCTAAAGAAGAAAATTTAACAAGACATGATTTGGGACGTGAAAAGTTCATTGAAAGGATCTGGAAGTGGAAGGAGCAGTCAGGCGGAACAATTACACGTCAGATGAGACGTTTAGGAGCTTCTGTTGACTGGACACGTGAAAGATTCACCATGGATGAGGGACTTTCTAAAGCTGTCTTGGAAGTTTTTGTAAGACTTTATGATGAGGATTTAATCTATCGCGGAAAGAGACTGGTTAACTGGGATCCAAAACTGCGTACAGCTATTTCTGATCTTGAAGTTGAAAACAAAGACGTTAAAGGCTACATGTGGTACATCAAATACATGCTAGCTGACGGGGTTAAAACAAGCGACGGTAAGGATTACGTTTTAATTGCAACCACAAGACCTGAGACACTGCTTGGAGACAGTGCTGTTGCAGTTAACCCTTCAGACGAGAGATTTAAATCTATTGTTGGAAAATTCCTTGAGTTACCTTTAGTCGGAAGAAAGATCCCTGTTGTGGCTGATATTCACGCAGATATGACTACAGGTACAGGTTGTGTAAAGATAACACCTGCTCATGATTTTAATGACTATGCTGTAGGCAAGAGACAGAAACTACCTATGCTGAACATCCTAACTGAGGACGCTCATATCAGAGATGAAGCAGAAGTTTTTGATACTGACGGCATACCTACAGATAAAGTTTCAGACTATATTCCTGAGGCTTACAGAGGATTGGACAGATTTGAGGCACGTGAAAAGATTGTTGAGGATTTAAAAGCTCTTGGGCTTTTAGATCATATTGAAGATCACAACCTGTCACAGCCTTTTGGTGACCGTGGCGGAGTACCAATTGAGCCTATGCTGACAGATCAGTGGTACGTCCGTGCCAGTGTATTAGGGAAACCTGCAGTAGAAGCTGTAAAAGACGGCAGAATCAAATTTGTACCAGCTCAGTACACCAATATGTACTATTCATGGATGAATGATCTTCAGGACTGGTGTATTTCACGTCAGCTTTGGTGGGGTCACAGAATACCAGCCTGGTATGATGATAACGGAAAGGTCTATGTTGCACGCAGTGAAGAAGAAGTTCGCTCCAAATACAAACTGTCAGCTGAAGTTAAACTGACAAGAGATCCTGATGTTTTAGACACCTGGTTCTCTTCTGCCTTATGGACTTTCTCTACCTTAGGATGGCCTGACAACACTAAAGAGTTAAAGATGTTCCATCCAACATCTGCTCTTGTAACAGGATTTGATATCATCTTCTTCTGGGTTGCCCGCATGATCATGATGACAATGCACTTCATGAAAGACGAGAACGGTAATCCACAGGTTCCATTCAAGACAGTTTATGTAACCGGACTTATCAGAGATGAGGAAGGTAACAAAATGTCAAAATCTAAAGGTAATGTTCTTGATCCTTTAGATATGATTGACGGTATTGACAGAGATACCCTAATACAGAAGCGTACTGCCAATATGATGCAGCCTCAGATGGCAGAAAAGATCGCAAAGCGTACAGCAAAACAGTTCCCTGACGGAATTGCACCTCACGGAACAGATGCATTGCGTTTTACCCTCTGTGCCCTGGCTTCAAATGGCCGTGACATCAACTGGGATATGAAACGTCTTGACGGTTACAGAAACTTCTGTAACAAGATCTGGAACGCTTCAAGATTCGTACTTATGAATGTCGGAGAGATGAAACTTACAAAACCTGCAGTTTCCGATTTATCTCTGGCAGACAAGTTTATACGTTCAAAGATGAAAACGGCAATTGAGGATGTTACCGCATCAATCAATGCATTCAGATTTGATCAGGTAGCAACAAACATCTATGAGTTCATATGGAATGAGTACTGTGACTGGTACCTTGAGTTCACAAAAGCTATCCTAAAATCAGATACAGCAACTGAAGCTCAGAAAAATGCTACAGCATACACTCTGGTTGAAATTTTAGAAGCTGTAATGAGACTAGCTCACCCTGTAATGCCATTCTTAACTGAAACCATCTGGCAGCAGACTGCTCCAATGGTTGGCAAGTTAAATCAGGATAAGACTATCATTAATGCTCCATACCCTGTAGCTTCCGATTTCGATACAGATACCGATGCAGAAAGTGGCATTGCATTCATCAAGGACTTTGCAACTACAGTCCGTAACCTGAGAGCTGAAATGAAAGTTGCTCCTTCAGTTACTCTTGCTCCTATGATGCGTGGTGCATCAGAAGCGGAAAAGGCTTGTGCACAGACAAACTTTATCTTCATGAAGGATTTGGCAAACATCGAGCCTGTTAAGTTTGTAGATGCAGATGAGGATTTGCCTCCTTGCGTTGCAAAACCTATGGGTAACGCAGAAATCTTACTTGCCATGAAAGATGTTGTTAACAAGGACGAGGAAATCAAGCGACTGAAAACTATGATTTCTAAGCTGGAAGGCAATATCAGATCTGGTGAGAGCAAGCTGTCCAACGAAGCTTTCGTTTCTAAGGCACCAGCAAAGATCATCGATGGCGCAAAGGCTCAACTTGAACTTAATAAGACACAGCTTGCTAAAGTTCAGGCTCAGCTAAAAGAAATGGAAAATCTCTAACTTTTTGATTAGAATCTAAATAAAGCCTCAGTTACCTCTAAGGTTTCTGAGGCTTTTGTTTATTAAAGACACTGATTGTAGACTCTGTGATACTAATGAAAAAATACGTATTAACTTTTCTTTTTACGCTTTCTTTATTGTTCTCTTTCTCTGCCCCTGCGGAGACCGATAATTACCTGTGCTCACGATATAATAAGCTTAAGGTCAGAAATGTTGAAAAAGTGCTGGCAGTCGGTATCAGAAGGGTATATACCTCATCTGTTTCAGTTTATGTACTAGGTTACGGAACACCTATAAAGGTCAGTATCAATCGAATAAAACTAGGTACAGATGAAGTGTCCAAAAGACGAGTCTTAAAATGCGGTAACGAGATAGTTGGTCAGATTAGAATTTATGACCTTTCAAAACTTGGTATAAAGGTAGGAGAATTTGTAATCGAAAGTGGAGACAAAAAAGTCTCCACCTATATTGAGATTAACTAAGTTAATTTCAAAAATTTAAACGGCTAAACTTTAGCCAGTGCAGCATCAAGATCTGCAATGATATCCTCAAGATCTTCAAGTCCAACTGACAAACGAACAAGACCTGGAGTAATGCCGCACTCAATTAACTGGGCATCAGTCAGCTGTCTGTGAGTTGATGTTGCAGGATGCAGTAAACAGGTTCTGATATCTGCTACGTGTACTTCTGGAGATGCCATTACTACATTATCAATAAACTTGGCACCTGCTTCTCTGCCACCTTTAATTACAAGAGATAATACACCTGAGCACAAACCATCCTTCAGGTATTTCTTTCCCAGTTTATAATCAGGGTTTGACTCCAGGCCTGGATAAATCACCTTTTCAATCTTTGGATGTGACTCTAAATGCTTGGCTACAGCTAAAGCATTCTCTGAGTGCTTTACTATTCTCAAAGGAAGAGTTTCTATTCCAAGATTCAGGTAGAAAGCTCCCTGAGCAGTCTGACATACACCTAAATCACGCATGATCTGTACTCTTGCTTTTACGATGAAAGCAGCCTTTCCAAATGTCTGTGTATAAATAAGTCCGTGATAGGATTCATCAGGAGTTGTAAACTCAGGAAATCTGCCTGATGATGCCCAGTCAAAATTACCGCTATCAACCACACATCCGCCAACCTGTACAGCATGACCATCTAAATATTTTGTGGTTGAATGAACTACAATATCCGCACCAAACTCAAAAGGTTTGCATAGACAAGGAGTAGCAAAGGTGTTATCAACAATCAGTGGAAGGTTATGTTTGTGGGCTAATTCAGCAAATCTTTCAATATCGAAAATGGTTAAAGCAGGATTTGCAATGGTTTCACCGAACACAGCCTTGGTGTTATCGCGGATTTTTGCTTCGATTTCTTCATCTGACTCTGACTGTTCAAAGAAAGTAACATCAATGCCCATTCTTTTGAAAGTTACAGCCATTAAATTGAAGGTTCCTCCATATACAGTGGAACTGCACAGTATATGATCTCCGGCTTTAGCTATAGTAAGAATTGCGGTAAGGGTTGCAGCCTGACCTGAAGAGGTTAGCATAGCTCCAACACCGCCTTCTAGAGCAGCAATTTTTTCTTCAACATGACCGCAGGTTGGATTACCAAGTCGTGTATAGAAATAGTCTGCAGTTTTCAAATCGAAAAGATCTGCAATAGCTTTGGTACTGTCAAAGCGGAATGTTGTGCTCTGAACAATTGGCATCACGCGTGGACCGGCGTTTTTAGGTGTATAGCCTGCGTGCAGGCATTTAGAAGAGTCTTTCACTTGTGTCTCCTTAAAGTACTCAAATGGCCAAATAAAAGCCAGGTATTATCTTACCTTTAAGGTTTAAATACTTACTTCTCTTGGTAAAGGGAAGCTTTTTTCTTTTAAATCACAGCCAAATTCTTCAACATTGACTGCGCCGTGAGCCAGTAAAAACTCAACAATTTCAGACACGACATACTCAGGAGCTGAAGCTCCGGCACTGATGCCAACTGATTTTACGTTCTCAAACCACTCAAGTTTTATCATAGAACTGTCATCAATTAAATAAGCATTAGTTCCTTCACTTTGTGCAACTTCTTTGAGTCGGTTAGAATTTGAGGAATTAGAACTGCCTGCAATTAACACGAGATCACAGACTTTTGCTAAGTCACGAACCGCGTTCTGTCGAACCTGAGTTGCTCTGCAGGTATCATCAGCCTTAGGGCCGAGTATTTTTGGATATTTTTTCTTCAGTGCATCTACAATTTGACGAGTCTCATCCACACTCAAGGTGGTCTGAGTTGCAAAAATAGCATTGTCACCGTCGATTGTTAAAAGTTCAATATCATCAATTGAATTTACTACATGAACCTTATCAGGAGCCCCTGTGTACTGTCCGATAGTGCCAACTACTTCCTGATGCCCCTTGTGACCAATAACAACAGCATCCTGATTGTTGTTGCCAGCTCTATTCATTTTCTTATGAATAGCATTTACCACAGGACATGTGGCGTCAATTACTTTGGCACCTAATGCCTTAGCCTCATTTTCAGTTTTAATGCCGACTCCATGAGCAGAAAAAATAAGTACTGCTTTTGGAGGGACACTGTCAAGAGACTCAACAAACTGAGCTCCTGCATTTTTTAAGTCATCTACAACATGTTTGTTGTGAACAACCTCATGCAGAACCCAGACATTATTTTTTCCGTAAAGCTCTATAGCCTTCTGAACTACACTTATAGCTCGTTCGACTCCGGCACACATGCCCCTAGCTTTGGCTATTTTCAATTGAAATGACATACTATTACTCTATTTACCACTCTCTTTACTGTCTTTATTTTCTTTACCAAAGAAGCCGATGATAATGAGTAGTCCAGCACCACAGCACACTGCAATATCAGCTACATTAAATGCAGGATAGTAGTATGAGAAGGTGTCTGTTTTTATGTAAAACAATAAAAAATCCACAACATAAGACAGACAGACTCTGTCGATAAGGTTTCCTACTGCACCACCTATAACCAGAGAAATAGCAAGGCAAGTCCATTTTTTCTCTCTGTGAGTGCGCAACAGTGCAATTAACAGAGCAACACTGATAGCTACAGCTATCAGCATAAAGAAATACCTTTGCCAGCCACCGCCTGATGCTAAAAAACTAAAAGCAGCACCTTCATTGTGAACATGAATAATGTCAAAAAAGGAAGCTACCCTGTAACCAATAGAGTTTACAGGGATAGTACTGACAACTATGTATTTTGTAAGCTGATCCAGAACAACCACAAGCAAGCTCCATAACAGGAACCTGCTTCCATTATTTTTTACTACAAATGACATAACGTAACTTTATGCAAAATGTCTGATTTCACCAGTTGACTTGACATTCTGAACGCAGCGCTTACATAAACCAGGGAACTCTGGATCAGAATCCACACTCTCCTCATAGTGCCAGCAGCGCTCACACTTCTTGGCTTTGGATTTTTCAACGGTAAATGAGCAATCAAGAATTTCTGACTTGAATGCATCAGCTGGGGCATTTTCGTCAGAGACAACTGCCTTGGAGGTTATCAGAACAAAGCATAGCTCTGATTCTATCTTCTTCAAATCCTCTAACAGCTGACCTTTTGTATAGATCTTAAGCTCAGCCTCTAAGGAACCACCGATTACACCATTGTTACGTGCAGTTTCAATTGCCTTGTTAGCCTCATTTCTGAAGTTTAACATTCTCTGCCAGTATTCAGAATTGAATTCTGAAGACTCATCGATTTCATGTAAATCATCATACCAGGTTGAGGTGAAAACAAATTCATCCCTCTTACCAGGCATTGCTTCCCATGCTTCCTGAGCAGTGAATGACAGGATTGGTGCAATCCAGCGGATCAGAGCTTCAGCAATTACAAATAAAGCGGTCTGACATGAGCGACGTGCAGCACTGTCAGCCTTGGCTGTGTACTGACGGTCCTTGATGATGTCCAAATAGAATGACCCCAACTCAATTGAACAGAAGTTCATTAAGATCTGAACTACCTTATGGAAATCATACTCTTCGTAGCATTTTAATAATTCTTTCTGAGTCTTTGAGGTTAATGAAACTGCCCACTTATCCAACTCAACCATATCTTTAAATGCAACCTTATCTGTTTCTGGATTGAAACCGTTTAAGTTTGCAAGTAAGAATCTTACTGTATTACGAACACGACGGTAAGCATCTGAAGAACGCTTAAAGATTTCGTGAGACACTGCCATGTCGCCAGTGTAGTCATTTGAAGCAATCCATAAACGCAGGACATCAGCGCCTAACTTGTCAATAATCTCCTGAGGTGCAATCACATTACCTAAAGACTTAGACATCTTGCGTCCCTGTCCGTCAACAGTAAAGCCGTGAGTTAGAACCTGTCTGTAAGGAGCTCTGTCCTTAGTTGCAACTGACAGCATCAGTGAGGACATAAACCAGCCACGATGCTGATCGGATCCTTCAAGATAGAGATCTGCACTGTGATGCTTGAACTCAGGTCGCTGATCTACAACTGAAAAATGAGTTGAGCCTGAGTCAAACCAGACATCCAGTGTATTTGGATCTTTGTGATAGTGCTTTGCTTCTTCAGCTCCAATCAGATCTTCAACTTTAAGATCCCACCAAGCCTGAATACCGTCTTTTTCAACAGCCTGAGCAACCTTTTCAATAATTGCAGGTGTATCAGGATGTATTTCGTTAGTTTCATTATTAATCAGAACAGCACAAGGCATACCCCATGTTCTCTGACGTGAAATACACCAGTCGGTACGCTGTTTAACCATTGCCTCAATACGGTTCTGTCCCCAGGCAGGGATCCACTTTGTTTTCTTGATCTCTTCCAATGCCCTGGTACGTAATCCTTTGGCATCCATTGAAATAAACCACTGTGGGGTAGCTCTGAAGATCACTGGAGTCTTGTGACGCCAGCAGTGAGGATAGCTGTGAGAAATAACCTTTAACTTTACTAAAGAGCCCTTTTCTTTTAGAACTTCAATAACATTAGGATTTGCCTTTAATACATTCAGACCAGCAAAGTACTCAACATCATCTTTAAAGCAGCCATCTGGGCCTACAGGATTGTAAATCTCCAAACCATATTTTACTGATACGTTATAGTCATCTAGACCATGTCCACCTGCGGTGTGAACGCAACCGGTACCAGCTTCTAAAGTTACATGAGCGCCAAGAATTACAGGAACGTCGAAGTTTAGGAACGGATGATGGAATTTCTGCAATTCTAAAGCCTTACCTGAAACCTCATCTCCTAAAACAGAATACTCTTCAATACCGCATTCTTTCATCACTGTATCAACAAGATCTGCTGCCATGATGAAACGCTCTGCGCCCTTTTCAGTCTTTACCTGAACCAGAACGTACTTTAACTGTTCGTTCATACAGATTGCTCTGTTGGCAGGCAGTGTCCAAGGAGTTGTAGTCCATATTACGCAGGAAATCGCACCTTCGCCTTTACCCTGAGCATTGAAGGTTGAAAGGACCTTTTCATCATCAGTACTTGCAAAGCGGACATAGATAGAATCTGACTTGACGTCAGCATATTCCACTTCTGCCTCTGCCAGAGCAGACTGACAGTCCATGCACCAGTAAACAGGTTTCAGACCGCGTACAAAGTGACCATTTGCTATAACCTTACCAAGTCCTCTTAGGGTATCAGCTTCAGTCTTGTAATTCATGGTCAGGTACGGATTATCCCAGTCACCTAGAACACCTAAACGCTTAAAATCCTTTCTCTGACCATCAACCTGACTTTGAGCGTACTTGCGACACTCTTTTCTGAAAGTTGCAGCATCAACCTTTACACCTGGTTTGCCAATAAGGCTTTCAACCTTTACTTCAATTGGAAGACCATGACAATCCCAACCAGGAACATATGGAGAATCAAAACCTGATAATGTCTTTGATTTGACAATAATATCCTTTAAAACCTTGTTAATTGAATGTCCAATATGAATGTTTCCGTTTGCATATGGAGGTCCATCATGCAGAATAAACATATTTGCACCTGCTCTTGCAGTGCGAATTTTTTTGTAAAGACAACGCTTCTCCCAATCCTGTAACATACCAGGCTCACGCTGAGCTAAATTACCACGCATTGGGAATGCGGTATTAGGAAGGTTTAAAGTACTTTTGTAATCAGCCATTTTTTCCAATCTACCAAAAACAATAATTTAAAATTCTTCATTTGAGTGTTCTGCAAGGATCTCTTGAGCCTTTTTTTTGTCAGACAAAAGCTGTTCCTGTAACACTTCTACATTTAAAAACTTTACTTCATCGCGGATCTTTCTGATAAAGAACACTCTAATGCTCTCTCCGTAAAGATCCTGCTTAAAATTGAATAAATTTACTTCAAGCAGCGCCTTGTTCTGCCCTGCCACTACAGTAGGCCTGTAACCTACATTTGCCATTCCATCATAAAGTGATACTTTAATCAGAACTTTTACTGCGTAAACACCTTTAAGAGGAGAAATCCTACGGTTAATGTTCACATTAGCAGTAGGGAACCCCATATTACGACCTATTTGATTTCCATGAACAACTATACCAGACATGGAATAATATCTACCTAAAGCTTCTTTGGCCAGATCAAGCTGCCCATGAAACAGAAACTCACGGATTTTAGTGCTAGAAATTCGCTCGTTGTTTAGAGAAACACCATCTATAGCACTTGCCTCCATTCCAACATCAGAGCCTATTCTTTTCAGATCTTCAATAGTGTACTTTCCCCCCTCTCCAAAATTAAACAGAGAGCCTACGGTAACACTTTTTACCTGAAGTTTTCTGTACAGAAGATCGATAACATATTCTTTTGCAGATAACGAAGCAAATGAATCATTAAACTTCATGCAAAAAACAATCTTCACTCCTGCTACTTCTAAGGCCTGGAGCTTATCTCTCAAAGAATATAAACGGGCTGGAGACTTATCTTTAGAAAAGAATTCTAACGGTTGGGGTTCAAAAATCATAACTGCAGGAACAAGATTAAGCTTTCTGGCTTTTTCTTTCATGCATTCAATAACTGCTTGATGGCCTTTATGAAATCCGTCAAAATTGCCGATAGCCAAAGCTACACCGTTTGGGGTACCTTTAAAATCAGACAAACAACGGATTAAACGCATTTAGGATCCCTAAATTAAAATTACATTTTTCTAAAAACACATAGGCTCTAAAGCCGATAGAATAAGTAATTATAGCTTAAAAGCACCTTTCTTAACAGTTTTAATTTCAACGAATAAAAAAGTTAAAAAACAAAAAGTTAAATAAGAAAACTCTACTTTAGTGTTGTTGTTTTACAAAACTGATGTAAAATAACGCGCAAATTATGTAGTTCTACTTTAATTTTGTAAAAAAAATTGTTAGAATACAGCGATTATGTGCCACATCATGACGGAAAGTGGCAATTGTTTAAGAATTCAGGAGCTATTTGTGCCTAATATTAAGTCTGCAAAGAAGCGCGTTGTTATTTCCGAGAAAGCACGTCAGCATAACGTAGCTGCACGTTCAAAGATGCGCACTTTAATCAAGAATGTTTTAAAAGCTGTTGAGTCTGGTGATAAAGAAGCTGCAAAAAATGCATTTGCAGTTGCTGAGCCAGTTTTAGATCGTGCTGCTTGCAAGGGGCTGGTTCATAAGAACAAAGTTGCTCGTCATAAGAGCAAGTTAGCTGCTTCTATCAAGGCTATGAACTAGTCTCTGTCTGCTTATAAAAAAGCCTCGCAATGCGAGGTTTTTTTTATGCCCAAAATCAGAATAATTTTGTTGTTAAGCTCGATCTTAAATTTCATTTAATAATTATTTATAAAGATTTAGCAAAAAAAAGAAAGCGGTCTTGAGCACATCTCTCAAAACCGCAAAAGAAAAGGCGTACCACCTTTTAGAACACATGCAAACGAGTCATTTGCTTGCCTAACTAAAGTAATTAGTTTTGGTTAACTCGTGTTAGTATATGCTAACTTTAAAAACACAATTAATCAAGTATTTTTTTTCTTTGTCTAAATTATTTTGAACTTTTTTAGAAAAGCTATCTCTAAGTAATATAAGTGGAAACCACATATAATTTTACATCCCATAATAAACCTAGCTTTGCTAGGTTTTTTTACTTTTGTGATATGGAAGCAAAGCTGTGCTGATATGGTGGAAGAGTATATTTTGGCTTCATGTAGTTTTTAAAAGAAGCATACTTTATATATGGAATGAGAGTTTTATGATCCTCTGTTTTATACCAGACAAGTCTTGTCACCTCCTCATCCGTATCAGCATCTGATATTGCTAGTTTATAGCAAACTGTAGCCAGTGCTGAATAATCAGAGATAAGAGTTGCTGTAATGCGTCCTGCATCTATCTCTTTTATCATTTCAGGTAAACCATCTACTCCAAAAATTGGAATGAAGTGCTCACTGTCTGATATGTCGGTGTTATAGCCATAAGTTTTTAGAGCATCAAGAGCTCCTAGAGCCATAGCATCATTATTGGCAAAAATAATTTCAATATTATTAAGACCAACATGCTTAATTTGATTTAAAAGATCCGTTCTGGCTTTATAACGATTCCAGTTGTCGAAATTTTTTGAAATAACGTTAAGAGAATAACCTTTTTCATTTAATTGGTTGAGTGTAACATTTGTTCTGGTAATAGTATCATGATGCAATTTTTCTCCTTGCAAAATGACCATATCAAGCTGACCGTTTTTATTTTTGTCATAATTTTTAAACTGAGCTAAATAATCATCGATGACATCAGCAAGATACATACCAGACTGCTCAGAATTAGCTCCAACATACCAGCAGTTTTCATAACTTGATAAAACAGATCCATTTGGAAGTCTGTTGAAAAAAATTACTTTACTGCCAGATCTTTTGGCAGCTTCAATAACCTTATCAGCATCATTTACATCAACCAGATTAACTATGGCAGGAGAACCTGAAAAAACATCTGTGATGATTTCTTCTACTTGCTCTTTTGACTGGTTTCCAGCATCATGGAATTTAAAATTTAAAGGAGATCTTTCGGATAGTTTTCCTAAGAATGATGCGTACAAATTAATAAAATTGTCATTTCCGTTGTAGTAGTACACATTAATTAAAGAAACTGCATAACAAGATGAACTGCATAAGGCATAAAACAAAATCAAAAATCTTATTAATTTGATACAAAAAGGAAACATTCTAAATTCAACTGAAAATATCTAGAAGTAACAGATCAATGGGGTTAAGTTGTTATTGGTAAGTTTAAACGATCATAATCTAAAGAAACCGCTTAAAAGATAGATCTGCAAATACAATCACAGTAAAAGTAAAAATAATAAAATGAAAAAATTTTTACGCTAAGAGTAATGATTATTATTAATAAAAAATTGTGATCTACGTTCAGTTATAACCTTTATATCAGTAGCCTATTAGTTAAACTCGCCACAACTTTTAGTAATCTGTAATCAGTATCCTGTCAATCTTCGTAATTGCAGAAGATCACAAAAAGAGTTGAAACAAGTAAAAAATTTTTTAGAAAAAAAAATGGAACTTTTCTAGAGTCAGGCACTCTAAGAGGTATATCAGTTAAGATTTCTTCAACGCTGGTGACTTTTTTCATTATATATTTTCCTCAAAAGGCCCGATAACTAAATGTTAATCGGGCTCTTTTTTTGTTTGCAACTTAATTTTTTCAAGATGAACAGAAATAACTAAAAAAGAGAGTTCTCATAGCATTTTATAAACGTTAAAAATATTAATAAAAAATTGAACTTTTCTAGAGTCAGGCACTCTAAGGAGTATATCAGTTAAGATTTCTTCAACGCTGGTGACTTTTTTCATTATATATTTTCCTCAAAAGGCCCGATAACTAAATGTTAATCGGGCTCTTTTTTATTTTTTAAAGAATTTTTGATATCAAAAAAAATTTAAGCCACAATAAAAAGACATCAAAAAAATTAAATTTATTTTGAACTTTTCTAATAGCTACTAATCTAAGAGGTATATCAGTTAAGATTTTTCAAACTGGTGACCTTTTTCATTATTTATTTCCTTAAAAGGCCTGATGACATGATGTTCATCAGGCTCTTTTTTTTCTGATAAATAAGAAGCTCCACGAATAGCTTTACGGAATATAAATGATCTTAAGTGGTGATATTTTTTCTTCAGAAAGGAAAGAGTCTGTTACAAAGAGAGAGCCAAAGGCAATGACATTTTCACTGTCTCTGTCTTTTACTAATGGATGGGATCCTCTTAACCAGGTTGGTATTTCATACTCCCCAAAAAGCTTTTTAATTTCTCTACTGTGACGACGGGTAACTGGTTTCAGTTTCAGACTTCCTGGATAGTTGAAGTCAAGAATAACAGAATCTTTTGCAAAATTGACTCGCAATGAATATTCAAAACTTCCTAACTTTAATGAATTCCCCTTTTTTAAGAGATAGCAATTCTTTTCAGGCAGTTTTATTGTTTGTACAAAATATAAATTATTTTTAAAGCGCCTTACAGAATAATTTCCTAAAATAACTGATCCATGCTGATCTGATGAACATTGACACAATCTCAACGTCTCACTTACCTGATTGTACTCAGGAGGCATCAGTGTTTTTTCATTCAGAAATAATCTTATGATACAGATTGCAAGAGCTGTATCATTAACATCAAACTTACTTATATCAAGGCAACTTTTTTCTTTGTCAAAAGCCACATCAAACTTGTCTTTTGCGTATCGCATTGCAAGATCATGTTCATAGGAACAGAGCCTTGCGCTTCTTAAAATTGATCCATCAATGCCGATAAAACGTTCCCTTAAAAGAGGTAACACTTTCAGACGCATGAAATTTCTTTCAAATTTAAGATACGTGTTTGAGATATCAAAAACATGATCATATCCTAACGCTTCGATTATGCTTATGATGTCATGCTTTGAATATTCTAGTAAAGGTCTTAAGATCCTTCCCCGGTTATCCTTAATGTAGAAACTCATTCCCGATAAACCATATGGGCCAGATCCTCTTTTTAAGGCGAGTAAAAAGTTCTCTACCTGATCATCTGCCTGATGACCTAAAAGCAGTACACCATTATCTTTTGCATATGAAAATAACGCATTGTACCGTTCAGCTCTGGAAACTTCCTCTGGAGATCTTCCGTTTCCGTATACAATATGAAGCTTAGGAGTCACAAGAGAAACTCCTACTTTTTGACAGAGTTTCTGACAATGTGCAAGCCAGACAGGATCATCTGCATCAAGACCGTGTATGCAGTGCACAGCAAGAAGTGTATAGCGAGAGTCTTTATCAGTAACTGCCTTTCCGACAATTAAAGCTAAAGTTGAATCAGCACCACCAGATAAGCCTACAACCAATCTGCATGGTGCCACATTATGTATAATCTTATCTGCAAGTTCGTTTACAACCTGCAGAGCTTTTTCTTTTAGCAATATCCGTACTTCATTAAACGAGAGTAACGCTGTTCAACGATCCTATCAGAAGAAACACCTGACAATTCAGCCAAATCAGTTTCAATACGCTGTTTCAGATTTTCTGCCATTTCATCGTAATTACGGTGAGCTCCACCAAGTGGCTCTTTTACAACATTATCTATTAATCCTAAATCCTTAATACGATGAGCTGTAATGTTCATAGCCTCAGCAGCAAGAGGAGCTTTATCAGCGGATTTCCATAAAATAGATGCACAGCCTTCTGGTGAAATTACAGAATAGGTTGAATACTCAAGCATATTAACTCTGTCACCTACACCGATAGCCAAAGCACCACCAGAACCACCTTCACCGATCACAGTGCAAACAACTGGAACTGTCAGGTCAGACATCAACTTTAAACTCTCTGCAATGGCACCGGCCTGGGAACGCTCTTCAGCACCAACACCTGGATATGCACCAGGAGTATCAATAAATGTAATTACAGGCATACCGAATCTTTCAGCAAGTTTCATTAAACGCATTGCTTTACGATATCCTTCTGGACGCGGCATTCCGAAATTTCTAAGAGTACGCTCTTTAGTATCACGACCTTTCTGGTGACCAATAACCATTACAGGTCTGCCGTTTAAGCGGGCTAAACCACCAACGATAGCCTTATCATCTGCAAACGCTCTATCACCAGCAAGTTCATGAAAATCAGTAAAGATCCTCTGAATATAATCTAATGTGTAAGGACGCATTGGATGTCTTGACAGCTGAGAAATCTGCCAGTCACTTAATGAGGAAAAGATCTTCTTGGTTAATTCAAGATTCTTCTTCTCTAACTGATTCAGTTCTGAAGTCAGATCAACTCCCGAACTTGAGTCAGCACTAAGTCTTTTTAATTCTTCAATATGAGCTAGCAGATCTGCAATTGGCTGCTCGAATTCTAGATAATTAATATTCATCACGTTGGATTTAACCTCACAGGTTTTCCTATTAGTCAATCGTTCAATTTTACTACAAAAGCTGAATTTAGACAAAAAAACTACAGCAAAGACTCATTTACTGAAGATGAATCAAATGATTCATTTTGTTTTTTTATATTTTTTGCTTCTATTACTTTCCTTACAGGGCCGTATGTTTTCCTGTAGCAGGGTAAAATTGGCAGTTTTTCTAAAAGCTCTAAATGTTGTTTTGTAGGATATCCCTTATGCTTTGCAAAAAGGTACTGAGGATACTGTCTGTCCAGTTCGTACATCTGCCGGTCACGCTCTACTTTTGCAAGTATTGAAGCTGCGGCAATCTCCGCTACTCTGGCATCCCCCTTTACTACAGCCTGACAGGGTATATCAATATTCTTAATTATCTTATTACCATCAACCAAAATGAGATCACACTTTAACAGCATGTTCTCATAGGCTCTTTTCATTGCCTCAAGTGATGCATTAAGAATGTTCATTCTGTCAATTTCTTCAGGTGTGCACTGACCAATACCATAAGCCAGAGCTTTTTCTTTAATAAGAGGTTCTAAAGCATCTCTTTTCTTTTCAGACAGCTGTTTTGAGTCATTCAAGCCCTCAATAGGGTTATTGCGATCTAATACCACACAGGCTGCAACAACATTTCCCATCAGTGGTCCGCGTCCTGCCTCATCAGCACCGCAAACTTTAAATAACGAAGGATCAACTGGATATACAAAAGGTTCAAAGACTATATTTTTAGCCATTTTTGTTTCGTTGAATAAAAATATCTGTTTACTGACTGTCAGATTTATTTTCAGCAGAATTGAGCTTATCATCTAAAGATGATGTCTGAGTCTGATCAGTTGTATTCTTTGACTCAACAGAAGATGAATCAATGCTTTCTGCCTCACCAAGCTCAGCACTTTCTATTTGAGCGGTACTTTCCAGGATTACATTTTCCTCATAAGTTCTGTTAATAACTTTAAACACAGCATCACAGGCCAATTCATCAGAATTGCAGCGCATGCTCTTATGAATATCCTCGAATTCTTTTTTCATAAGGATATTATCGTAAATAAGAAGCTTATACATTTCATCAGCTAAAGCCGAACTTGTGCAATCTTCCTGAATGAATTCTTTGACTATTTTTCTTCCGGCAATAAGGTTTGGCAGTGAGTATGTATCAATTTTTAACAAACGTCTTGCAATAAAAGCCGAAACAGGACTTACTTTGTAGGCTACCGCAAAAGGAGTCTTTAAAAGCATGGTTTCAAGTGCTATAGTGCCACAGGTCAAAAGAACAGCATCAGATGATGCAATAACATCCTGAGTATTTCCAACAAAAACTGTTATAGACAAATCAGGAGCGACCTCAAGCCAAAGATCCTTGATTAAAGTTGCCTTTTTGTAGCTTGGCACTGTACATATAAAAACAGTGTCGGGAAGTTTTTTCTTGATAATTCTTGCTGCATGAGCATAGACAGGAAGCATCTTTGTGATGATCCCTTTTCTGGAACCTGGCAGAATTCCCATTACTTTGCCTTTAACAGGTTCAACACTTGTTTTTGAAAGGTTTATCCTTTCCCTGCACAGAGTCTGAGAAAGATTGAGCGGGATTGAATTTGCAAGAGTATGTCCTACATAGGTACAGTGAATACCTCTCTGAGCATACCAGTTCTTTTCAAAAGGCAAGAGGGCTAAAATCTCATCACAACTGTTTTTAATCCGTTTGACTCGATTCTCCCTCCAGGCCCATACTGATGGGCTGACATAATGAACAGTTGGAATTCCGGCTTTCTTTACCCTTTCTTCAACATACAGGTTAAAGTCTGGTAAATCTATGCCTATAAAAATGCAAGGCTTAGCTTCAATGATATTCTTTACAGACTTAGATCTTATTTTTAAAATTTTTGGAAGTTTCAGAAGAACCTCTGTAAGTCCCATTACAGCTAAATCTTCCATATTTGCAGATGAACGAAGACCCTGATGAATCATCTTAGGGCCTCCAATTCCGATGAACTGGGCTAAAGGGTCTCTTCTTTTTATGGCCATAATAAGACCTGCCCCTAAAGTGTCACCTGAAGGTTCACCTGCAATCAGAGCATAAAGATGTGGATTTGCATTAGCCAGCATTAGCGAATGATTCCTCTACCGTCCTGCTTTAAGAAGTCTACCAGAGGTTGCACCTCACTATGCTCCTGTGCTAATTTTTCTATTTCAGCTAAAGCTTCTTCCAGAGTAAGGCTTTTCTTGTACAGGAACATATAAGCCTGGAAAATAGCTGAAATTGCCTCTTTTGAGAAACCACGTCTCTGCAAACCTACTTTGTTAATACCAAAAGGCTTGGCATAGTGACCTGCAGCCATAACATAAGGAGGAACATCCATGTTCAGAGCAGCCATGCCGCCGACCATAGCGTGACAGCCTACTCTTCCGAACTGATGAATTGCAGCTAGTCCTCCAAATACCACATAGTCATCAATGGTTACGTGGCCTGCTAAGGTTGCATTATTTGAGAAGATACAGTGATCACCAATTAAACAGTCATGAGCAACATGAGTATTAATCATAAACAGATTATTTGATCCAACTGTTGTTGTACCTCTACCCTGCACAGTTCCTCTGTGCATTGAGCAGTGCTCACGGATCACGTTGTAATCACCAATAGTTAATGTAGTTGGTTCCCCGGCATACTTAAGATCCTGACAACCTTCACCTATTGAGCAAAACTGATAAAAGTGATTTCCCTTACCTATTGTGGTAGGTCCACGTACTACACAAAATGGCTCAAATATGCAGTCATCACCTACAGTAACATTACCCTCAATGATTACATTCTCGCGAATGGTAACATTCTTGCCTAACTTTACGTCTGGTCCAATCTTTGCGCTTGGATCAATTATTCCAGTAGCTTGAGTCAATGTCATTCACCCTTTTGATGATTAGTGTTTAGCGCACATTAAATCAGCTGTGCATACTACCTTACCGTCAACACTGGCAACACCACTAAAAGATGCAATGCCACGCTTTTCTTTAAAATATTCAACATCAAGCACTAACTGATCACCAGGTACTACTGGTCTCTTAAAACGTGCATGATCAATAGCGGCAAAATAATACAGCTCACCGTCGTTTGGCTTACCTACCATGGTAAAAGCCAGAATGCCGGTTGCCTGAGCCATTGCCTCAAGAATCAGTACTCCAGGTAAAATTGGCTTGCCTGGAAAATGTCCCTGGAAAAAAGGCTCATTAAATGTAATATTCTTAATAGCTCTTAAGGTTTTGTGCTCTTCAGTAATTGAATAGTCAATTACTCTGTCAATCATTAAAAATGGATACCTGTGTGGCAACAGAGCCATGATCTGTTCAACATCTAATGTATGCTTATTTTCTACAGTATCAGTCATTTAATCACCTTTTCTATTTTATTGCTTTAATTGCTTGGTCAGCGACTCTACCTGCTCCTCAAGAGCTGATAAACGATGGTACATTTCGTTAATATGCAGAGTTCTTGCTGCAGTAATACGCCATTCCTTATTGGTCTGAGCAGGAATACCTGATGAATATATACCCGGCTTGTCAATTGAGCGCATCACCATACACATACCACTGACAGTTACACCATCACAGATACTAATGTGACCGTTAAATACAGATGTGCCACCAATTATACAGTATTTTCCGATTGTTACAGAACCGGCAAATGTAGTACCACCAGCAACAGCAGTTCCGTAGCCGATATGAACATTGTGTGCAATCTGACACAGGTTATCGATAATTACATTATCTTCAATAACAGTATCATCAATAGCACCACGATCAATACAGGTGCATGCACCGATTTCAACTCTGTTGCCGATTACGACCCTGCCTGTCTGAGGTATCTTAATCCACTCGCCACGCTCATTTGCATAACCAAAGCCGTCACCACCGATAACGGTACCTGACTGTACTAAGCAGTTATCTCCAATTACACAGTCATGGTAAAGGCTGACATTAGGGTAAAGTTTGGTGTTATTGCCAACTCTAGCCTTAGGACCGATAACCACATTGGCACCGAGCTGTACGTTGTCTCCAATTACTGCGCCCGACTGAATGTTCACATTAGGACCAATAGATACATTCTTACCGATGCAAGCATCAGGAGAAACTACAGCAGAGCTGTCTACACCAACAGCAATTGCAGGAGTTGTATCTAATAACTGAGCTACCTTAGCAAAGCCAACATAAGGATCCTTCATTACAAGTACAGCACATTTAGCGTGAGGTACATCCTCTTCTTTTAAAATCACTGCACCAGCGTGTGACTCGCTCAGGACTGTTCTGTACTTAGGATCTGACAGGAAGCTTATCTCCTGTTCCTTTGCAGTCTTTAAATTGGCAACATGAGTAATCTGGATATCACCGTTGCCTATCAGCTTTGCACTGAGCTTCTCTGCAATATCTTTTAGCAGCATAGATTAAGTCCTGTAAATTATTTCTTGCTATCCTTGTTTTCTTTCTTAGCAGGCTTTAGCTTTGAGGCTCTGGCAATAACTTCTTCAGAAATATCAACAGCATCTGAAGCAAAAACAACTGACTCACCGCGAATGACTAAATCAATGCCTCGCTCTTTTGCAATTCTGTCAATTGCAGTCTGAATTAACTTACCGAGTTTCATCTCAGCTTCACGCTGTCTCTTCTGAGAATCTTCCTGCAAAGCCTGACCCTTTAAATCATAGTCAGCCTTTAACTTTGCAAGCTTACGCTGAAGTTCAGTTGCCTTATCGCCCTGAGATTTCTGCAATTCAGATTCTAACTTAGCGCCTTCCTGCTGAATCTTCTGTAACTCTTGAGAACGTGGGCCAAATTCCTTCTGCATGGCCTCTGACTCTGCTTTAGCCTGAGGAAGCTCTGCCATAATCAGACGAAGATTTACAACTGCAATATTAGTTGCTGACTTCTTAGCAGCCTGTTCTGTCTTAACAGCAGAGTCATCAGCATAAGTTGTTGTTGAAATTAAAGCCATTGAAACTGCAGATGCTAATAATAATTTTTTTAACATTTTATACTCCTACTTTTAGAAACTGCTTCCGATGTTGAAATTAAACTGCTCTGTATCATCGCCACTGTACTTCTTAATTGCCTTGGCCAGATTAAATGTCAGAGGTCCCATAGGAGACATCCAGGTTAGTGCAAAACCAACTGAGGTGCGGTACTTACCAGGATCAGAATAATCAACAGTGTACATCTTTGAACGGGTATCCCATAGTGCACCGGCATCGAAGAATATTGCGGACCTTACGCTACTCTTGTAGGCTTCTGCAACTAAAGGAGTTGGAATAACAAATTCAGCCGTGGCCGTCCAGAATGCGTTACCACCAACTGAGGTTGAAGACTCATAATATGCATCAGCATTTGGGTACTTGTATAGAGCACGAGGACCAATAGAATTGCGGCTAAAACCTCTCATCCACTCTGAACCACCAAGTGAGAAGTTATCAAAGAATGGAAGAATTTCCTTTACACCATTCTTTGATCTGTAACCGTTACCATAACCGACTCTGCCACGAACAGTGAACACATATTCGTGATACATATCGATTGGGAAATAGTGATAGGTTTCTGCTGTAGCCTTATAATAGTGCATATCTGAATTAGGTGTTGTAGCAGTAAAAGACAGTACCTGCTTGTTACCTGATGTAGGGAAAACACCCTTATCAAGGCTGTTATGACTCAGATCAAAGCCTATCTTGTAGTCCAAAAACTCTACTGAACCTGTGGCATCTTTTGAATACATATCAAAGAACACATCTGACTGCTCAAAACGTGTACCGTTGTTCTTGATTTTTGACTTCTCAATACCTAGATTGTAATTAACAAACCATGTTTCAGAGATTGGATAACCTATGTTGAAAGCTGCTCCATATGTGTGATTGGTGTAATCAACCACATCCTCATCATCATCGCCATCGTACTTATCGAGGTATAATCTGCCACCCAGACTTACATTATCCACAGTAAAATACGGATCGGTATAACCAATTTCCATGTGTTTTCTGTAATCATTCTCATAAGAGGTAATATTTGCTTTGGTACCCCAGCCAAATAGATTATTCTGAGAAATACTTGCCTGAATAGTCAGACCAGAATCAGTACCAATACCAATACCGCCTGATATAGAACCAGTTGGACGCTCTTTTACCTTGGTATTAACATTTACGGTGTCATCAGTTGCACCAACGTTTTCGGTAGTAACATCAACTGTTTCAAAATAACCGGTTCGGTTCAGTCTTGTTTTTGAAACTTCAATAGCTTCAGAGGAAAGCCATGAACCATCCATCTGCCTTAATTCACGTCTGATCACAGTATCATCAGTTGAAACATTACCTGTAATAAAAACCTGAGATACATGAACGCGAGAGCCAGGATTTACATTGAATTTCAGATCAACGGTTTTATCTTTGTCATTGTAAATTGGAAAAGCCTTTACCTCAGAATTTGCATATCCGTACTTTCCCAGGATAGATGCTAAAGTCTTTTCGTTTTCAGTTACTCGACGCTGATTGTAAATTTCACCTTCCTGTAAGGTTAAAGCCTCATTTAACTCAGTTCCATACTTTAAGGTATCGCCACGAACAGAGAAAGAGTGGACTTTATATCGATCTCCCTCATCTATAGCAATAGTTAAATAAATAGCTTTTCTGTCTGGTGTCAGTTCAACTGAAGTCGAGTCAACTTTGAAGTTTACAAAACCTCTATCCATATAGAATGTTTTTAAAGCTTCAAGATCTGCACGGAATTTCTGACCGTTGAATTTCTGGTTTGCCATGAAGTTCCACCATGGGACATCATCACGCAACTGCATCTGAGCTAACAGCACATCCTCGTCAAATGACTTGTTGCCAACAATGTTTATCTGCTGAATTTCGGCAGCCTTTCCTTCGGTAATTTCAATCTTGATATCAACACGGTTTCTAGGCAACTGGGTGATTACAGTATTAACCTTTGCCTGATACATTCCTGAAGAATGGTAGAAATCCTCTAATGACTTCTGAATCTGATTTAGAGACTGAGTATTTAGCGCCTCACCAACACGGATCCCCTGCTGATTGATGATCTTTTCCAGCTCCTCTTTTTTGATATTATTGTTTCCTGAAAAATCAACAGCACCAATCGTTGGTCTCTCTTTAACGGTAACAATGAAAGTGTCACCATCTCTAGAGAGTTTCACATCATCAAAATCACCTGTTGCGTACAACTGCTGCATTGCCAGTGCGGTATTCTGAGGAGTCATGACATCTCCCTCTTTTACAGGCAATGCCAATAAAACGGCACCTTTAGACACACGATTCAGACCACGGATCTGAATATTGGAAATAACAGGATCACCTGCAGCACTTACTACATTAGGAGTTGCGATTGCTGCTGCGACAGCTGCACTCAAGGCTGCTGTCTTGATAAAAGTTCTTCTTTTCATTGTAAAACCAAACTGTTTGTTTAAGCGATTTTGAACCTTGTATAGCTAAAATAACAAATATATCAAAAAAAAACAGCTCACAAATTCTGTTTTTTAACAAACTCCGAAAATTTAGCTTGTGACAACCACCTACTCATAAGTAGGTTTTCCTGTTCGATTGATCTAATGACCAAGGTAGTGAGCTTTTACCTCACAACAGGCTAACCCAGTTGTCCCCCGGGTTTTGTGTATCTAACTGAGCTTGGCGCTCTGCTTCAACTGTATTTCTGACAATTCATCATAAGGACTGCAGAGGATGGAATAACATGCCATTTTTGGTTAAAAGCCTCTAATATCATTAAATACTGCAAAAATCATCATCGTCAGCAGTATTGCAGCGCCAAAAGAGGTGAGAACCATTTGAGCTCTGGCACTTGGCTCCTTGCGCATTATTGCTTCATATGCAAGAAACAATAACTGTCCTCCATCCAAAACAGGAATAGGCATCAAATTCAGAATACCTAAGTTTACACTAATAGCAGCCAAAAAACTTATAAAGATTTTAAAACCGAAGCTTGCACTCTCTTTTGCACCCTGCGCTATAGCAATTGGTCCTGAAATATTATCAGGTGAAATAGTACCGTTAGCCAGTTTGTAGGTTGACACTAAAACTAGCTTCGCCATTGAGACTGAGTCGTCCACAGCCTTTATCATTCCATCAGTCAGCCCATATTTTGTAGTTTTTTTCAGACTCTCTATTGGCTTGTATTCAGGAGCAATTCCCACATAGGGAATATTCATTTTCAGAGTCTTAGAATACCTGTTTTCTGGGATTACCGTTGTCTGATACAAGGAGCCGTTTCTTTTTACAACAAGGTTTAATGGAGAGCCTGCTGATTCATGTATCATATCCACTATTCTGAACCAGGATTCAACTTCTACTCCGTTAATTTTTTCAATTTCATCACCTTTTTGTAATGAAGCTTTTTGAGCAGGAGATCCTGCTTCAACCATTGAAAGAGTTGTGCTGATCCTGCCAACACAAGGCTCAAGACCAACTTTTTTAATAGGAGATTCGTTTCTGTTTAAGACCAGATTTTCAGCATCAAGAGATAAAACCCTTTTCTGACCAGTACCTAAATCAGAAGATACGGTTACAGATGCAGGTGTATTAGAACCTACAACCTCTACCAGCTCATACATCACATCCTTCCATGAAGAGATGTCTCTGCCATTGATATCTTCGATTAGATCATAATTTTTAAAACCCGAAGTCTGTGCAATGGAATCTGGTTTGACATCACCAACAACTGGCAGGAGTACAGTAATTCCGGACATGTTTATGCCGGTAAACAGCAATACTGCAAGAACAAGGTTAAAGAAGGGGCCGGCAAAGATAATAACCGCTCTTTGCCATACTTTCTTTGACTTGTATGAACCTTTAGGTAAAGAGCGCTTATCCTCAACAGGAGTATTTTCTCCCTCCATTTTTACGTACCCGCCTAAAGGTATTGCGCTGATTGCATACTCACAGTCATCCCTGCCTTTTTTCTTAAAAAGAACAGGACCAAAGCCCAGGGAAAATCTAAGTACTTTAACGCCACAGGCCTTTGCAGCTAAAAAATGCCCTAACTCATGTATGGATACAAGTATTCCTAAAGCAATCAGAAAATAAAAAAGGCCTCCGAGAATACCTAACATTACACAGCTCCTACAATTTCTTTGGCTATTTCTCGGGCCTGTCTGTCAGCATCAAGGACCTCGTCAATGCTGGACAGTGCCCCTACAGCTGATTTCTGCAAAACACCATCAACAACCCTGGCAATATCAAGATAGGAAATTCTGTCATGCAGGAATGCATCTACTGCGACTTCATTTGCCGCATTTAGACAGGTTGTTGCTCCCTGACCAGATTTGCTTGCCTGCATGGCAAGTTTCAGGCATGGATAGCGTGTAAAGTCAGGAGATCTAAAAGTAAGTTCAGATAACTTTTCAAAATCCAGCAAGTCAACACCTGAAGTTAAACGCTGAGGGAACCCTAATGCAACAGCAATAGGAGTTCTCATATCAGGCTGTCCTAGCTGAGCCAGGATGGCTCCATCAGTAAAAGAAACCATTGAATGAATAACCGACTGAGGATGAATTACTACTTTGATGTCATCATCAGTTGCATTGAAGAGGTATCTTGCTTCAATAAATTCAAGACCTTTGTTCATCATAGTGGCAGAATCCACAGAAATTTTAGGTCCCATGGACCACACTGGATGAGCTATAGCCTGAGATGCTGTTACAGTCTTTAAAGACTCCAAAGGAGAATCTCTGAATGGTCCGCCAGAACCTGTCAGTAAAATCTTGTTTACATTGGCCTGCTTTAGATCGCAGTATCCTAAATTTATTTGAGCCTCATACGGCAGGCATTGAAAAATAGCACTGTGTTCGCTGTCTACAGGAAGAACCTTGGCTCCATATTTTTTTACAGATTCAAAGAAGATCTGTCCAGACATGACAAGGGCTTCCTTGTTTGCCAGGGCTACCACACAACCTGTTTTAACAGCAGCTATCACAGGTTTCAGACCTGCTGCGCCGACAATAGCACCGACAACAACATCGGCTGCACCGTCTCCTGCAACCTCTTCTACACCAAGAGGCCCTGCTAATACCTCACAATACAGACCCTGTTTTTTGAGCTTTTCGTATAATTCCTGAGCACTCTTCTCATTATGCATGGCTACACGTTCAGGATTGAATTCCCTAATAATTTCAACCATTTTATCCACAGACGAGGACGCAGCCACTGCATGTAGCTTAAATTCATCCTTGTGACGTCTTAACACATCTAAAGTTGAGGTTCCGATAGAGCCTGTGGCACCTAATAAGGTAACATTACGCATAATTAGAACAGCTCTCCGCTAAATAACCAGACCATAGTCAGGAAAACAGGAACAGCAGCCAGTTGTGAATCAATTCTGTCTAACATACCGCCGTGACCTGGGAAAATTTTTCCTGAATCTTTTATGCCAGCCAAACGCTTGAACATACTCTCTACAAGATCACCAATAACAGAGAAAACAATAGTAATGACAGAAGCTACGACCAGTACCCACTGTTTTTGAGAATACTGACCAAACCAGCCTAATTTATCAAATATATATAAACCGATTAGAGCGGTTAAAATACCACCAGCCAGACCTTCGACTGTTTTTTTAGGACTTACGTTAGGCAGCATTTTATGTCTGCCAAAAAATCTGCCTGCAAAATAGGCACCAGAATCAGCACACCAGACCAGTGCCATTACAGACAGAACGAGACAGGCTCCAGAATTGTATTCAAGAGCATAATCGCTTGAACGTAAAATCAAGATACCCTCAAGAAATGGAAGCAGCATTAAAATAGCAATTACAGTATTCAAAGCAATGTTGCTGTGCCAGGCTGTATCCTTTGGGAATTTTAGCAGCAACGGAACTGAGGCAAACCAGACAATTAAACCTGAAGCTACAACATATTGAGAAAATTTTGGAATTCCCTCGCTTATGTATAACCCAGGATTAGCGACATAGAAAGCAACCGTTGCCGCAATTACAGCTATTGCAATAAAAGGAATTCTAGATTTATAGCCTAAAAGTGGTCCCATTTCATATGCACCTACAGCATAGATAAAAAGGGCTCCCATAGAAAAGATTTCAAAATTTGCCTTAAAAAGCCATGCTAAGACAGCAGCTATTAGAACAACAGCGGTAATAATTCTAGTCAGCATTATTCTTTTCCTTATTCTGAACCTGAGCTGATGTCATACCAAAACGACGTTCCCTTGAATTAAAGAAGGTAAACGCTTCAATCAAGTCTTTTTTGTCAAAATCAGGCCACAGTGTTTCTGTAAAAAACAGCTCAGCATATGCCGCCTGCCACATTAGGAAATTGCTGATACGCTTTTCCCCGCCTGTTCTAATTAACAAATCCACATCAGTTGCAACACTTAAGTTTTGACTGATCATGTCCTCATTAAGTTCATTAACATTTAAATTTTCTTCGGCACACTTTTTTACTATCTTTTGTGTAGCCTGAAGGATGTCCCATCTGCCACCATAGTTTGCTGCAATATTCAATTTCATCAATGAACAGTCTTTGGTCAGTTCTTCAACTTTTTTAATCTGATCTTGTAAAACGGCAGGAAAACGGGATTTGTCCCCAACAATGCAGGTTTTAATTCCATTTTCTTTTAAAGACTTGCTTTCTTTTTTAATGGCCTGAACAAACAATGTCATCAGCGCATTAACTTCTAAGGCAGGACGTTTCCAGTTCTCACTGGAAAAGGCAAATAGTGTAAGTTCCTTTACACCTAATTGCGCAGATAAACTTATTACTCTTCTGACAGCATTAGCTCCCTCACGATGTCCACTGACACGCTGTTTACCACGTAAAAGAGCCCATCTTCCATTGCCATCCATGATAATGGCTAGATGACGAGGAGCAGTAATGCTCCCCGGATTATCACAAATATCTGACATAAGAGCTAATTAAATTTCCATTAACTCTTTCTGCTTTGCAGCTAACAGATCATCAGACTTCTTAATTGATGCATCAGTTGACTTCTGGATCTTCTCTTCACCTGAACGCTGCTCATCTTCAGAGATCTCTTTATTCTTCTGAAGATCCTTAATTTCAGCATTTGCATCACGGCGGATGTTTCGGATCTCAACTTTAGTCTGCTCAACTTCGGCCTTAACAACCTTAACAAGCTCCTTACGACGCTCTTCGGTTAAAGGTGGAAGTGGAACACGGATCTCAACACCGGCTACTACAGGATTTAAACCAAGTTCAGACTGCTGAATTGCCTTTTCAACTGCCTTAATTGCGTTTCTATCAAATACGCTCAGCTTTAAGGTACGTGCATCTTCAACATTAACCTGTGCAACCTGACGTAATGGAGTAGGGCTTCCATAGTAGTCAACCATAATTCCATCTAAAAGAGCTGGCTGAGCACGACCTGTACGGATCTTGCAAAGGCGACCATCTAAAGCTTCTAAAGCTTTATTCATGCGTGTTTCTGCTTTATTTTGAACGTCTTTTAACATAATCTGACTCCTTAATCGCTTACCACTGTGCCTTCAGCTTCGCCTTTTGCGGCTCTGTCAAAAGCACCAGGTTTATTCATAGAGAATACTCTAATTGGCATGTGATGTTCACGAGCAAGTGCAAAAGCTGTTAAATCCATCACCTGTAACTGCTTTGAAATCACCTCATCAAAGGTAAGTCTGTCAAACTTTGTTGCAGACTTATCTTTTACAGGATCAGCAGTATAAATACCGTCAACCTTTGTGGCTTTTAAGACTTCAGAGCATTGAAGTTCAATGGCGCGAAGCACAGCTGCTGTATCGGTTGTAAAGAATGGTGCTCCGGTACCACCTGCTACTATCAGGCTTGAACCTTTTTTCAAAAGCTCTCTACCTTCTGTTGCACTGTACTGAGTTGTAATTGAAGGAATGCCATAGGCACTCATCAGAACACATTCTCCACCTTGAGCCTTAAGTTCTTCTCTCATTGCAAGACCGTTCATGATAGTGGCAAGCATTCCCATCTGGTCACCTGACACTCTATCAAATCCGGCCTTCTGAAGAGCTGCACCACGGAAGATATTTCCACCTCCGATTACCAGTACAGTCTGAACTCCCTGTTTCTGAACATCACGAATTGCTTTTGCAGTTTGTGATAAAACATGAGGATCAATTCCAAAACCTGTATCACCACTTAAAGCCTCTCCTGAGATTTTAAGCAGGATGCGCCTTACCTGACTTTTCTGCTCCGAAGACATTATCAAACTCCGCTATTACTTCTTAGCAGCTTCAACCTGAGCCTGAACTTCAGCAGCAAAGTCTACAACCTGCTTCTCAATGCCCTCGCCTACTTCGTAACGAACGAATGAAACGGCATCAGCATTATGCTCCTTTAAGTACTGACCTACAGACTGCTCTGGGTTCATAACGAAAGGCTGACCAGTTAAAGAAACTTCGCCAGTGAACTTCTTCATGCGGCCTTCAACCATCTTCTCTGCGATGTTCTGAGGCTTGCCTGACTTCATAGCGATATCAATCTGAACCTGACGCTCGTGTTCTACAACTTCAGCTGATACGTCTTCTGGGTGAACGAACTCTGGCTTTGAAGCACATACATGCATAGCAATATGCTTAGCTAACTCAGCGTCGCCACCCTTTAGAATTACAGCAACGCCAATACGCTTGTTTGAGTGAACGTACAGACCTACTGTCTGTCCATCCTGAGCCTCAACGATAGATACACGGCGAACCTGTAGGTTCTCACCGATTTTGGCAACTAATGCGGTTAAGCCTTCAGCAACTGTCTGACCGTCTAAAGTTGCATTCTTTAATGCTTCTACGTCTGAAATGTTGTTTGCAAGAGCTAAATCAGCAACTTTCTGGGCAAATGCAACGAACTCTGCGTTCTTTGCACAGAAGTCGGTCTCAGAGTTAACTTCAACTAAAGCTACCTTTGAACCATTCTGGGCAACAGCAATAATACCTTCAGCTGCGGTACGGCCTGCTTTCTTAGCAGCCTTGGCAGCACCACTCTTACGCATTGCATCGATAGCTTTCTGCATATCACCATCAGCTGCAACTAGAGCCTTCTTACAGTCCATCATACCTGCGCCGGTAGCGTCACGCAGTTCTTTAACCATAGCAGCGGTTACGTTAGCCATGTTTTATTTCCTCTTAATCTGTAAAAGGCCGGATTAACCGGCCTTAGAAATTTTCTAAAGTTCTGTGTAAACACAGTATCAGGATCTTACGATCCTAGAACGAAAACTTACTCAGCCTTCTGAGCATCGTCTGCCTTTGCCTCAGCAGCAGCCTTAGCCTCTTTCTCCTGACGAACTACATCAGCACGTGCTGCATTGATTGTCTCAACAGCACCCTTTAGATATAGATCAACAGCACGGATAGCATCATCGTTACCAGGAACAACGTAGTTTACGCCGTCTGGATTTGAGTTGGTATCAACGATTGCAACAACAGGAATACCTAAGTTGTTAGCCTCTTTGATTGCGATGTGCTCTACTTCAGCATCAATTACGAATAATGCATCAGGTAGACCGCCCATATCCTTGATACCGCCTAATGAACGGTTTAATTTCTCAAGTTCACGGGTACGTAATAAAGCTTCTTTCTTTGTTAACTTCTCTAAAGTACCGTCCTGAGTCTGAGTCTCAAGCTCCTTTAAGCGCTTGATTGACTGACGAACAGTCTTCCAGTTTGTTAACATACCGCCTAACCAACGGTGATCAACGTAGAACTGACCACATGCAGTAGCAGCAGGACCTACTTTATCAGCAGCTGCGCGCTTGGTACCTACGAACAGAACCTTACCCTTGTGAGCAACAGTGCTGCTTAGGAAGTTTAATGCTGCATCATAGCACTCGACAGTCTTCTCAAGATTGATGATGTGAATGCCGTTACGAGCACCAAAGATGTACTGTTTCATCTTAGGATTCCAGTAACGAGTCTGATGACCAAAGTGAACGCCAGCCTGCAGCATATCGCGCATAGTGATGGTAGACATAAATAATATCCTCTAAAATTAGGGTTGTGCCTCCACTGTTTCGCTTGTACAACCGAGTTTTGAATCACATCACCACTCGGCACCCAGTACAAAACGTTATTAAACAGTGTGCGTTTTCTTAATAACAGTTACTTGTGCCTTTCAAAGTCTGACTTGTACAGGCACAATACCTCTGTGTACCTACACAAAGGCACGCTATTTTAACATGGATTATTTTAAATTTTTTGACTTAATAAGAAAAAAAATCGTCATTCCTATCATCATTTGTCTGAAACCTAAAAAAAATCATTATAATAATCCTTAGTTAACTAAGGATTAGCGTTATGAATATTACTTTAAAATCACCAAGTGAAATTGAAAAAATGCGTATTGCAGGAGCAGCAACTGCAAGAGTTCTGGAAATGATAGGACCTTATGTGGTTCCTGGAGTTACCACAGAGGAACTGGACAACATTATGAATGACTACATCGTTAATGTTGAAAAGGCAAAAAGCGCTGATTTAGGATATCAGGGATATCCTAAAGCTACTTGCATAAGTATCAATGAGGTCGTCTGTCACGGTATTCCCGGTCCACACAAATTAAAGGAAGGCGATATCGTTAATATTGACGTTACTGTTCTCAAAGACAAGTTCCACGGAGACAGCTCTAAAATGTACATTGTAGGCAACCACACATCTCCTAGAAACGAACTGCTTTGCAGATGCGCTCAGGAATCCATGTATGAAGCCATTAAGACAGTAAGACCAGGTTCAAATCTGGCTGATATAGGGGACGCTATTCAAAAGGTTGCCGACAAGGCTGGTTTTTCAATAGTGAGAGATTACTGCGGTCACGGAATCGGCATTGGATTTCATGAGGAACCATCAGTACTTCATTACAGAAACAATGAGAATTTAATTCTGCAGGAAGGCATGTGCTTTACCATCGAACCTATGATCAACGCTGGCACATATAAGTGCAGAACAAACAGAAAGGATGGCTGGACTGTAACTACCGCCGATAAACAGCCTTCAGCACAGTATGAGCACACTCTGCTGGTTATACCTAACGGTGTTGAGGTTCTGACCTTACGTAAAGATGAGGATTTTCCTCGTATCATTACTCACTAACAGCAGTCTGAAATATTTAATAAGTTAAGATGCCACATTGAAATTTCTTTCATGGGATATCTGCAATTTTCTCAGTCAGTTTTTGTGTGGCATCAGTATTAGGCATAAAATATGGTTCATTTGTATTTCCTTCACAAATGAAACTAGTCCCATAAGATTGTAAAATCGCTCAAGAAAGAGTTACCTATCATGTTTGAGTCAATTTCCATTCCAAGAAAGGTAAATAACGCTGATGTAAACGAAGCTTTTCCTTTTAAAGCTCCAGATCTTGATGTCTATGACATCAAACAGGGAAGAGAGCTTGTAAAAATCTATAAGGAATATCATAAGGAATGTTTCTTAAAAGGTTTTAAAGTTTCGAATCTTTTACACTGTGAAACTCAAAGTCTGGATAACTTTCTAAAAATGATCTGGGATCATTTCCTTGGTGACTCTTACAACTATCTTGCACTTGCTGCAGTAGGTGGTTACGGAAGAGCAGAACAGTTCATTGAATCTGATATCGATCTTCTGATTGTCTCAGGACTTGATCCTATTCCCGATGATGCGCGCAATACCATTGAAAAGCTTGTTTCATTTCTTTGGGATCTAAAACTTGATTTGGGTACATCTGTTAGAACTATCAAAGAAACTGTTCTGGCCTCGCGTGAAGACATAACCATCATCACCAATCTTTTAGAGACACACTTTATAGCCGGAAACGAGGATGTCTATACCCATCTTCTGACTGCACTGAATAATGATGAGTTTTGGGATGATGAAAAGTTTTTTGAAGCAAAGATCACTGAACAGATGCAACGCTACCACAGTTTCAGAGATACAGTATATTCCCTGGAACCTGATGTCAAAAACAATCCTGGCGGTCTGCGTGATCTGCATATCATGCAGTGGCTTGCCATCAAGATTTTTCATGCTGGCAAAGGTGACGATTTGTGTTCTGTAGGATTACTTACAAAATCAGAATATGAAGAATACCTGTCGTGTCAGTCATTTTTATGGGATGTCCGCTATGCAGTTCACTGCAATTCCAATTCAAACATTCTGAGGCTGGACTTTCAAAAAACTGTAGCATCTATTTTAGGTTACGGTGATGAAGGAAATGCTCCGGTTGAAGCAATGATGCGTGATCTGTTCAGAATCTTTCACAGAGTACGCGAACTTAACTATATACTTGTACAGCAGGCTTCCATCAAAGTTAAAGGATACGTAGGAAAAGAGTTCTCAGATCCTGTCTTTATTGACAGCTCATTTGTACAAAAAGGAACCTTCATTGATGTTCTGGATCATGAGCTTTTTAAGAATGATCCAGCAAAAATTCTGGATTTGTTTCTAGCTATAGATTCTAGACCGCTTATCCATAACATTCATGTAAACTGTATCAGAGCTTTAAGAGAGGGACGCAGGATCTTAAAGGATTACCTGATCACAGATCCAAAATGCAGAGAAAAATTCAGACAGCTGCTGCAAAAAACAGACACTGCCCCTCTGCTGTTCTCACTTATGCATGAAACACGAGTGCTCTCAAGCTATATGCCTCAGTGGGCAAGAATCGAAGGTCTTGCCCAGTTTGACAGATTCCACCTGTTCAGCGTTGATGAGCACACAATCAGAGTTATCAAAAATATTCATGATTTAGCTTTATCAAAAGATCCTGTCTATCAGCTATTTAAAATCGTATCAAAAAAGATCTCTGAGCCTGAGTTGCTGATAACAGCAGCTCTATTGCATGATATTGCAAAGGGACGTGGAGGCAACCACGCTCAGAAAGGCTCAAAAGAAGCTGAATCCTTCTGTAAACTGCATGGTTTTAACGACTATCAGACCGGAATTATAAGCTGGCTTGTAGCTTCACATCTGCAGTTCAGCACAACTGCAACAAGACGAGATATTACAGATCTTGAGGTTATAAATAACTTTGCAGATTTTGTTGGTGATGAGGAACACTTAAACTTACTGTACTGCCTAACTGTAGCCGATATCAGTGCTACTAACGATAATGTCTGGAACTCATGGAAAGACAACATCTTTAAACAGCTCTATCAGTCAACTAAGATAGCAATTTCACAGGGAGAGACTGATCTTGAAACCAACATGCAGCAACAGGCGTTAGAACGCAAAGAAAAGGTTATTGAACTTACAAAAGATATAAAGAAGGATGATATTCTAAAGTACATACGACAGTTCCCTATTGAATATTTTATCCATTATCAGCCAGAGGATATCAGCTGGCATGCACGTAACATTCTGCGCTATTCGCATACAGACAAGCCTCTGATCCTGTTTTCTCAAACACCGAATGTTGGAACAGAACTTTTAGTTTACTATCAGAGCAACTCTCCAAAATTCTTTGGAAATCTCGTAAAAACAATGGCTATAAAACAGTTGAACGTTTTTAGTGCACAGGTATTTTTAACGCACAATTTTCATGCATTATGCACAATTATGTTCCAAAACAAAAAAGGTATGCCTCTTGATCATGACCGCTTAAACGGACTTAGAAAAGCAATTCTTGCAGGTCTTGATGATGAGTCACAAAGCCTTATTTTATCTAATTCTGTTAGAAAAATTTTCGATCTCCCAACCACAATTTCATTCCTAGATTCAGGCTCTGAAAAACAGACTAAGCTTGAAATTTCCACGCTTGACAGACAGGGACTATTGGCTAAAATCGGCATAACCCTCGGTAATTTAGGGTGCCTTATCAGCGCTGCAAGGATCACAACTACAGGTGAAAGAGCTGATGATTACTTTGCAATTACCGATGAAAACGGATTACCTTTAGATTCTGTCAAGAAAGATGAACTGACTACTGCATTAAAAGCGGCTCTTGATGAATCTTAGATTGCAGAAAATGCCAAGAGGAGATTTAAATGTCTGTTTTAGACTTACAACCAGTTATTGAAGAAGCTTTTGAAAATCGTGCTTCTATCGATTCAAAGACTGTAACCCCACAGTTAAGACAAGCTATTGAGCAGGTTATATCTGCACTGGATTCAGGACAGATCCGTGTAGCAGAAAAGAAAGATGGTGACTGGGTAACAAATCAGTGGATTAAAAAGGCTGTTCTGCTTTCATTCAGAATCGAGGACAATTTCTTAACTGAAGTGCCAGGTGGTGCATTCTACGATAAGGTTCACTTAAAGTTTGAAGGTTATACAGCCGATCGTTTTGCAAAAGAAGGAATTCGCGCAGTTCCTGGCTGTGTTGTTCGCCGTGGCGCATACCTTGAACCAAACACCATTTTATTGCCTTCATTTGTTAACATCGGTGCTCACGTAGGTTCTGGCACAATGGTAGACACATGGGCTACTGTAGGTTCATGTGCTCAGGTTGGCAAGAACGTTCATATCGCCGGTGGCGCTGGTATCGGTGGTGTTTTGGAACCTGTTCAGGCAGGACCAACCATCATTGAGGACAACTGCTTTATCGGTGCAAGATCTGAAGTTGTAGAAGGCGTTATCGTGGGAGAAGGATCTGTAATTTCAATGGGAGTTTTCCTTGGAAAATCCACTAGAATTTATGACCGAACCACAGGAGAAATTTCATACGGAAGGATTCCTCCTCACTCTGTAGTTGTTGCAGGTAACCTGCCTTCAAAGGATGGCAAGTACTCACTGTATGCTGCAATCATCGTAAAGAGAGTTGATGACAGAACCTTATCAAAGGTTGGTTTAAATGAGCTCCTACGTCAGGCTCAGGAAGAGGTTCACGGTTAATACCTTCTGACTAATACAAGTCAGGTAAAAATGCCAGCAGACGCTGGCATTTTTTATTGAATTTGAAAAGTATCAAAAATGAATTTTAATAAGGAACGATAATGTCATCATCAATATCAGCATCAGGATCATAATCAGAATCATCGTCTTGATAATCATGATATTTATCCTGTTCAATGGTCATCTTATTTCCCTTGTCATTGATTACATCACCATCCATATTAGTATCGTTCTTCAAAGATACATCTGGAAGTTCTGCTCTGTCATAAGGAAAGTTCAGCAGTGCATTAGTTTCTATTATGCAGGCAAGGCCTTTTACAAAACTAGCCCTCCACTGCTCAAGATTCCCCTTTTCTACAAGATCATCTAAATAATCATCAAGCGTATGATAGTAATCAAGCCATAGCTCATTTAACTCATTGAGTTTCTTTCCATCTGTTTCAGATACATTTGAAATTGACTCAAGTCTATATTTAAATTCTTTTGAATACGTATTATAGGCTTTATGAGCTTCGTAACCGCAAATATCCGTATCACGGCTTGAAAGGCATTCTCTTAATAAAAAATAGTCACCAAATCCGTAGAGTTTGAAGAGAGATAATGTGACCAGACCGAGATTAGCTTTAGGATGTTCACCTACAGCATCATCTATGCTGTCATTGTAGAACTGAGATCTTGACCATTCACTGGAAAAAGCATCCCATTTTTTCTCAACTTCTCTGTATTTGCTTGTATTTAAAGGAGATGTTCTCATATAGTCTTCAATACCGTTTATGCAACGGTCTGAAGCAAAATAGAACTGTTCTCCATTTGCGCCTTCAAAGAATGAACACTGTGACTCTAATGGTTCACCTGTTACAGTCTTACCACCTGTGCCCTGTTTGAATGCGTTCTCAGGAAGCAGTCTTATCCCTTGAGGTTTACCCGCAAGATTCCAAATTCGCATCAGCATGGTTCTGTATATAACAGGTCTAATAGCCTGAGCCTGCTGAATATTTGGAAGTGCACCTGTCAGCTGTCTGTAAAAGTCTGACCACAGTTTTGATGATTTTTCCACAGCATTAACCGCAGAAACAGAGCCTTTTATCCTTCTGTAAAGAACTGAGGAGTATTTTAAAAGCTCCATCTCATAACGGTTGTCTGTATCATATACGACTGTGGTAGGATCGCCATGCAGAGATTTTATTGTGTAGAAACTACCAGGAAATTCTTTAATATGCCTTTTTCCAACTAATGAGTATAGAGCAAGATACCACTCTCTGCCGTCTGCTTTAACAGGGAGGTTCAATGCTGAAGCTGAACTTAAAAGTACCGCATTGTTCCAGCTTTCGTTGTACTTGTTAAAGACAGAATTCTTATCATTAAAAAGCTTGTAGATGTATGAAAGAGGTCCTAAACCATCCCTCTTGTAAAACCTGTCCAAAGCAAGTTTACAGGAATCGGTATAATTAAATTTATAATGATTTGGACGTATCTGAGCTGTGCAAAGATCATCAATATTATCAATGTGAGAATTTTCGTATCTGTCCTGAGGCCAGAGCAGAGATGAAAGAAGAGGAAAATTACATTTAAAATCATTACCAATACATAAAGCGGTGCATTCTGATGCAACATTTCTTATCGTCATATCTGCACCAGACATGGAAACTTCAATAATGGCAGGGATCCCCAGATATTCAGCATCTTCCTTGTCAAAAACCAGAGAGAGTTTTGTTGAGTCAGGGATCGCCAGTAAAAGATTCTCATCTATCTGCAAATCAAGGGAATTACCTGAAACCTCACCGTACTCTTCCACACTCAATTCATCTGTTTTTACAGTTACCTTTATTACAGAGTCTGAATTAAGTTTCTTAGGCAGAAGCAGAGTAAAACGGTAATTGTCCAGAGAATTCTTAGAGCAGAGTACAGCCTGAAGCTGTGTATCACCTGGTGTATTTACAAAAGCAGAAACCTCTGTCTCACCGTTTGCGTAGGTAAGATCACCTGCAGCCCACATTGCAGCATTAGAATTTGTACTGTAAGCAAGAACACCAAGTACAAATAAATAAGATATAGACCTCATCATAGTAGAAAGTTTTTTTAACACTTATTTTTTTGAATAGTATATATCCAATTCAAAAAATTGTTACTTATTTTCAGAAAAAAAGTAAACATGCACAAAAAACTGCAATCAAAAAAAATAAGTTTTATGTTTAAGAAAAGCCTGTGAATAGAATAATTTTTTAAAAGATTGAGATGAGAGGTAATGAAATTTATTTACAGTTATAAAAAGGCCTGCAATAAGCAGGCCCTAATAATTTGTTTGTAGCTATCTAGCTACTAGCCACCGAAGTTATCGAACAGAATGTTCTCATCTTCAACGCCTAATGAGTGCAGCATATCAACTGCTGACTTAGACATCATTGGAGGTCCGCACATGTAGTACTCGACGTCTTCAGGATTCTTGTGATCTCTTAAGTACTGCTCGTACAGAACGTTAGCAATAAAGCCTGTTAATCCAGTCCAGTGATCTTCTGGCTGAGGATCCGACAGAGCTAAGTGCCATGAGAAGTTTGGATGTTCTTTTGCCAGCTGATCAAACTCATCTGCATAGAACACTTCCTGTAAAGAACGTGCACCGTACCAGAAAGAAATCTTACGCTTAGAGTTAAGTCTCTTTAACTGGTCAAAAATGTGTGAACGCATTGGAGCCATACCGGCACCACCACCAATGAATACCATTTCATTATCAGTTTCACGGGCAAAGAATTCACCGAATGGACCGGAAATGGTTACCTTGTCACCAGGCTTTAAACTCCAGATATATGATGACATAATTCCTGGAGGAGCTGAAGGATTGCAAAATGGAGGTGTAGCAATACGAACGTTTAACATGATCAGACCTTTCTCACCTGGGTAGTTAGCCATTGAGTAAGCTCTGATAGTTGGAGTATCAACCTTTGATACAAGCTTATCAAAACCAAAGTGCTTGAAAGCACCCATGTACTGAGGCTCAATATCAAAATCGGCATACTTGACAGTATGTGCAGGAGCTTCAATCTGAATATAACCACCAGCGCGGAATGGAACTTCCTCACCCTCAGGAATACGCAGACGCAACTCTTTAATGAAGGTAGCAACGTTGTGGTTAGAAATAACCTCACATTCCCACTTCTTAACACCGAATACTGATGCAGGTAATTCAATCTGACAGTCATTCTTTACTGTAACCTGACAAGCTAAACGCCAGCCTTCTTTAATCTCCTTCTTGGTGAAGTGAGAGTACTCGATTGGCAGAACGTTACCACCGCCTTCAGTTACTTTAACTTTACACTGACCACAGGCACCACGACCACCACATGCAGATGATACGAAGATACCCTTTTCTGACAGGTCGTTTAATAACTTACCGCCAGCTGGGCAGGTTAAAGCCTTATCTGGATCGCCATTAACACCAATCTTGATGTCACCTGACTGAACCAGGAATTTTCTTGCAATAAGGATCAGAGCTACCAGTACCACGACGATAGCACAGAACATTGCAACACCGGCTAGAATAGTTTCCATCTATTCCCCCTTACAACTGAATACCAGAGAAGGACATGAAGGCTACTGCCATCAGACCTGCAGTGATAAAGGTTAAAGGTAAACCGCGTAAGCCAGCTGGAGCATTTGCATACTTGAGCTTCTCATTGATAGCTGCAAGGATAATGATAGCCAGAGCCCATGAAGAGCCTGAACCTAATGCATAAACTACTGACTCGCCAAAGTTGTATTCACGCTGAACCATGAATGAAACACCAGCGAAGATAACGCAGTTCACAGTGATCAGTGGAAGGAAAATACCTAGAGCAGCGTACAGTGAAGGCACGTATTTATCTAGGAATACTTCCAAGATCTGAACAATAGCTGCAATCACACCAATATAGGTAATAAAACTTAAGAATGATAAGTCTAAACCTGGTGCCAGAGCATCTGGTTTTAAAATATAGGTGTTGATTAGGTTGTTAACAGGAACAGCTAAAACCTGAACCATAATAACAGCTGCGCCTAAACCTGCTGATGTTGATACTTTCTTTGACACAGCAAGGAAAGTACACATACCCAGGAAGAAGGCTAAAGCCATGTTCTCAATGAAAACACTCTTTATAAAGAGAGAAATATAATGCTCTAACATTATTAGTAATCCTCCCTATGAGTATCGTATACGAGAGGCTCCTGCAAATCCTTACGTACAGTCTTAACAGCCCAGATCAGTAAACCCAGGATAAAGAATGCGCATGGAGGCATTACAAGCAGGCCACATGGTATATACCAACCGCCATTGTTTACAGTCTCAAATACGGTTAAACCAAACCAGGTACCTGAACCGAAAATTTCACGGATAGATGCGACAACACACAGAACTAAAAGGTATCCAAGGCCATTTCCCAAACCATCTAAAAATGATGGCAGAGGCTTTGACTTCAGAGCGAAACCTTCAGTTCTACCCATAACGATACAGTTGGTAATAATCAAACCAACATAAACTGATAACTGCTTTGACAGATCATAGGCAAAAGCTCTTAAGATCTGGTCAACGATGATTACCAATGAAGCAATAACAGTCATCTGAGCAATAATACGTACTGAGTTAGGAATGTAGTTGCGTACGATAGAAATAGCCAAGTTAGCTAAAGCACATACAGCAGAAACTGAAACACCCATAACAAAAGCAGTCTTCATGCTAGAGGTAACTGCCAAGGAAGAACAGATACCTAAAACCTGAATCATTACAGGGTTGTTTGCAATGATAGGTGTCAGGAATGTTTCCTTTAAGCTAGGACCCTTGTTACTCATTTACAACGATCTCCCCTTTGCTAAGTTTCTCCAGGAATGGCTTGTATGCATCACCCAGCCAGTAAGCTGACAGATGATCTACACCGTTAGAGGTTAAGGTTGCACCTGACAGAGCATCGATATCAAAATCTTTGTTCTGTGCGTGTTTGGTGATATGGAACTTATACTCGCCATTCTCATCGGTTAACTTCTTGTTAACCCATAGAGCTTGCCAGCGAGGATTGTCAATTTCACCACCTAAGCCTGGTGTTTCACCATGTGAGTAGAAGGTAACATCTAGGATTGTGTTGCCATCTGCAGGTGAAAGTGCTACATAGCCGTAAACAGTTGACCACAGAGCCTGACCATAGAATGGAAGGATCACACGTTCAACCTTACCGTCATCGTTCTTTGCAAAATATACAGGCATTAACTTTGAACGGGTTAAGATTCCAGCAACATCCTTATCCTTTGGAATTTTTACAGATGAATCTGGTTTCTTAGCTAAAGATGCGAAGTTATAGCCTTCAATTTCGTTTTTATTAACTTTGTCGTCAGCAAGTGCGCCTGTCTCAACATCAATCAGATGTGATTCAATGTGCTTGTTGAAAGTATCTGATACAGAGCCTTTTACATCAAAACCAGAAACTTTCAGAATACTTACCTGACGATCGTTAGCTACTGCTGCTGCCTTAAATGGGTTTAAAGCAACTACTGCAGATGAAACTAACACTGAGCAAACTAAGCAGAAGGTAATAATGATGACAAAAGTACCTAATGCGGAGTCTTTATTAAGCTTTGACACGGGCTAGTCTCCTCTTGATATTGCGCTGAGTTGCTAGGTAGTCGAATAGAGGAGCCCAGCAGTTAGCGAACAGAATTGCAAGCATCATGCCTTCTGGATAAGCAGGGTTTACGGTACGGATCAGAATTACCATAACGCCGATCAGAATACCGAATGCCCACTTACCTTTATTGGTGAAAGAGCTTGAAACAGGATCGGTTGCCATAAATACTGTACCAAAAGCAAAGCCGCCTAAAACTGCGTGCCATGCAAAAGGCATACTGAACATTGCATTGGTAGCTGAACCAATTGAATTGAACAGTGTAGCAGTCAGGAATGCACCTAACAGGATACCTACCATAATACGGAAAGAGGCAACACCGGTAGCAAGGATAATTGCAGCGCCAACTAAAATCATAACGGTTGAGCCTTCACCAATTGAACCTGGAATGTTACCCATGAACGCGTCCATCCAGTTGATTGCGTTACCGGCAGCATCCTTCAGAGCATCTTCACCACCCTGAGCCCACTGGGCTAATGGTGTTGCGCCAGAGAAGCCGTCTACTGGAACCCAGCAGTTGGTACCTGAAATTGATGCAGGATAAGCGAAGAACAGGAATGCACGACCGCAAAGAGCAGGGTTTACGAAGTTTCTGCCGGTACCGCCAAATACTTCCTTACCGATAACAACACCGAAGGAAATACCTAATGCAGCCTGCCATAATGGCATGGTTGGAGGTACGACTAAAGCGAACACGATTGAGGTTACGAAGAAACCTTCGTTAATCTCATGGTGACGGATTAGGCAGAATAAAACTTCCCAGAATGCACCAACAGCAAATACTACAATATAGATTGGCAGGAAATAAACCGCACCAATAACCATCTTAGAGTAGATGCCAGCATCAGTACCCAAACTTGCGCCCAGGAGCTGAGCGATTGCATAATGCCAGTCAGCACTGAACAGGCTGTAATTCTGAGAAACAACGTCAGTTACATTAGACAGAGTTGAAATTGCCAAAACTGTCTGGTTACCAATGTTGTACCAGCCCCAGAACATTGCAGGGAAAACTGCCAGCCATACGATGATCATGACTCTCTTTAAGTCAACGAAGTCACGTACGTGGGTCTTACCTGTTGTTACACGGCCTGAGCTGTATAAGAAAGTGAAAGTACCCTCATATAAAGGATAAAACCATGATAACAGGCCACCCTTTGTAAAGAGTAGAGAGAACTTCTTTAAGACGTCTAATAACACTTATTAACCCTCCACTTCGATCTTAGTTAAGCTTCTGCGAAGCAGTGGACCGAAGTCGTTCTTGCCAGGGCAAACATAAGTAGCCAGTGCAATATCTTCTTCAGAAAATTCTAAGATACCAAGTAGCTTAGCCTGATCGGTATCGTTAATATCAATAGCGCGAACAAGCATAGTTGCTTCAACACCATAAGGAGCTAATACCTTTTCGTAACAGCCAATTGGCATGATAGAACGAGGACCGCCGTTTAAAGCTGTGTTGAAAGTATATGTGCTTGGATGAATAAAGTTTGCCAGGAAAGCTCTTGTAGCTGAATGGCGGTGAATTCCTAAGCCCATCCAGTTCTTCAAGAAGAACTCGTTCTTGGTGCCTTCCTCAATCAGAGCAACACCCTGATGATAACGACCAAGATAAGCATATGGACCTACAGCGGTGTTACCCCAGAGAACTGTACCAGAAATTACACGAACTCCCTGAGAAGATGCAACAATTTCACCTTCTGTCAGTTCAGCAACAGATGCTCCGATAACAGTCTTTACAAGACGAGGTTTCTTAGCCTGAGGACCTGCAAGAGAAATAACACGAGCATTGTAGAACTCACCTTCCACGAACAGGTGACCGATTGCGATTACGTCCTGGTAACCAATGTGCCATACTGTCTTGGTCTCTGAAACAGGATCAAGATGGTGGATATGAACACCTGGCAAACCGGCTGGATGATGACCTGCAAAAGTCTCTTCCTGAACGTTTGAAGCAGTAACTGATGGTAATGACTCATTACCCTTACAAACGTATACCTTGAAATCGCCGATGCGGCTTAACACCTTGATACCATTAGCAAAAGCCTCAGCCTCTGCATCAATGATAACCTTAGGGTCAGCAGCAAGAGGATTAGTATCAATTGCTGTAACAAAAATTGAATGAGGTAAAGTACCGATTGTAGGTACCTTGTCGAATGGTCGTGTACGGAATGCTGTCCACATACCAGATTCAACTAACTCATCAATAACTTCTTTTGAGGACAGGCCTAACAACTTGTCAGCAGGAGTCTTTTTAAACTCTACGCTCTCACCGTTAGGATCTACTTCAATCACTAAAGACTGGAATGCACGACGCTCGCCTCTGTTGATTGCGACAACAGTACCTGCTACAGGTGCTGTAAAACGTGTTCCAGGATTTTTCTTATCTTCAAAGAGAACCTGACCTTTTTTGACTTTCTGACCAGCTTCAACAGACATAGATGGACGCAGTCCAACGTAATCAGAGCCTATTAAGGCTACATGCTTTACGCTAGGGCTATCGCTCACCGCCTGCTCAGGCTTGCCGCCAATAGGCAGATCCAATCCTTTTTTGATGTTAATCATAGACGGTTCCAATAAAAAAATTAAGGAGCAAATCTCCTATAACCTACCTGAAAAAAAATGCACAGCAATTTGACTTCTTTTTTTCAAAAAAAGTCACAATTACTAAACAAACAGGTGTACACAGAAATTTTATCATTAAAAGGAGCTAATTGAAATTTTTGCACACAATAAAATTTAATAAAATCTAAAATGTTAGATAAATATCTTAGATTGAAAAAACAGTTATGCAAAAACGATTTTTAAACTTTCTGCCTGATTCTGAAATGTTAAGATTTTAGAAGAATAGTAACATTCTCCCCTACTTATAGAAGTTGGGGCTTCACGTTCGATATCTCTATCGAGATAAGCATTAAAGACAAAAAATTTGAAAAAGACAGAAAATTGGTTAATTATTTTCATTTTTATGAGGATTTGACATTAAAAGGAGCAACTTTTAATAAAAGCAGCATACCGGGTACAGCGAGAACCGTACAAAAAATAAAGAAATTCTCCCAGCCCATAAACTCTACAATATAACCCGTGGTTGCATTACAAAAAGTACGGGGAACTGCACTAAGAGATGTTAACAGGGCAAACTGCGTTGCCGCATAGGTTTTGTTGGTCTGGGCTGATAAAAAGGCTACAAATGCAGAGGTGCCCAAACCTGCACCAAGGCATTCAGCTATGATAACAAATGCCAGCAGAAAAACTGAAGGAGCTGTTTCTGAGCCTATTCCCTCATGGGCTAAGATGACAAAACCCAAAATTGTAATCAGCTGGCCAAAACCAAAATACCACAATGCCCTGTTTATACCGGTTTTCAGCATGATTACACCACCTAGTATACCGCCTACAAGCATTGACCAGAGGCCTGCATTTTTTGCTACTAAGCCGATAGTTAGCAAATCATAGTGAAGATCGATATAAAATGGCGTTGCCAGGGCTGTAGCCATAGAATCGCCAAGCTTGTAGCAGAAAACAAACAGGATGATTAAAAACATTGAATTAAGGCCGCGTCTGTCTTTAAATTCGGCAAAAGGTTCAATAATAGCCTGTCTTAAATTTCTTGGGGCTCTGATGGTTTCAGGTTCTTTTAAAAAGAAAGTCACAACCAAAGCTGGAAGCATGAAAGCTGCTGTAATAAAAAAAACATCAGACCAGGATAAAAACTGAGCTACGACTAAAGACAAGCCTCCAGGTACCAGACTTGAGGCCCTTGAAGCTGTGATAAACAGAGAAGTGCCCAATCCCAGTTCCCTGTCAGTTAAAATTTCACGTCTGTATGCGTCAATTACTATATCCTGAGTTGCAGAAGCAAAGGATAAGACAACAGACACAACAGCTATGAGAGACAAACCGGTTTGTGGTGAGAACTGTCCGAGTAAAAAGATAGTGAAGAACACCAGGATCTGTGAAATCAGCATCCAGCCTCGGCGTCTTCCCAGATGAAAGAGATCATACCTGTCAACTAATGGGGCCCACACAAATTTCCACGTGTAAGGGATCATAATAAGAGAGAACAAACCAATTTCCTTCAGGTTTACCCCCTCTTTTCTAAGGTAGGCTCCAAGCAGAGTTAAAACCACAAAAAGAGGCATTCCCGAGGCAAAGCCTAAAGACAGGCATAAAGCCATCTTTTTAGAAAAAATCTCTTTTAAAAGCTGATCTCTGCTAGATGACATTGCGTTATTTAATCTCTGAAATTCTCATACTGTAAAGGCTGCTCTATCTTTGCTCCTCTTACAAGAGCAATTGTAGCCTGAAGATCATCTCTCTTTTTGCCGGTTACTCTAATGATTTCATCATTGATTTTTGCATCAACTTTTAACTTCGCATCTTTAATCTGTTTGATGATCTTTTTAGCAAGATCCTTATCGATACCTTCCTTAAAGGAAACGGTCTGAATTGATTTCTTCCCAGAACGGGTAATTTCCTTGAATTCTGCGGCAGTAGCTTCAATATTACGCTTAATCAGTTTCTGCCTTAAGATGTCATCCATCTGCTGGATTTGGAATTCCTCATCTGCTTCTAACTTTACTTCGTTTTTGGTCTTGTCAAAACTGTATGAAGCTTCAACACCTCTGAAGTCATAACGGGTCTGAAGTTCACGGTTAGCATTGTCAACAGCGTTTTGAACTTCATCTTTTTTTAATTTAGAAACAATATCAAATGATGGCATATCTATCCTTTCAAAATTGTCAGTACTAGTTTTTCGATACTCTCATTGTCAAGAGATTCGTCATGTAATAACTCATCTCTTGTACCTTCTGGAATAAAATGATCAGAAAAGCCTCTGGTAATGACCTTTGTTCTGCCGTTACTCAGGCTGTTAAAATCTTCTACAACCTCAAGGATCTCCTGACCTACACCGCCATGCACCACACCTTCTTCTAGTGTGATAAAAGTATCATGCGTTGAGGCAAGCTTATGAATGAGTTCAATATCAAGTGGCTTTACAAAGCGCATATCTGCAAGTGTAAGATTGTATTTTTCAGCTACACTGTAAACTCTTTTTGCAATCGAGCCAAAAGCTAAGATAGCAATTTTTGCGCCTTCTAATAGCAGTCTTCCCCTGCCAATTTCAATGGTATCGTCAAGAGACAGACCACTTGTACAGGTGTTATCACTGGTTCTTTCATATCTTACAACACAAGGTCTGTTGAACCTGTATCCAGTGTTGAGCATTAAGAACTGCTCCTTTAAATCAGAAGGAGTCATGATCACCAGATTTGGAATACAGCGCATGAAAGCAATATCAAACATACCCTGATGAGTTGGGCCGTCAGGACCTACGATTCCCCCCCTGTCTACAGCTACCATGATAGGGAGATTCTGAATAGCCATATCATGAATAAGACCGTCATAAGCTCTCTGCAGGAAGGTTGAGTAGATGGAAACAACAGGATGAAGACCACCTGCGGCTAGTCCTGAAGCAAAAACAAAGGCATGCTGCTCGGCGATACCCACATCGTAAAACTGTTTAGGGAAAAGCTCTGAGAATTTTTGCATACCTGAGCCTAACGGCATTGCAGGGGTAATACCAATGAGTTTTCTGTCGACCTTGGCTCTTGCACAAAGCCATGAGCCAAAACCTTCGGAAAAAGAGATTTGACCGTGACTGTCCTTATCAGTGATACCTAATTCAGGATCAAAAGAAGGTACACCATGGTATTTGGTAGGATCCTTTTCAGCAGGTTCATAGCCTTTACCTTTCTTTGTGACGACATGGACAAGTTGCAGACCACCTATTTTTCTTACATTCTGTAAGATTGAAACCAGCCCCTCAACATCGTGTCCGTCGACAGGGCCTATGTAATTGAACCCTAACTCTTCAAAGAAAGTGCCGGGCATGATCATGCCCTTTACATGTTCCTGTGCTTTTTCTGCAAGCTGCTTGATAGCAGGCAGGTTCTGTAATACTCTCTTTCCGCCCTCGACAAACTTTACATAGTAGGGATTTGCAAGGATTGACGCCAGATACTGAGCTACAGAACCGACATTCTTTGAAATACTCATCTCGTTGTCATTAAGGACAACAATTAAATCAAGATCTTTAGTAGAGCCGGCACAATTTAAAGCTTCATAGGCAGCACCGCCAGATAGAGCACCATCACCAATAACAGCTACAACCTTGTTATGGGTGTCAAGATCCTTTTGTGCTACGGCAAGACCAAGAGCTGAGCCTATTGATGTTGACGCATGACCTGTGCTGATAAGATCATAGTCAGTCTCTCCTCTCCATATAAAAGCGTGCAATCCGCCTTTCTTACGAATTGTCCTTAACTCGTCCTTATGTCCTGTCAGGATCTTGTGGGGATATGACTGATGCCCAACATCCCAGACAATTTTATCATCAGGTGTGTTAAAAACATAATGAAGAGCAGTTGTAAGTTCAACTACAGCAAGTCCTGAAGCTAAATGACCTGCAGTCTTACTGACCGAGTCCACAAGATAGGAACGCACTTCAGCACAAACATTCGGTAACTCTTCTACAGGAAGAGCACGTAAATCTTTTGGAGAGTGGATCCTGTCCAATAACGGTGTAGATATTTCTGTCACTGATTTAATGATCTCTATTTACAGCAAATAAGGCAAACTGTTCTAAAAGAGAAGTGTCAACTGCAATCTCCTTTAATGAAGATATTGCCTTTTTTGCACATTCTTGAGCAAATTCTTTAGCCTTATCAATACCTAATAATGCTGGGTATGTACTCTTGTCAAGGGAAATATCAGCTCCCTGAGTTTTACCCATCACTGCAGTATCTCCGATAACATCTAATATGTCATCCCAGACCTGGAATGCAAGACCAGTCCATTTTGCATACTCGTCCAGTTTTTCAATCTGTTCATCTGTAGCACTGTCTGCACTGACAGCTCCCATCAGGACAGCCGCCCTGATTAGAGCACCTGTTTTCTTAGAATGGAGTAGTCGCAGCTCATCAAAAGACAGATGCTTGCCTTCTGAGGCTAAATCAATTGCCTGTCCACCACACATGCCTGAATATCCGGCTTTAGTTGACAGCAGTCTGGTTAATTTGGCCACTGCTCTGTCTGAAAGTCCTGATTTTTCATCAGATAAGATTTCAAACGCAAGTGTCTGCAGAGCATCACCTGCTAGGAGAGCTACAGTCTGAGAAAACTTCACATGCACTGTAGCATGACCGCGACGCAGTTTGTCGTTGTCCATTTCAGGCATATCATCATGAATTAAAGAATATGCATGCACACATTCTATAGCAGCTGCAGCATAGTCAAGTTTTTCCATACTCTGGCCTAAAGCAAGACCTGTTGCGTAAACCAGTAACGGACGAGCTCTTTTACCGCCTAAAAGCAATCCATAACGCATAGATTCTTTAAGCTGTGGTGCATCATTATCAAATCTGTTTATGTATGACTCCATAAACTCATTGATCCTTGAAGATACTTCCTTAGCAAATTCTTTAAGTTCCAATTTTTTCTCTTTGTTAGTTGCAAACATCTTTATATCAGTTCATAAGCCTTCAAATCTGAAGAATTTAGTTAAAAAGGCAAATCACCAGATCTATTTACAATCTCCACATCTGAATCATCAGATTTTTCATTATCAGCCATATTTTCGTCTGATAATGACTGCTGCGCCTTTTTGCGGGCTACAGCAATCTTTTGAGAAAGGCTGTCCAGCGATTTTTTGCAGGAAACCGCCAGATCCATGCCCTGGCTGTAAACAGATATTGACTCATCAATAGAAAGATTACCTTCCTCAAGTTTAGCAGTCAGTTCTTCGAGTTGTTTCAGTCTCTCTTCAAGAGATGTCATCTGTTTTCCAGCCATTTTTATCCTCACTATGAACGAAGTACAGCACCGAACTTGTTCTTTGCCTCTTCAACAATCTTTGAAGACAGCTCGTCAATCTGAGCATCCTCAAGGGTGTGTTCGGTATCCTGAGCAATGACGCCCAATGCAACAGAACGCTTATCTCCTAAGGATTCATCTTCAAATACGTCAAAGATCTTAACATCCTGAACAATAGCACCACCGACAGACTTAATCAGTGCTGTCAGAGAAGCTACAGGTACTGCATTGTCAATTACAAATGCAAAGTCACGACGAACAGATGGGAATTTTGAAATAGGGTGATATACAGGAACCACTCTCTTTTCAACTGCTGAGCGTAACAGTTCAAAAACACCAACGTGCTGTTTGAAGCCTAAAGCTTTAGCTGTTAAAGGATGCAACATGCCGACGTAGCCTACTTTTACGCCATTCTTAAAGATGTCAGCACTCTGACCTGGATGCAGGAACTTCTCATTTGAACGTGCAAATGTGTAAGCCTCAGCATCTGCTGTAACAGACAGTAAAGTCTCAACATCACCTTTTACATCAAAGAAGTCTACTGCTCGACTCTTTTGTGTCCATGACTCATCATCAACGTCACCTACTGAAATGCCTGCGATCATTGCTTCCTGACGGACACCGTTTTCTGCATCCTTGTCAATGATATAACGAAGTCCCTGCTCAAACAGGCGAACTTTACGCTGCTGACGGTTTGCATTGTATTTAGCTACAATTGACAGTCCTGCCAGCAAACTGGTGCGCATTGCGGATAACTCAGGTGAAATAGGTGTTGTCAGCATCAGAGGTTTGATATCAGAGAATTCTGATAAAACTTTTGGATCAGTAAATGAGTATGTAATCGCCTCATTGTAGCCCACATCAACTAATGCCTTCTTAATCTGTCTGTCCAGAACAACTTCCTCTTTTTCGTGAACCATATACAGATCACTTACAGGAGTTGCATTAGGAATATTGTCGTAACCATAGATACGGGCAACTTCTTCAATCAGATCTTCTTCAATTGCAATATCAAATCTGAAGCTTGGGCTTACAGCTGTAAAGCCGCCATCAGTCTTGACAGGATTTAACTCAAGATTCTTTAAAATGGTATATACAGTGCTCTCATCTATATTCTCACCCAATACCTTGCATAACTTTGACATACGCAGTGTGATTGGCTTGTGAACAGGGATCTTATCTTCAGCAACAACTTCATTGATTGGACCTGCCTTACCGCCTGCAATCGCAATTAACAGCTCAGTTGCTCTTTCCATTGCGCGACGCTGATTATCATGATCCACTCCACGCTCATAGCGGTGAGAAGCATCAGTATCCAAACCGTACTGACGAGCTCTGCCCTTGATTGCATCAGGAGAGAAGAATGCTGATTCGAGCAGTACATCAGAAGTATTCTCATCAATACCTGAATTTAAACCGCCAAAAATACCAGCCAAAGCAACAGGACCTTTGTTGTCAGCGATAACCAAAGTATTGTCCTTTAACTTGATTTCTTCACCTGACAGAACTGTGATTGGCTCATCCTGTTTAGCCTTACGTACAATGATCCTGCCATTTAGTTTTGCCAAATCAAATGAGTGTAATGGCTGGCTGTACTCAAGCATTACATAATTGGTTACATCAACAATCGGAGATACAGAACGTATACCGCAGCGACGTAATTTCTCAACCATCCATAATGGAGATTTAGCCTTCTGATTTACCCCGCGAATTACTCTGTCTAGGTAACGTGGGCAAGCTTCTTTATCTTCAACTTCTACAGGGAAAATATCATCAATTTGAGGAGCCACACTCTTTACTTCTGGGTACTTGAATTCTTTACCCAAAAGAACAGAAACCTCACGGGCAATACCACATATACCAAGGCAGTCAGGACGGTTTGAGGTTAAATCAACATCGATCACACTGTCGTTTAACCTAAAGTATTCGCGTATATCCATGCCCAGAGGAGCGTCTTCAGGCAACTCCACAATACCATCAGACTCTTCGGCCATACCAAGTTCTTTGTAAGAGCAGAGCATGCCGTTTGACTCAACTCCGCGAAGCTTTGCTTTTTTGATGGTAATTCCATTTACATGGGCACCGATTAAAGAGCAGCAAACCTTTAAACCTTCACGGCAGTTGTGAGCACCACAGACAATCTGGAAGATCTGACCATTACCCACATCAACTTTGGTTACATGCATATGGTCAGAATCTGGATGTGGAACACATTCTAAAACTTTGCCAACTACAACTTTATCAAAGTTGTCTGCAACAGGGCTGATAGAATCAACCTCCAAACCTGCCATGGTGATCATGTCAGACAACTGTTCTGCATTAAGGTTGTTCTCAACCCACTCATCAATCCACTGTTTATTGAAAATCATTTTTCTTTATCCAACTCGTAATAGGCAAATGTACTATGCAAACTGCTTTAAGAAACGCAGATCATTTTCAAAGAATGCGCGTAAGTCATTTACGCCGTAACGAAGCATTGTCAAACGCTCTACGCCCATACCAAAGGCATAACCAACATACTTATCCGTATCGATACCTACATTGCGTAATACGTTTGGATGAACCATACCGCAGCCTAAAACTTCAAGCCACTTACCACCTTTTCTGCGCAGATCAACTTCTGCAGATGGTTCTGTAAATGGGAAGAATGAAGGACGGAAACGAACTTCAAGCTCTTCTTCAAAGAACTTTAACAGGAACTTGTTTAACACACCTTTTAATTCTGCAAAAGAGGTGTGCTCCTCAACTAGCAGACCTTCTACCTGGTGAAACATTGGTGTGTGGGTCATATCGTAGTCATTACGATATACACGGCCTGGAGCAATAATTCTGATAGGTGGTTTCTGAGTCTCCATAGTTCTTACCTGAACTGATGAAGTCTGAGAGCGTAACAGAAGTCCGTTTTCGACAGAGAAAGTATCCTGTGAAGAACGGGCAGGGTGATTTGGAGGCAGATTTAAAGCATCAAAATTATGATAGTCATCTTCAATTTCAGGACCGCCAACAACTGAGAAGCCCATTGACCCGAATATCTCTCTGATTCTTTCAATAGTACGGCTGATTGGATGCTCATTACCCAACTCCACCTTACGACCTGGAAGAGAAATATCTACAGTTTCTTTAGATAACTTTTCCTCTAAAGCAGCTTTTTCAATCTGAGCTCTGCGAGCTTCTACAGCATCAACAACAGCCTGCTTTGCTTCATTGATAACGGCACCACGCTGAGGGCGCTCCTGAGCTGACAGTTTGCCAAGCTCTCTCATAAAGGCAGCAAACTCGCCTTTTTTACCTAAAAAATTAACACGAACAGCATCTAACTCCTGAAGATCTTTTGCGTTATTTGCTGCTGCAACGCCATTTAACTTGGCTTCTTCTAGCTTGTCCATCGATATATACCAGTATCTAAAAGGACTTGATGTCCAAAAATTACAATTACAGATAACCTACTATTATCGCATTTTTAAAGCCTAATAGGAAATTAAAATCACCTATACAAAAACGAAGACTTGTAAACTAATGCTCATACCAACCACGATAACATGATAAATACTAAGGCATAAATTAAAGTCTCAGATATTTTTCTATAAAAGCTATTACCTTATCCACACCCTCGTTTTTCTTTAGATTAGTAAAGGTCCAAGGTAAAGCAGGCCTCATTTTTTTTGTGTCTCTTTCCATAATTTCCAGGCTTGCACCTACATATGGAGCAAGATCAGTCTTGTTGATCACAAAGAAACTGGATTTAGTAATACCGGAACACCTTTTCTTGGGTTCTTCTCCCCTTCAGAGACATCAATTACATAAATAGTAATATCAGCTAGTTCTGGAGAAAATGTTGTCGACAGATTGTCTCCGTCACTTTCTATAAAAATCAGATCCAGATTGTCAAAACGGTGATTAAGCTCATCGATGGCTGCAAGATTCATAGAAGCATCCTCCCTAATTGCTGTATGAGGACAACCTCCGGTTTCCACTCCAATAATTCTGTCAGCATCCAGGGCTCCTGCCTCTGTCAGAATTCTCTGATCTTCCTTTGTATAAGTGTCATTGGTTACAACTCCAATCTGCCATTTATCTCGCATAGCCTTGCACAAAACCTCAATCAAAGCGTTTTTACCACAGCCTACAGGACCACCTACACCAACTCTTAAAGCACTTTTACTCATAATCAACTTCTAAATATTCTTGAATATTGTGTCTCATGTTTAACACTTAAAATGGAGAGGTTAACTAACCCCGACCTTATTTCATCATTATTAACAGCAAGTGACTTTTCAATAAGTTCATCACTTAAAGCACTAGCATTCTTTATGCATTTCCAGGCATCCGTCTGACCTAACGGCACCAGTTTTACTGCAGCAATACACTGTGATTCAATATATGAGTAACAGTTAAGCATCTTCTACAAAGACAGATCTGAACTTTTTGCATACAGTGCAAATGAGCTTAAATACGAGCGTTTAGCCTCTTCTAAAAACTCTTTGCACTCAGTAAGATCTAAAGAGGATATAAGACGGGAAAAGGCTTTACCTTTGTCATCCTCCTTTCTGAGCTCACAGGTATTACGCAGAGCTATTGCCTTGTCTGTCCAGTAAGAAAATTCATCAATCGAATCACTTGTGTAAAGATTTCTCAATACAGGTAGCTCAAAATATACAAGCGATCTTCTGAGGTTATGCAAAAGCCATTTGTAAAAGGAAGGACAGTCTGTAACTATTCTTTGCTCAACAGCAGACTCTAAAGCCTCTGAATAGGAGAATGCTCCTACAGGAAGATTTGGAGATACCAGAGAAAAAGCCTGAGCAATCAGAACCTAACCGTTTGCCTGATGTTCATGATGATGGTGAGAATAAGCACCTGATACAGGTTCGAATTTAGCCTGTTCATGAATTAAAAGGCCTCCAAGTTTTTCAACCATATCATCGAGCACATGAGCTGTCTGGTAGCGTAAAAAGCCACTTTCATCTATCTGTAGCGGTACATGACGGTTACCAAGGTGATAGGCCAGAGCTGTAAGAGCAATAGGAGTAGGAGCTCTTACAGTACTTACATTTTCAAGTGCAGCTTCAATTTTAATGGTGTGGACCCACTAAGCTGAAGATGCTAAAAACAGATTAACTGTGTATAGTATCGATAGAAAGTAAATTA
>CAKQDA010000007.1 GCA_934218695.1 uncultured Succinivibrio sp.
CATGAACTGAATATCTTTGATTATTTAGAAAAGAACAGAGTTATCTCTGTACCTGTAGATGACTTTAAAAATCCAACGTCTTTAACTACTATCAGTCAGAATGTACTGATGTGTCAGACAGGATATCTGACCTTACGTTCAGCACTGGCAAGTGGTGATCTTACAGTTGATTTAGGCATACCAAATGGAGAGATTTATAAAGCCTTAAACAGACTGCTAGCCATAAATTTCTATCAGGATGCCATTTATTCTCTGTCTAAAGGAGTAAGAGTACTGTTAGGTACAGGAGAGATAAAAGACATCATAGAAAGATTCAACACTGTAATAAATTCAGTATCGTATGATCATTTTCCTGTAAACAGTGAATCAGCAGTACAGAATTATCTGTATCTGTTTTTATTAGGAGCGGGTATTGAGAGCAGAACAGAAAGTAACTCCTCAAAAGGCAGGGCAGATTTAATTGTAGAGACAGACGACAGAAGGATAGTCTTTGAGTTCAAGTATGCAGAAAATGAGATTGAAGCAAAAACAAAACTTACTGAAGCCATAGAACAGATAAAGACCCGTGACTACGGTAATATCCTGCCAAAGAAGAAAGAACTTTTAAGAATAGCTGCAGTATTTAATGCCGAGCCTAAGGTAAGAGCTTTTACCCGGTTCTCTGAGGTTTAGTTCAAAATGATAATGGCTCTTTTGAAGAGCCATTATCAGAAGCTGACGCTGTAAATTACTGTCAGTAACCTACTTTGTCACTTTCTTGAATTTTAATCTGTGAGGCATTGCCTCCTCACCAAGATTAGCCTTCTTCCAAGCTTCATACTCGGTGTAGTTACCCTCAAAGAATGAAACCTTACCTTCATCACCGTAGTCAAGAATGTGAGTTGCAATTCTGTCCAGGAACCAGCGGTCATGAGAGATAACCATTGCAGAACCAGGGAACTCGAGTAACGCATTTTCAAGAGCACGCAGGGTTTCAACATCAAGATCGTTAGTAGGCTCATCGAGCAGTAACAGGTTACCGCCAACCTGTAGCAGTTTTGCAAGCTGTAAACGGCCTCTTTCACCACCTGACAAATCACCAACACGTTTCTGCTGATCTGTGCCTCTGAAGTTAAAACGGCCAATATAGGCACGTGAAGGAATTTCGTATGAGCCAACCTTCAGGATATCCTGTCCCTGAGAGATTTCATCATAAACAGTGTTGCTGTCCTTCATCTGATCACGGAACTGCTCCACATAGGCGGTAACTACAGTATCACCGAGCTTTATTGATCCTGAATCAGGTTTCTCAATACCTGTGATCATTCTGAACAGGGTTGACTTACCTGCACCGTTAGGACCGATAATACCAACGATAGCACCCTTAGGAATGCTGAAGGTTAAATCGTCTATCAGCACCTGATCGTCATAGGACTTGCAGAGACTGTTAACCTCGAGCACTGTCTCACCAAGACGAGGCCCTGGTGGAATATACAGTTCGTTGGTTTCGTTACGAGACTGATACTCAACAGAAGACAGTTCTTCAAATCTTGCCATACGGGCTTTTGATTTTGCATGACGGCCCTTGGCGCCCTGTCGTACCCACTCAAGCTCTCGCTCGATGGAACGGCGTCTTGCTGATTCTGTGCTCTCTTCAATCTGCAGACGTTTGTCTTTCTGATCAAGCCAGCTTGAGTAGTTGCCTTCCCATGGAATACCCTCACCACGGTCAAGCTCAAGGATCCATCCGGCCACATTATCAAGGAAGTATCTGTCGTGAGTAACAGCTACAACAGTACCAGGGTACTGATGCAGAAACTGCTCAAGCCAGTCAATTGACTCCGCATCAAGATGGTTGGTAGGCTCGTCCAAAAGCAACATGTCTGGTTTTTCAAGCAACAGACGGCATAAGGCTACACGACGTCTTTCTCCACCAGAGAGAACCTTGATTTTTCTTTCTGCAGGAGGAAGTCTTAAGGCATCTGAAGCCTTGTCAATCTGAACTTCAATGTTGTGACCGTCATGTGCCTGAATAATAGCCTCAAGTTTTGCCTGCTCTTTTGCCAGGGCATCAAAGTCAGCGTTTTCATCGGCATATTCTGCATATACCTCATCAAGACGCTTGAGTGCACTGGTAACTTCAGCAAAAGACTCTTCAATAACTTCCTTTACAGTCTTTTCAGGATCAAGCACAGGCTCCTGTGGAAGATAACCTATTTTTATACCAGGCTGTGGTCTTGCCTCGCCCTCATAATCGGTATCAACACCGGCCATGATTTTAATTAAGGTTGACTTACCTGCACCATTTAAACCTAAAACACCGATTTTTGCTCCAGGGAAAAATGACAGGGAGATGTCTTTTAAGATTTGACGTTTAGGGGGAACAATTTTGCCCACCCTATTCATTGTATAAATGAACTGAGCCATAAAATTCCTCATGTAAATGACCTTCACATTGTAACATGGAATAGTCTTTTACGGGAATTTAAGCATAAATAAGAGACCGCCTGACGGCGGCCTGAAGAGAAAAATGGATATTATGGGATTGGGATTTCAAAGTCGTTCAGACTGTGGCTAACTTTCCTGAAGCATCTGCAGCGCCATCTGAGGCTTCTGATTTGCCTGAGTTAAAATGGTGACGGCTCCCTGCTGCAGGATCTGGGCTGCAGTCATATTGGATACCTCTTCTGCGTAGTCGGTATCTCGGATCTGCGCACGGGAATCTGAAACGTTTTCAGCAATATTCTCCTGGTTGCGGATAGTGGATTCAAGACGGTTCTGAACAGCACCAAGCTCTGATCTTTTAGAATCGACAGCTGTCATGAGGTAGTCAATACCGGCTAAAACAATCTGGGCGCTAGAGATGGAACTGATATCGATCCCCTTACCGTTAACCTGATAGGAGAAAATATCATCAAATCTGAACTCAGATATGGTTAAGGTTGAACCTTCAGGCAGTTTGAAAGTATCAGAGCCTGAAATTTTTGCTGCAAGCTGTGCCAGGGAATTTGTATCAAAACCTGTTGAAAGATCAATCTTGATGATTGAACCAGGATCCGGACTTATCTGGAATCTTGCAATTGAGGCCTGACCGTTTAAAAGATCCTGTCCTCCGAAGGTGGTATCACGGGCAATTCGTCCGATTTCCTCGTTTAACTGGTCAACCTCGTCCTGAAGGGCAATACGGTTGTCAGTTGCATTGGTGCCGTTTGCAGACTGAACTGCCAGAGTACGGATCCTCTGCAGCATGGTGGTGATTTCTTCCATCGCACCTTCTGCTGTCTGAGCATAGGCAATGGCGTTCTGAGCATTACGGTTGGTCTGATTTAACGAGTTTAACTGAACAGTAAGTCTGTCTGATGTCTGAACACCTGCAGGATCATCTTTAGCTGAATTGATTTTAAGGCCAGATGACAGTCTTTCATAAGAGGTGTCAAGACGGCTTGTCTGCGTGTTTACAGTCCTTTGAGTAAGTCTTGCTGAAAGGTTGGTATTAAGGTATAAGGCCATTTTTCTCTCCATACATTACAGATGACATGCACCACGGCAAAATTTCGTCATCAGTGTTATATATGAAAAAAGCATGCCAGTATTTTTTTGTGGCATGCTTCAGAGAAAATTTATGAACAAAGAGAGGTGTTACTGCTGTTTATCATCATTGATGATAAAGGATGACAGCTTTTCAACCTGGTTCTGAGCGAGATTTCTAATCTTATGGACAGACTGCTTGGTATCATCGATGTGAGAGAAGCACTCTTCGGTAATGGAATTGATGTTTTCAATAGAATGATTTACATCAGCTGCAATGGAAGTCTGTTCCTGACATGACTGTACAATCTGTTCTGACATGTCGGTAATGGTGGCGATAATGCCCATGATCTCCTCAATTGCAGAGTTTGCCTTTGAACTCTGCTGTACAGAGTTGTTCATTTCCTCTTCACAGGATGCTACAACCTTAACACAGGTCTCAACAGCCTTTGACAGGCTAGAAATGGTATCGGTAACCTCATCGGTTGAAGTTGCAGTTTTTTTGGCAAGATCACGAACCTCGTTTGCAACCACCGCAAACCCCTTTCCGTGTTCACCTGATCTTGCAGCCTCAATAGTGGCATTGAGCGCCAGAAGATTGGTCTGATCTGCAATTGCAGCAATGGTTTTAACGATAGAGTTAATCTGTTCGCCCATTTCGTTAATCTTCTGAATTGCAACAGAAGTGTCGCGCAGTCTGTCGGCTAAAGTATGATTGGTGGTGATGTTGTCCTGCATGGTGCAGCGGCATGTGTCAGATGCCGTTTCTGCTGTCTTTACCTCAGAGAGGGTGGAACGGGCAAATTCAGTAACTTTTTCAATGGTGTTTTCCATATTGGCTGTAGCCTGAGCAACAGAATGAGCCTTTGATCTCTGAGTTGCCATTGCGTCAGCCGCATTATCAAGCATGCTTGAGTTATGGTTTACCATATCAACCATTTTGCAGAAATCATTATTGAGCTTGGTGACTGTTTTCTGCATGGAGACGGCTACGGTATCTACAAGACCGTCAATAGAGCCTATCTCATTCTTGCGGTTTATCTTGCCAAGATCACGTCTGAAATCACCTGAGGCAATCTTTAACAGGGACTTCCATACATGTTTAACTTCACTGTTGAGTGATTTTGACAGGAACAGGGACTGCAGGACAGAAACTAAAATTGTAATGACAAGTACAGCATACAGAGAATAAACGACCCTGTTGTATGCTTTGGTATCAAGCTTGCCGTTTTTAATCAGTGAATCAATCTTGGTTAAAACCTCTGAGCAGGCTCTGAGCTCCTGATAGAAAGTATCGGCATTGGAGCTGTCTGAAAGTACAGAGTTTGCGTGAGAAACAAAGGAGGTGACGGCCGAATGCAGATCAACTGCACTTCTGTTTACTGTGAAAAAGTTTTTGCCGATTTCAGAGTTCATACTTTCAGAAATATGATCCAGTGCGGCTTTGGCTGCAGAGATGGAGCTACTGTCATTGTTGTTGTGGCTCAACTCGATAAATGCTCTGTTAACCGCATTGAGATCTGAATAAAGCATTTCACCACAGTTACGCTGATCCACATAGGCGTTGACATTGGAAATAATGCAGACAGAACCTACGGCAAAGATTAGAATTGAGATCGCAAAAGATAGAATAATCCTGTGTACAATGGAAATATCGCCAAACTTTAAAGTAAACAGTGATTTAAAGAAAGGTGCTGACTTGTAGGAATTATCACTTACAGAAAAGGTACTGCTCTCACCGGGTTCAGATGAAAATCCGCTGTCTGAAAATGTATTCTGTTCTGTGACCTGTTCAGTTGCCTCTGTATCAGGTAGGTTGTTGTCGAGATCAGACAAGTTGTGTTCGTTATTATAATTTTCCATATACAGCCTCTATATACCTTACGGCACCGGGGTGTTGATACTGACAGTGACTTATCAGCAGCATTATAAAGTCTGAAATAAGCTGTTAATAAAATTACCAGTATCATATATTCTATTTGAAATTGTCGGCAGGTATGTAAATTTTTTTAGATTATTTGAAGTTATGGCATGTTTTTCTGTACAATTCTGAAAGGCAAGTCAAATTTATGAGCTTTCGAATACGTCTGACATAGAAAAAAACAATAGGTAACAGAGCTCTGTTATACTGTGAAAATACAGACAAATCATCATAAAATCGGATCCTGCATAACACAAACGCTGAAGCAGGTTATAAGACATTTTGGACAGCTCAGGCTTGATACTGCCTTAATGGCAGAAAACAGAAAAGAATTTATATCAGAGGACATATTCACGTGGCAAAGAAAGAAAAACAGAGCAGCAATATGATTGCTGTCAACCGTAAAGCTACCTTTGAATATTTTATAGAAGACAGATACGAGGCTGGTCTGGAGCTGCAGGGTTGGGAGGTAAAGTCTCTTAGAGCCGGAAAATGCAATATTTCAGAAGCTTACGTAACTGTAAAGGACGGCGAGGTGATTATGTTAGGCTCTATCATCAACCCGTTAAAGACAAGTTGTGCCTTTGTGGTAAGTGATCCTACACGTACAAGAAAGCTTCTGCTCTCAAGAAGAGAAATAGATAGACTTACAGGCTGTGTACAGAGACAGGGTTACACTTTAATTCCCTTAAAGATGTACTGGAAGGGATCATGGGCAAAACTAGAAATCGGCGTGGCCAGAGGCAAGCAGGATCACGACAAGCGTGACTCCATCAAGGATAAGCAGTGGGCCCGAGATAAAGAGCGAATCATGAAGAAGTCCTTCAGATAGTATTCTCTTTTAGCATGATTCATAAACAGTAATGCCGGACACAGTCCGGCATTGTACTTTTTGCAGGATTATTTCCTACTTTCTGACACATGGATCGATGTGTTTGCTCATAAAATCTCTGTCAGCTAAAAGCTGTTTTGCCATATCAAGAGCATGTTCGAAATCAACTGCGATTGCACCGTCAAGATTCTTGTGAATACCGGCTTTCTGCAGAATGGCGCGAGGCTGAGGTCTTACAGCTGAGAAGATCACGTAGGTCTTGTGTTCGCGGCAGATCCTGATAATGTCTTCAATTGAGTTTTCTCCTGAAGCATCAAGATAAGGCATAAAACGCATACGCAGAATGAGAATTCTTGGCATATCCTCAAGTGATTTTAACTTGTCGCAGAATTCTGCGGCAAAACCGTAGAATAAAGGTCCGTTAATCTGCAGCACAATTACGTCATCAGGAATTTCAATGGTGTCGTCAGTTACAAGCTCACCATCCTGAGATTCATACTCGTCAGCTGTATGTTTCTGGCGTCTTACCTCAACAGAACGGGCCATATGTCTCATGAACAGCAGTGAGGCGAAGGTGACACCCACACCGATAGCTACGGTTAAATCCACCATTACAGTCAGGAAGAAGGTTAAAAACAGAATGGTTCTGTCTGAAGGACTGATTTTAGCAATCTGAGTAAAGTGTTTCAGATCTGACATTCCCCATGAGACCATAAACAGCACTGCAGCTAAGGCAGTCATAGGAATGAAGGCTAAAATATCCATCGCTGTATACAGGAATATCAGCAGGAAGACTGAGTGGAAGATACCTGCCACAGGAGTTCTGCCGCCTGCCTTGATATTGGTTGCTGTACGTGCAATGGCGCCTGTTGCCGGAATGCCTCCAAAGATACCTGAGGCGATATTGGCCACACCCTGACCTACAAGTTCCTGATTTAAAGAATGCTTGTGACCGATTAGACCGTCGGCAACAACAGCAGACAGCAGAGCTTCAATACCTGCTAAAAAGGCAATGGTAAAAGCTGATGGAACAAGCTGACGGATTTCCTCTAAGGAGAAAGTTGGCCATACAGGTGCAGGAAGACCTTCTGGCAGATTAGGAAATCTGCTGCCGATGGTGTCTACAGGCATTGAAAAGATAAATGCCAGAGCTGAAATTAGCAGAATTGACACTAGGTAGGATGGGATCTTAGGAGAGATCTTCTTGCAGACAATGATGGTTGCAAGACCTAAGGCACCTAAAACCACCGCATATACAGAGGTCTGATTAAGGTTTGTCAGGTAGACATACCACTTGTTTAAAAAGTCAGCTGGTACATTGCTTACAGTAAGACCCAGGAAATCCTTTACCTGTGATGAGGCAATAATTACGGCAATACCCGTGGTAAATCCGGTGATAACAGGGTAGGGAATATATTTAATCAGTTTACCGAGCTTGGCATAACCTGCGATCACAAGAATGATACCGGCCATGATGGACGCAAGGATCAGTCCGTTGAAACCAAAGCGCTGTATAACATCAAAAATAACTACAACGAAAGCTCCGGTAGGTCCGCCTATCTGGACTCTTGAGCCTCCTAGAAAAGAAATAAAGAATCCTGCAACAACTGCTGTAACAAGTCCCTTGTCAGGAGATGCACCGGAGGCTACAGCCATTGCCATTGCAAGTGGAAGTGCAACGATGGCAACAGTAAGACCTGCAATTACATCGGCACGGAAAAGACTGAAGGAATAGCCTTCTCTCATGCAGGTGATAAACGCAGGCACAAAAGGATTTGTAGTTTTCATAAAAAATAAATCCTAAAGCTTAGGTTTAAACCCAAACTGCAAGTTTGTAAAAAAAGAAATAAAGGGAATTCAGACAGCCTGATAAGAAGTATCAGAGAGAATATTTTTCTGCCCTTACAGAAGTGGGCACATTATATCAGACAAAGTTGTGTTTTAAGATAAAACACAAAAATTTTGATAAACATCTCATTATGGAGCAGAACATTCAGAAAAAATACAGGAATTTTACACAGGAACTGATACTGCAGTAGGTAAAGAAACAGGTGTAAATTTTTATCATGAGCTGTTGTAAATGCATGATGATAATGTATAATCCCATTAAAACCTATGGGGGTGATTTTGGTTTCGACCGGAAGCACGAATTCCTAGGAGCATGTCGAGTGGCGAAAGCTCGTTAAAAAGTCGCATAAAAATAGTCGCAAACGACGAAACCTACGCTTTAGCAGCTTAATAACCTGCTCGAAGCCCTCAGTTCTAAGTCTTTCTAGTGACACTTAGTCGCACTGGGGTCGGTTCTTCACTAGATCGTGTGGATGTCCCGTCTGTGGCTGAAGCATTAAATGAATTCTACAGACTGGGTATTTCGTGGCGTGGCGGTCCGCAGCGGGTACTAAGACTGAAGATTGCCTAAACATGTAGCGCCGACGATGCAGTCTTTTGGGACCCGAGTTCGAGTCTCGGCACCTCCACCAGAACTGAAGTTTTAAATCAGTTTTATGTCATGTCATAAAGAGAACTGACCCAGTTTACAAATCTAAATGAGACTTATATAAAATCCAATAATTCTGCTGGATACTTCTTACAGACAGACGGTGTTTCAGAGACTGGAATATTAAAGAACCGCCTCGATTACTGGTTCAAAACAGATGTGGGGAATATAGCAGACTGCTCAGACATGAGTATTTCAGATTATGACCTCAACGTTTTTAAAGATTAAAAAGCCATCCAAATGTTAAGGTTACAAAATTAAGCAATCCTGTTTAATGTTATAGTCCTTTCACTGGTATTTGCAGCACAGACAACAACAATTATCCTAAATGAATCTCATTAAAACAACTTTCTTATAACAGTAGCGTAAGACGAACTGTCACAGTACAGACTGAGAGGAACACTCCTGTTTTACAAAGGATATAAAAAGCTTTTGCCCCATGTAAAATGGTGCAGTTATGAGTTCATCATGACCTTATAAAAACAGCCTCAAAAACAGACGTCCCAGGAATAATCTTTTTACTGCCTCTCTTTATTTTTATTCAGTAATTTCATTAAAATGTATGGTGTAAAAATAAGGAGATATTTATGTATCAGGCATCACCTTTACGTTATAAATCAATGCAGTACCGCCGCTGCGGTAAGAGCGGATTAAAGCTTCCTGCTCTGTCATTAGGTCTCTGGCACAACTTTGGAGACACATCAGTTTATGAGAATATGTGTAATCTGTGTACCACAGCCTTTGACAACGGCATTACTCATTTCGATCTTGCCAACAACTACGGTCCACGTCCCGGCGCTGCCGAGGAAAACTTTAAAAAGATCATGAAAGACTGTCTTGGACCATACAGAGATGAGCTTATCATTTCAACAAAGGCAGGCTACACCATGTGGGATGGTCCATACGGTGACTTTGGCTCAAGAAAGTATCTGCTTGCAAGTCTTGATCAGAGCCTTTTGAGAATGGGCCTTGACTATGTGGATATCTTCTATCATCACAGAATGGATCCAGAGACTCCTTTAGAGGAAACAATGGGTGCGCTTGCCAGTGCAGTTTCTTCTGGTAAAGCTCTGTATGTCGGTCTGTCAAACTACAACGGCGAAAAGTTAAAGCAGGCATGTGCAATTTTAGATGAACTGCATGTTCCTTTTGTAATCAATCAGAACCGCTACTCTATTCTAGAAAGAACCATTGAAAACGATGGCCTTAAGGCGGCTGTAAAAGAAACTCAAAAAGGTCTTATTACCTTCAGTCCGTTAGCACAGGGAAGACTTACCTCAAGGTACCTCAATGGCATTCCGTCTGACAGCAGAGTAAAAACAGACGGCAGGTTCCTCAAAGAAAGTGATATTAATGAGGATTTAATGTCCAAAATAAGACAGTTAAATGAGCTAGCTTTAAGCAGAGGTCAGACTTTAGCTGAAATGGCTCTGTCATGGCTGTTAGCTCAGGATGAGGTTACAAGTGTACTGATAGGTGCTTCAAAAACAGAGCAGATCTTAGACAACATCAGAGCTCTTGATAACTTAAACTTTTCAGATGAGGAGTTACAGCTTATTGATAAAATCAGTCTGTAATTTCAAGTAAGAAAACGCAGTCCTCAGTTCTGATTATCTGAGGACTCCTTTTTAGAGAATCTGAAGATAAGACTGCTGTCACTGCTGTCAAGAAAAGCCTGCGGAAAGAGGTAATTGCCTCTTACGAGCGGAATATCCACAAACTGCCACTTTAGGGAGAAATTCCTGTTAACCTCCCTGAGCGCGCTGTAAATCAGAATTGAGCAGTACATAGGGCGCTCCTGACTGTTGCCTTTATAGGTCAGAACAAAGGACTGTCCAAGTTTACTGTTAACGCTGTCAATAACAGTCCTAACATTTTTATCATTTATAAAGCTCAGTCTTACAAGGGCACCTGCATCTGCATTTTTACTGTTCCAGAACTCATAAAGTGGTGTTTTTATCACCTGATCGTCATGTTCAGGATCGTCATCTGTGGTGGCATGGGTCACGATAATTTCAGGGGACAATTCTGTCACGATGCCTATATGTGAATAGTCAGACGAGCTTAGCATCATAATCACAGAGCTGTCTGTGGCAGTCCCTTCACGTAAAACCAGATCACCTAATCTTACCCGGTCTTTTACTTTAGAAAGATCAAAAGCTTCATCATCAGATGAGGTTAATGAAAGCAGTCTGAAAACAGGGGACAGGACACCACTGTTTCTGTTTCCTGACAGGATGCCGTAAGAAAACAAAAGCGCAATTATGATGATAACTGCGCTTATGATAATCTTTTTTGATAACTTCAAGGAAGCTGCCTTACTTTAAATTCAATGGAGAATTAAAGTACTGACACCTTCCAAGTGTCTTTAACCTTTATTAACTTAACGGTCTCAACCTTGGTGGTGCTGCCGTTGAATTCCTTATTGAAGGTTACAGTAACATCAACTGTTGCAGTATCCTTTTTGTCGTTTAATTTAGCTTCAGAAGCCTTAATATCCTTTACGCCACCGGCCTGTTCATCAATGGCCTTTTTCTTTTCTGGTAGCATTCCCTTGAACTTTTCACTCATCATGGCTTTTTCATCAGCTTCCTTGCCTTCATCAAGGTAAAGCATTGAAACAGCATCATCAACTTTTGCATCATAGACATTGGTAATGAACTCTGCTGCAACATCTTCAGGTGATTTTGCACCACCGCAGGCGAACAGCATAATAGAACAAGCGATAATAGCCAGAAGAGATTTAAAGTCTGTCATTTTTTATTCTCCAAATTTATTTTTTTATTTTATCTGCACTTTCCAGCCTTCACTGGTTTTAATCAGTCGTACAGGCTCGATTGTGGAAGTCTTCCCTTTTAATCTGCCGTGGAATGAAACCTCAACCTTTATTTCAGCCTGAGTCATATCCTTATTGAATACGGATTCAACAGCATGTATTTCCTTTATACCACCGGCTTCATTCTCAATTTCCTTCTGTTTTTCAGGAAGAACCTGAGAAAGTTTGCCCTCGATGATCTTCTTTGATTCAAGATCTTCAGCTTCTGATTTGTCTGCTGATGAAAAATCGATGCAATCTAAAGTTTTCTTTACATCGGCAGAATATGCAGCTTTTACAAAAGCAACAGATACATCCTGTGCGGTCTCAGGACCTGAGCAGGCTGTAAGATAAAATGTGCATAGAGCTATAGACAGATATGAAATCAGTCTTGAAAACATGGGTAACCCCGTAAAGATTGCTGTAGTGCTTGTATTGAAATAATGAAAATAATTTTACATTTATTAAAAATCTGAATGTTTGATACAGCTTACAAATTTATTTATTTTCTGATTTATCAAATACCTAGAATGAAAATTATTTCGCAATTATTAGCATTTATCGTAAATTTTCGTAAACAACGTAAATAATTACGAAATGCGACTCAATGCTGGAATTTCCTTTGGTTTAAAACAACATTTTGATTTTCGACAGTTGTACTAATGTGCAATTATCCTGAACCTTAAGCATAAGATTTGTAGATCATTTCTTTCTTTATTGTCAGTGATCTTAAAAAACAAAAGAACGAGAAGATGTATATTGCTCATATTTGCAGGAATTATTTTTCGACAGTTGTACTAATGTGCAATTATCCTGAACCTGATGCATAAGATTTGTAGATCATTTCTTTCTTTCTTTCTTTCTTTATTGTCAGTAATCCTGAGGAACAAAAGTACGAGAAGATGTATATCGCTCATATTTGCAGGAGCAATTTTTCGACAGTTGTACTAATGTGTAATTATCCTGAACCTGACGCATAAGATTTGAAGGCATTCTTGTCGTTATTGTCAGAGATCCAAAGAAACATAACCTCTAGGGGGAGGTGTCACGCTCATACTTGTAGGAGCAACTGTCAGTCATCTTTTCAGCACGCTTTAACTTACGCTGCCTTAAAGCTCTCAGTAAGTACAGATCCTTGAGATAAAAGGTTATTGATTAGATAAAAAATCGCAATTATTGGCATATTTTATCAATTTACGCAAAAACGTAAAAATTTACGAAATGCGATTTTAAGCAAGGTTTTTCTTCTGTTTTATAGCTATATTTCTTACATAAAAAGCATAAAAATCGCATTCTCTGACTGCAGCAATTGTTTTCTTCAGAATGTACTCAGTAGAAATAACAAACAGCATAAGAGCCGACTATGAAAAAGAAATACCGTCCAAAAACCAAACAGGATCTGAGAAAACTCATTTTAAATGAGGAAATCGAGTTAGCTGATATTGATACTTCAAAAATTACCGATATGAGCCATCTTTTTGAGCCTACACTGAGGGGAGGCGAGCAGGCAAGATTTTTCTTTGACGGTATAGAAACATGGGATGTATCCAATGTAACTGACATGAGCTATATGTTCTGTTACGCAAGAAATTTCAATGAAAACATCAATTCATGGAATGTCTCCTCTGTAAGAAACATGCGTGGAATGTTCCAGTTTGCCTCATCTTTCAATCAGCCTCTGGACAGGTGGGATGTCTCCTCTGTTGAGAACATGTCTTCAATGTTCTATGACGCTGCTGCTTTCGCACAGAACCTTGACACCTGGGATGTGTCCAGAGTAAGGACAATGCGTTTTATGTTCATGTATGCAAGATACTTCAGGGATAAGCCTGCATGGAATACAGAAAATGTCGAAGACGTGGCAGGCATGTACTACGGTACACCTATTGTATATGTTGATCCTGATCTAGCATGTGGCATTGATCCTGAGCTTGAAAAGCTTGCCGCACAGGAGAGTCTGGACCATCAGTTGGATTCCATCCTTGAGCATGACGGTATAGCCCGTTTTGCAAAGGATCTTGTGGATAAAACACAGGACATAGCCTCAACAGTAGGCAGTGCAATTGAGAAAAAGTCACAGCCAGGTCTAGATAGACATGAGCGTGTCATGGTGGCAGAAACTGAAAACACTAAAGAACAGAGTGAAACAGCCTTAAAGGAGAACAGTTCTGATACTGATGATCCCAAAGTGTTAAGACTCAAATCACTGCTTGAAAAAGGACTGATTGAGCAGGATGAATATGATCTGCTTGTAAAAGGAAAGTAGGATTTTATTTTATCTTCTGATTTTCTTTTTTTGATCTGGCTGAAGCCAGATCTTTTTTTTGCTTGACAAAGTAACCGATCGTTTACTAATATCTGTAAACGTTCGTTTACTAATAATCAGAAGACTATGACCTCAACAAAAGACAATATTCTCAAGACAGCTCTGCATCTGTTTGCACAAAGCGGATTTGAAGCTGTGTCTGTAAGTCAGATAGCTGAAAGTCTTTCAATAACGAAAGGTGCACTGTACAGACACTTTGAAAGTAAGCAGGCAATTTTTGATGCGATCCTATCTAAGATGGAACAGAACGACAGGGACAAAGCCAGTGAAAACGGAGTTCCTGCCGACAGTGCGGATAAAACGCCTGATGACTATAAAAAGGTGTCACTTGAGGATGTTTTCAAATTTTCGCTTCAGATGTTTAGCTACTGGACTGAGGATGACTTTGCCTCATCTTTTCGAAAGATCCTGACAGTTGAACAGTACCGGTCGGATAAAATGAAAGCGCTGTATGCTCAGTATTTATCACAGGGGCCTGTTCAGTATGTAAGTGATATCTTTAAGGCCTTAAAGATCCGGGAACCATACACTCAGGCCTCACGTTTCTATTCTGTCCTTTTTACTTATTACTCGCTGTATGACTGTTCAGACAGAAAGGATCTTGTCAAAAATCAGTTTGAGAAGACCCTTGTGGCAGTAACGCTCGATATTAAAAGGTCAATGCCGTCAGTGAAAACGGAACAGGTTTTGTAAAGGAAGTAAAATTCATCAGTCTAAATGACTAAGGTGGTTACCGTGATAAAGGTAAGAGTTGAGAGCAAAGATGACTACAGAGCAGTAGAGGAGCTTACACGAGAGGCTTTTTTCAATGTTTTCAGGCCAGGCTGCACAGAGCATTTTGTTCTCCATAAATTCAGAAGTTCAGATAACTTTGTAAAGGAGCTGTCGCTCATTTTAGAAAATGACGGCAGAATTACAGGACATATTATGTTTGCAAAATCCAGAGTGTGTCTTGCCGACGGCTCTTATAAGACTGTCCATACCTTTGGACCATTTTCTGTACTTCCTGAATATCAGAAACGCGGTTTCGGGCAGTATCTGCTAAATGAGGCTCTGAAAAAGGCTGAATCACTTGGAGTAAAGGTTCTGTTAGCCTGCGGCTCCTATGATTACTACAGAAAATTTGGTTTTACTCTGGCCTCTTCAAGAAACGTAAGATACGCCTTTGCAGATGATTCAGACAGCGAGGTTCCATACTTTCTTATAAAGGAGTTTGACACAGAATATCTGAATGGAATTCCTTGTGAATACAGAGATCCTGCTGAGTATTTTGTAGCAGATAAGAACAAAGATGAGTTTGAAAGGTATGAGACCACCTTTCCGTACAGAGAAAAGGTGAAAAGCGATACTCAGATCTTCTGAGTATAGTATCATAACGGTAAGGCCTTTCAGCCTGAAAAACTTAAAAGGTCTTACCTTGCATTTTAGAACATAAAAGCGGAGCCATGAGGAGGATCCTGACAGTATAAAAACTACTTTTTGCGGGAATTTTTCTGCTTTGACTGCTCTGTGTTCTTTTTGCCTGATTTTTCAGTATGGTCTGTAATGTCTGGCTCCTCATGAAGAGTGGCTGTTCTGTCAGCCTCTTTGCTCTTACTGTCGTTCACAGTTTTATCTTCATTTTCAGGCAGCTTTTCAGTCTTATCCTCAGTAGCTTTTTTATCGTCAGATTTTCTGTCTTTCTTTTGGGATTTATGTTCTGAGGCACCATCTGTTTTCTTCGAGTGTTTAGCTACCTTTTTAGATGATTTTGCCTTTGAACCTTGTTCGTAAGCCTTTTTCTCTTCACTCTTAAAATCTTTATCAAGTGAGGTGATCACTGTAACCTTTTTTGCGTTTTTCACAGCACGTATTGCCTCTGAGGCCCTGATGTAGCCGGAAAAGACAGCTGTATTTTCAATAAGAGCAAGAAGTTCCTCTCTGGTGTTGCCGGTCTTTAAGGCTGCATTTACATGTTCTGTCAGAACCTGTGCTGAAGCTTTTGAAGAGAACACAATAAACAAAGAGAGGAGTTCTTTGCTTCTGTAGCTCAGAAAAGTTCTTTCATAGAACTTTCTGAACACAAATTCATCGATGCTCCTTTTAAATGAAGGTGTTGCATCATTTTCGCTGATGCCGAAAGCAGTTCTGCCTTCAAAAATGAGGTGTCTCAATTCCTTATGAGAACTCTTGTCAGATACAGCGTGATCCTGTTTTGAAACTGGCAGCTCATTTTTGCCAATGAATTTTGCAACTTCCTTCAAGAAAGGATAGACACTAGCAATACCAAGAAATGGCACTGCAAGGTACAGACATTCTTTTAGAAATGAAAGAGAGAAATCTTTTTCGTCAGTCAGATCAGGAAGGAGCTTTTTGAACATTTCAAAACTGTTTGTTCCCAAGAGCACGCCGGTTAAAGCTGTTTTCAAGTCACGTGACTGAATTACAGGATCTTTTGAGCTCTCATCTTTTCTGTTCTGTCTTAATATTTCAACAAGTTCAGGATCTGAAACGATAATGGCTTTCAGATAGTGAGGCAATTTTTCATTTTTCATAAAACTTCCCAAGATAAGTTATACATATAGGGAAAGTTTAGGTTCAGAGCGTAAAGTTCAGTGCCTGTTACTGTTAAATTTGTGTAAAATATAATTTTTAGTCAAGCAAAGATTCTGTTAAATCACTTTTCAAAAATTTAACAATAAAGCCAGAAATGATTTTTAATCTGTAGTGAACACCTTTTTACAGCAACAGAGAACTGCTGTTGTTAAAAGGCATTTCAGATCTCAGGTTCTGCTGATGTACTGTTATTTCTGTCCTTTGAGCAGATACCAGCACAGAACGCACAAAATCAGAGTTGAAACACCGACAGATGAAAAGATCATTTCAAGACCGAATCTGTCAGAGAGTAGTCCCAGGAGAGCCGGACCTAAAAGCACTCCAGAATAGCCTATGGTACCTACAGTGGAAATGGCAGCAGATTTGTTCTTTCCGCAGTTTTTGGCAACAGTTGAGATAATTACCGGTACGACGTTGCCAAGAGCAAGACCTGTAAGTGCAAAGCAGAGTACTACAACAGAAGGCTCATGATGGAAAGCTATAAACTGAAGTGTGATGCAGGCTGTTATGCTTCCAGTGCACAAAAGTACACTACCGCCGATTTTAGACACCAGTCTGTCGCCTACAAGTCTCATAGCAGCTACGGCAAACTGAAAGACTGCATAGCCTACTGCAGCAATTTCAAGGCTTATGCCACATTTAACGTTTAAATAGACACCACTCCAGTCATAGACCATGCCTTCACATAAAAACATCAGAAAACAGGCAATACCTGCAATAATAATATGACGCTTTGTAAAGGTATTTTTTATAATAACAACAGTATCATCTGAAGAGATGTCAGTGTCTTTTTTACTGCCATTCCTACTGTCATCCTTTCTCTGTCCGTGTGTGTTTATAAGATGTCTGCTACTGTAGTAAATGAGGATAAGTCCCGGAATGGTGACTATAAGTGATACCTCAAACGGAGTAAGGCCTAATGGCAGGATCACAGGATAGAACACTGCCGAAAAAATACAGCCTATGGTGGCGAAGGCCTGAAAACCTGACAGAAGATGCTGTTTTGTCAGATCTTCAAAGAAAGTTCCGTAAATGTTGTTTGACACTTCAAGCAGACCGATAAAGAAACCCCACATGGTGACAGCAAAAAGAGCCTGAATATAGCCTATTGAGGGACTGCTTATGGTAAGAACGGTGACAAACAGGAGCAGCAGCGACAGGATGATTATTCTCTTTACACCAAATTTTCTGCACAGGAGGCCTGCTAAAGGCATTCCTATTACAGCACCGATGCCAAAGGTCAGTAACAGACTGGCATAATAAATCTCATTAAGCAAAAGGCGGTCTTTTACGTATGGCATAACCGCAGCCCATGGCGCCATGCCGATTCCGGTGAGCAGAAAGGATAGACGTCCTGCTGTTTTTGCGTGCTCGTACATTGCAGTTCTCTGTAATATTCACAATTATGTCTAATATACCATGCGTGACGTTTTATTTCAGTTCTGAGTCCGTCTTCGAACCGCAGTTTATTATCACTACCTTAAGAAAATGCTTTTTACACAGACTCATGCAATTTTTTCGAAAAATATGGCCCAGTTGCATATAATAGATACAGACAACAAAGGTTAACGTATGCATACACATAATTTTAAATCCGACTCAGGCTGTAGACTGACTTTAAAAACTCTCCTGCTTTCATCTGTTCTCATGCTGGGGACTGTGTTACTTACAGGATGTTTTCAGTCTGAAACTCAGAAGGATCAGACAAGGTGTCAGTCCGGAGATGCTTCTGCCTGTGTAAAGGCTGCCAAGGCATATGCAACAGGAAAGGATGCGAGTGGTAAAAGTGTGGAGAAGAACTCTGACATATCAAAACAGCTTTATTTAAGAGCATGTGAACTTGGCAACGGAGAGATCTGCTATTCAATTGCAGCTGAATTTACTGTTCCTAATACAGCACAGACTGACTTTGTTGCCGCTGAGGAATTCTATAAAAAAGCCTGTGGTTTTAACTACTATCAGGCCTGCGGCAATTTAGGACTTATTGAGATCAGATCTCCGGATTTAAGACACAGCTACGCTCTTGCAAAGGATGCCTTTGAAAAGGGCTGTAAAGGGAATGACGGCAAATCCTGTACCTACCTTGGGGTAATGTATGAAAAGGGAGATACTGTCAGACAGAATACTGAAAAAGCGCTTTTGCTTTACAGTAAAGGGTGCGAATTAAAGTATGGTCAGGGCTGTACAAATGTCGGCACCGTGTACTATGCCGGCATCGGAGTGGATGTATCCTATCTGAAGGCTGCAGATCATTTTAAAAAGGCCTGTCTGCTGGACAACGGACAGGGCTGCACCAGTCTTGGAAACATGTATTCCAACGGAAACGGACTGCCACGTAATACCAGACTTGGACATGACATGTTTGAGAAGGCCTGTGCGCTGAATGACGCAAGAGGCTGCGCTAATCTTGGCTTAATGTATCAGAGGGGCATAAGTGTAAGAACAGATGAAAAAAAAGCGGCAATGCTGTTTACAAAAAGCTGTTCAATGAACGATCCTCAGGGCTGTCTTTACCTTGGGTATGCCTATGAGCGAGGAGCAGGCGTTAAAAGAGACTTGAAAAGAGCTTTCAAGTCATACGAGGCTGGCTGTTCTTTAGGAAACGGCAATGCCTGCTCAAGTTTAGGTATCATGTATATTAACGGCCAGGCAGTAAAAGAGGATCTTAAAGCAGCTCATGAGCTTTTTGACAAAAGCTGTTCTTTAGGCTCTGTAGAAGGCTGCACCAACCTCGGAACTGTATATCTGAACGGAGAAGGCGGCGAGCGCGACTATACAAAGGCCTTCAAACTTTTTACAACCAGCTGTTCACTTCACGATTCTCTTGCCTGTGCAAATCTTGGGATCATGTATACATTCGGGCAGGGGATAAGTCCAAATCTTAAAAAGGCAAGAGAGTATTTTGACATCTCCTGCAGAGGAAGGAATGCCTTAGGCTGCAATCTGTTAGGTTATGTTTACAAGGACAGCATGGGTATAAAACAGGATCTGACACTTGCCAGAAAATATTTTGACATGGCCTGCTCTCTTGGCAACAGCGACGGGTGCAGAAACAAAGAAGCACTTGATAAAAAAGCAAAAAAATAAGAAAACGGTTACATCGTTTTTTCTGTCTGAATTCGCCTCCGCAAAAAGTATGATCTATTAAACATCTGATGCCTAAAAAAAGCATCAGATGATCTCTTAACACAAATTTGCATTTCGTAATTTTTATTTCAAAATCAGTACAAAATCTAAAACTGTAGATTTTATTATACCGAAAAATACTCATTATTCATAAAAGTATTACACAATATTAACCAAATAATATTATCTAGAGTAGCATAATGTATTCACATGATGGCAAATTGTGTGTTAACTGTATTAACATCTACTTTCTTTGTAAATCAACAGGATAAAATTTGAAGCTGATCAGGTTTAACGTTACGGATGTGCAAATTGCGTAACCGTTTGCGGATATAAAAATTTTCTGTTTTTTTAAACGCCAAATTCTACAAATTGTTTAAATTTTTTAAATAAATACTGTAATATCAGATAGATAGAAAAAAGTATGATGTGTTTCCCATTTTTTTAAATGAAAAAAAGTTATTTCGTGATTTTTCGATGATAAAGCTCTACTATAATTTATGTGCACGTGCACAAATATAAAATCAAACATGAGGTTTACTATGAAAATTAAGACAACTCTGACCACATTATGCTGCGCAGTTTTAGCATGTACAGCTTTCTCATCAGCAAATGCTGCTACTATTGGTGTATCAATGCCTACTCAGTCACTGCAGCGCTGGAACCAGGATGGTCACAATCTGGAAGCTCAGTTACAGGCAGCAGGTCACAAGGTTGAACTTTTATACGCAGGCGATAACGATATCCCTACACAGGTAAGCCAGATTGAGAATATGATTTCTGGTGATGTTGATGTTCTGGTTGTAGCTCCTATTGACGGCGGTGCACTGACAACTGCTCTGCAGGGTGCTATCGACAAGGGTATTCCTGTTGTTTCATATGACCGTCTGATTATGAATTCAAAGGCAATTTCATACTATGCAACCTTTGACAACTATAAGGTAGGCCAGATCCAGGGTAACTACATTGTAGACGCATTAAAGTTAAAGGATGATGCAACAACCCCTAAGAATATCGAGCTGTTCACAGGTTCTATCGATGACAACAACGTAAACTTCTTCTTCGGCGGTGCCATGGATATCCTTCAGCCATACTTAGACAGCGGCAAGCTTGTATGTAAGTCAGGCCAGACCAAGAAAGAGCAGGTAGCTACCTTAAACTGGTCAACTGAAGAAGCTCAGAAGCGTATGGAGAACTTAATTTCATCAGTAGGCTACGGTCCAGACGGCGTTAAGCTTGATGTTGTTCTGTCATCAAATGACTCTGTTGCCAACGGTGTAACCAATGCTCTGACAGCATCAGGCTATACAGCAGACAATTTCCCAATCCTGACAGGTCAGGACTGCGACAAGCCTTCAGTTAAGAACATGAAGCGCGGCCTGCAGACCATGTCAGTATTCAAGGATACCCGTGTTCTGGCTGATCAGGTTGTAAAGATGGTAAATGCTATCGTTGAAAACAAGGAAGTTCCTGTTAACGATACCAAGACCTATGACAACGGTACAGGCGTAATTCCTTCATATCTGTGCTCACCAATCGTTGTAACCAAGGATAACTTAAAGGAAGTCCTGATCGATTCAGGTTACTACACTGAAAAGGAAGTTAAATAATTAGAAAAAACTAATTTTTAAACCTTGATACAGGCCGGTTTTACCGGCCTGTTTTGGAGAAGAGAACAAGTATGACCGAGCAAAAAATATTGCTTAAGATGAAAAACATCACCAAGCGTTTTGGCAAGGTAACAGCCTTGAAAGACGTTAACCTGGAGGTGAAAGAGGGAGAGGTTCATGCACTTGTCGGTGAAAACGGTGCAGGAAAATCAACCCTTATGAACGTCTTGAGCGGCGTATATCCCTACGGCTCTTATGAAGGCGACATCATCTTTGACGATGAAACATGCAAATTTAACCAGATCCACGACTCTGAAGACAAAGGTATTGTAATTATTCATCAGGAACTGGCTCTGGTACCTTATCTTTCAATTGCTGAAAATATGTTCCTTGGCAATGAAAGAACAGCCGCCTATTCAAACGGCGTAATCGACTGGCCTAGAACCTATCAGAGAGCAAAGGAACTGATGGATCTTGTGGGGCTTGAAGAAGATCCTCATACCCTGATTAAAGATATCGGTGTAGGCAAGCAGCAGTTAGTGGAAATTGCAAAGGCAATTTCAAAGAACTGCCGACTTCTGATCCTTGACGAGCCTACCGCATCCTTAAATGAATCTGATTCACAGAAACTTCTTGAACTGATTGCAAAATTCAGATCAGAAGGCATGACATCAATCATCATTTCACACAAGTTAAATGAGATTTCATATATCGCAAACTCAATTACTGTAGTTCGCGACGGCTCAACTATTGAAACACTGGACAACAACGACCACAACGTATCTGAAGACAGAATTATTGCTGGCATGGTAGGTCGTGCTCTTACAGACCGTTTCCCTAAGAGAAAACCTGAGCATAAGGTTTCAGACGAGATCCTGCTTGAGGTTAACAACTGGAACGTATCACACCCTCTAAATCCTGACCGCAAGGTAAATGACAATGTCTCAATCAAAATTCACCGCGGTGAGGTTGTGGGCTTTGCAGGACTCATGGGCGCTGGACGTACTGAATTTGCCAAGAGCCTGTTCGGCCACTCCTACGGCACCAGGATCCATGGTGAGGTAAAAATCAACGGTAAGGTTGTTCATCTTAACAATGTCCGCCAGGCTATTGAGGCAGGTCTTGCCTATGTTACCGAAGACCGAAAGGGCGACGGTCTGGTTCTTGAAAATCCTATTTCAACCAATATGACCCTGGCAAATCTTGAGGCAGTGTCAGACCATTTGGTTATTGACAAGGATCTTGAAATTGCCAAGGCTAAGGAGTTAAAGCAGGATCTGAACGTCAAGTGCGCATCTGTACTGCAGAATGTGGGTAACCTCTCAGGTGGTAACCAGCAGAAGGTTCTGCTGGCAAAATGGATGTTCGCAGAGCCTGATGTGCTGATCCTCGATGAACCTACCCGCGGTATAGACGTAGGTGCCAAGTACGAAATTTACTGTCTTATCAACAAGCTCGTGGAAGCAGGAAAAGCTGTGCTGATGATTTCTTCAGAACTGCCCGAAGTTCTGGGTATGTCTGACAGAATCTATGTGATGAATGAAGGAAAGATCGTAGGTGAGATGCCACGTTCTGAAGCATCACAGGAAAGCATTATGTCTGCAATTCTACGCACTTCCGGTAAGAAAAAATCAGTGGAGCAATAAGTTATGTATATCTTAAACATGTTAAAGCGCAACACCCTGTTAATTGCGCTGGTTTTAGTCATGATCCTGTTCGAGATTGCGATCAGATCAACAGGTCACGGATCATTATTTTCACCTTCAAACTTTACAAACATCATCTACCAGAACAGCTATGTGATTATTCTTGCAGTAGGTATGCTGTTCCTGATCATAGGCTGCGGTAATATCGATCTGTCAGTAGGTTCTGTTGTAGCCTTAGTCGGCGCTGTTGCCGGTGTGCTTATGGTTAATAACGAGTACAACATCTATATGTCTATGGCTCTCTGCCTGCTTTTAGGTATTGTAATCGGTGCCTGGCACGGTTTCTGGATTGCCTATATCCGTATTCCATCATTCATTGTAACTCTGGCAGGTATGCTGCTCTTCCGCGGTCTTGCTCTGATTGTGCTTGACGGTATTACCATCAATCCATTCCCAGCAGATTACCTGACCATGTTCACCTCATACTTCCCATCATTTGACCCTGGCTATTTCCAGGAGCAGCTGGCCACAGGCCTGTCACGTGCTGAGGTAAGAGCAGGCATGTCATCAATTGTCTTCTCAAAGACCATGACAGTAACTGCAGTTATCGTAATTGCCTATATTGTAGGTATCATCTACAGCCGTGTTTCAAAGATCAGAAAAGGATATGAGGTAGAGCCTTTATATGCCTTCCTGTTCCAGCATGTTTTATCACTTGCTGCAATTATCGCTTCATGTGTTCTGTTAGGTGAGAACAAGGGTATTCCTGTTATTCTGATCCTGATTGCAGTTGTGGTTATCGTTTATGCATTCATTGCCAACAAGACTGTTGTAGGTCGCAGAATCTACGCTTTAGGCGGTAATGAGAAGGCTGCCAAACTGTCAGGTGTAAACACCAGCCGTCTTTTATTCCTGTCATATGTAAACATGGGATTACTCGCAGCTGTAGCAGCTTTAGTCTGTGTTGCACGTTTCAACTCAGCTTCTCCTATGGCCGGTACCGGTTATGAGCTTGATGCAATCGGCGCCTGCTTCATCGGTGGTGCCTCAGCATACGGTGGTGTTGGTACAGTAGGCGGTGCAGTTATCGGTGCTATCTTCATGGGTGTTCTAAACAACGGTATGTCAATTTTAGGTATTGATGCCAACTGGCAGAAGGCTGTTAAAGGTCTGGTTCTGCTTGCCGCTGTTGTAACCGACGTTATGTCAAAGAAGAGAGTAACAAACTAACAACAAAGGGCGGGGGCGGATGCCCCTGCTTTTTTATAAAGGTATATCGTATGTTCAGGCGTCTGCCTGTAAATAATTAACAAAAACTAATATATTTGGGGAATATCATGCGTTATTTATTAGGTGTTGATTTAGGTACTTCCGGAACTAAAACAGTTTTATTTGATGAAACAGGTAAGGTTATAGCTTCAAAAACTGTTGAATATCCGCTGCTACAGCCAAAGAACGGATGGGCTGAGCAGGATCCAAAGTTCTGGTATGATGCTACCATCGAGTCTGTAAAGGCGGTTCTTTTACAGAGCGGTGTTAACAGTGAAGACGTGGCTGCTCTGTCTATTGCAGGTCAGATGCACGGCCTGGTAATGCTTGATAAGGACGGCAATGTCCTGCGCAATGCTATTTTATGGTGTGATGCCAGAACCCAGAAACAGTGTGATGAAATCACTTCATTAGTAGGAAAACAGCGTTTAATTGAGATTAATGCAAACCCTGCATTAACCGGTTTTACTGCTCCAAAAATTCTATGGGTTCGTGAAAACGAGCCTGAACTGTACAAAAAATGTACAACCATTCTGCTGCCAAAAGATTATGTCCGCTACATGCTAACCGGCGTAAAGGCAATGGAAATTTCAGATGCCTCAGGCACCAACCTTCTGGATATTACCAATAGAGTCTGGTCCGATGAGATCCTTGAAAAATTAAGTATTGATAAGAATTTAATGCCTCCTATCATTGAGTCATGTGCTGTGGCAGGACATATCACAAAAGAGGCTGCCGCTCTGACAGGTCTTAAGGAGGGAACAATTGTGGCCGGAGGTGCTGGTGACAATGCCGCTGCAGCTCTTGGCACCGGTGTATGTAAAGAGGGTGATGCCTTTGTAACATTGGGAACTTCAGGTGTTATTTTTGCACACACCAACAAACCTTCAATTGATCCTTTAGGTCGTGTACACACATTCTGCGCTGCCGTAAAAAATTCCTGGACTGCCATGTCATGCACACTTGCAGCAGGTCTTTCACTGCGTTGGATGAGAGATGAACTTTACACTTTTGAAAAGGACTCTGAAGCTAAAAAGGGTAATGATGTATACAATCTGATGACTGCAAATGCCGATACAGTTCCTGCAGGTTCTGACGGTCTTATCTATCTGCCATATCTGATGGGCGAAAGATCACCTGTTCTTGATCCTAATGCTAGAGGTGTGTTCTTCGGTTTGAGTGCACGTCACACAAAATCACATATGACAAGAGCCGTACTTGAAGGTATTACTCTGTCACAAAGACACAATCTTGAAGTGCTCCATGAGATGGAGATTGTGCCTAAGACTCTGACTGCCTGTGGTGGCGGTGCACAGTCTCCATTCTGGCGTCAGCTGCTTGCTGATGTCTTAAAGTGCAGTATTGTAACCACAACTTCAAAAGAAGGTCCTGCTCTTGGTGCCGCAATTCTAGCTGGTGTAGCTGCAGGCATCTTCTCATCAGTTGAAGAAGGCTGTGAGAAACTTGTAAAGAGATCAGACAGACGTTCTGATACAGACAGTGATACTGCCTTAAAATATGATGAGATTTACAAACTCTACTCATTCCTGTATCCGACAATGCGTCCTGCTTTTGCAAAACTCGATACTCTAAGACAGAAGCTCGACGGTGACAGGGTAGCAAAGTATAAAGATGTAACCGATATTGAGTTTGAGCGTTACGGAAAGGTTATCTCTGATATTCCTACAGACAGGATCCTGTCATTACTTGAGAAGACTCCTTTAACAGACGGCACAGACTACAAGCCTTCAGTTGAGGTTTTAGAAGAGCCTTCACTTGTAAAGATTTTACAGGATCAGGTGTTTGGCGGTCTTAAGATACAGGTAGGCTACTGCAACGGTCACAACAGGGCATTAAATGCTCTTGAGTACCACCGTAATGCTGAGCTTAACGTTGCTGCCAACGACGCTGTGCTCATGGTAGCCCCAATGACTGCTGTACATGACGGAATCATCGATACCTCTGATGTGGAGCTGTTCAGAGTAAGAAAGGGACAGGCCGTCCTCTTCTATGAAACCACACTGCATTATGCTCCATGCGTAGCTGACGGTGAGGATCATTTCAGAATGTGCGTAGTACTGCCAAAAGACACTAATACTCAAAGACCTGAAGGGGTAACTCATGAGGGTGAATCCGGATGTCTAACCCACAACAACAAGTGGTTATATGCTCACAGGGATTCAGCTGAAGGCAGGTCTGGTGTAACAACAGGTCGTCTTGTTGGTGAGAATATCGTATTAAAGTAATAGTTATGTAAATAATACTGTATATGGCACCTGGCTGTTGTGCCATATACAGGCCCTTTGGGCATAACAAAGATGTTTAGCAAAGGATTATCGCGATGACAGTAACAGTAAAGACTTTAGCAAAGGCAGCTGGTGTATCTCGCGGAACAGTTGACAGAGTTCTCCATAACCGCGGATCAGTTAAAAAGGAACTGGCTCTAAAAATTAAAACACTTGCAAAGGAACTTGGTTATGTTCCAAACAGAGCCGGCAGAGCTCTGTCCGGTATCAGAGAACACTACAAGATTGGTATCATGCTGCCAAGTATTGGTAATGCATTTTTTGACGGTGTAATTGAGGGAATTGAAAAGGCATGTCTTGAATATGAGGAGCTGGGAGTAGATGTTCTTCTGGATAAAATTCAGGGCTACGATGAGACCACTCACTTAAAGGCGATTGATGAGTTAAAGAAAAAAGGCTGTTCAGCTTTATGCCTTGCAACTATTGATACACCCTCAGTTGCTGAAAAAATCAGGGAATGTGAGTTACTTGGTGTCAAAATTATTCTTTTAAACTCAGATGTTTCAGACTCAAACAGGATCTGCTATGTGGGATCTGACTATATTAAGGCAGGAAAAACCTGTGCAGGTTTATTATCTTTAATTTCAAAGTTTGAAAAGTTGAATATTCTGGTGGTTACAGGATCATCTCTGATGAAAGGGCACAGACAGAGAATTGAGGGATTCGAAAAAGAGCTTAAGGATCTGAAAGTAAACTTTGAGATCAGCGCTCAGATTGAATCAAACGATTCAGATATCAGAGCACAGATTGAGACAACCAAATATCTTACAGCTCACACTGACATCAACTGCGTGTATGTAACTGGAGCTGGTGTTCAGGGAGTTGGTGCCGCAATTATTGCAACAGGTCGGGATGACATCATAGGAATTGCTTTTGATGATATCTATACCACAGTTGAGATGGTAAGAGCAGGGATCTTTAAATTTGTGATCTGTCAGCAGCCTGACAGACAGGGATATCATGCTGTAAAACGAGCCTATCAGGTTCTCTCAGGGACAGTAAACGAACAGGCAATGACTGACTTTTTCACAGACACTATCATTAAGATTGCATCAAACATTGGAAAATAGTCACAGACCAGTTAGGTTAAAGCGTCAGACCATGGATATGAGATATTCAGAATCGGTTACAGTCTGAATTTTTGAAAATGTATCTCCTGTTGGCAGAGTGCAGTAGTTTTTCTTACTGCAGTCCTGTTAAGTATAAAGTCTCTTATGAACTATTTTAATCTCTTTACTGCAACAGCACAGATCTTTCCTGAAAAAGCTATTCCAAAGACATAGATGCACTGAACCATAGGGTTATCCATAAAAGGTTCTGCGTAATTTCTGTCTGAAATTTGAGTAACAGCCTCATCACAGAGTTCAGGCAGTTTTGAGACAGTGGCAGTTGTTTTTATTTCAATGATTACCGCTTTTTCTGAATAGGCATCTGTAAAGCTGATGTCTGCATACCCGTCTCCTGCTTCACAATTGGAGTGGTATTCAGAAAAGAATCCCTTAGAGCAGTTAGAAAAGAGTCCGTTTAGAAAACCGTGGTAGTAGTTTTCATGAGGAGCTTTTGTGGCACAGTCTCTTATGGAGATGAATCTCTTTAAAATCTCTCGCAACTTTGTTTTTACAAAACTGCTGTTACCGTCTAAAAGAGCACTGGCTATTTCATCAGATACACTGTTAGGTGCTATCTCTGTATTAAATCTGTTCTGAATATTGCTTATAAAACATTCTCTGATTTCCAAATTTGGTATTCTTACAAAAATGTTTTTGCTTGAAGAGTTAGCTTTTGACAGTTCTTCTGTTGTCTTATCCCAGTCCAGGGTTAAATAACCTGTATGCAGAAGAAGTGACCAGAAGTCATCAGGATTGTGTTCTGACAGACTGTCATAGTTCATGGAATCATTGAGACTGAAACTGATAGATTTACCGTCAATTAAGTCCTGCATCTTCTGAGTGTCTTTATCTGTAAGATATCCTAAATATTCATAGATAGAAGAGCTTGAGGTGGTGCCTGTCCAGTAGTTGTCTGCATGTATCTGCTGTAATTCACCATCTATTTTCAGTTTGTAATTGTTACGAATGAAATTTACCACATCCCATGGACAGAACATTTCCTTGTCATAGAATCTGTATCCGTCATAGTTGTCTTTTACAAGGGCAGAGTATTCTGACAGGTCATAGTCATCAAGAAACCTGTTTGTTTCATCCTTGGTAAAACCGATTAAGCCTGTATAGTCTTTTTCTGTTGCAGTTACAGTATTTACATAAAGATTGTTAACTCCTGTAAAGATACTGTTTTTAGCTACCTTTAAACATCCTGTCATTACTGTCTTGGTAAGAGTGTTCTCATCTTTTAGAACACCAAGGAAACCTGACATTAGAGTTACCATTCTTGCATGGTAGGTATTGTTAGCATCAATTTTTCCGTCGTATGTCTTATATTTGAGTAAATCGTGATATGAGGCTTTGGCTAGTGGAACATCATATTCATCTATGAGCAGAACTGGGAGTTTACCGTATTCCTTATATAAAAGAGCTGACAGAGTATTTAATGAAGTCTTAAGTATTGCTGAGTTTTCAAGTTTCATTAAAAAGCTTTCATCTGTGATTCTTTTTAATTTATCCTTATCTTCAGCATCTAATTTAGAGCTTTCCAAAAGGTATTTATATTCAGAAGCAACTTTTGATACGACAATGGCAAACATCTTATAGGCATCTTCAAAGTTATCTCCATCCACACTCTTTAAAGTGATAAAGATAACAGGATATTTACCCATGTACTTTTCACAGAACTCTGTGTCTTTTAATATTTGTGTTCCTTCAAAAAGTCTTAGCTGTTCTGAGGTGTCAGTTGGATTTTCTTTGTTTATCTTTAAAAATGAGTTGAGCGTACTCATAAAGACTGTTTTACCAAAGCGTCTTGGTCTTGTAAACAGCATGACAGCTGACTTGTCAGTATCAATAAGCGTTTTTAGATATGGAGTCTTGTCCACATAGTAACAGCCTTCATTACGTATTTCTTCATATCCGTTTTTACCGTATGGTAATGGCAGAAAATGTTTATCACTCATTTGTTTTATCCTTTTTTACATCTATATGAATTATACATGATTAAGATTGGTGTGAATTTCTGATAGTGACATTTATCGACACAAAAGTTTTTTTAGAAAAGATTTGCTAATGTTTTGAAAATCCTGTGTATTTCTTTTTAAGAAAGCTTTACTTGAGTAAAAAAAGAGTTTATTTTCTGAAGGATTTTTATCTTCCTTATGTTGCCTTAATTCTCAATTTTGGATAAATCTTTTGAAAAAGTTAAATTAAGCAAAAAGATTTTCTCTTTATATGTTAAAATTATTCAGCTTTCAACTGAGTTTGTGATCGGTCTGAAAGTTTTGTTTAATTATCACAAAGGAGCAAAATTTTATGTTAACAGTAGCTGACAAGGCAAAAATCGTAGCTGAGTTTGGTCGTAACCCACAGGACACTGGTTATCCAGAGGTTCAGATTGCATTATTATCTGCAAGAATCGCTGACCTTCAGCCTCACTTTGAGGCCCACAAGAAGGACCACCACAGCCGTCGTGGTTTATTACGCTTAGTTGCTCAGCGTCGTAAGTTGCTCGACTACTTAAAGGCTTCTGATCTTGCTCGTTACAGCGCAATCGTTGAGAAGTTAAAGCTCCGTCGCTAATTTTAGCGTCTGGCTAGGGCGGCATAATTGCCGCCCGATTTATATAAGTCCCACGAAAAGAGGCAAACATAGTGGGAAGTTTCGGAGATAATTTGATGAATTTAAAACCAATAGTACGCACCTTTAAATATGGTCGTCATACAGTTACATTAGAAACAGGTGCAATTGGTCGTCAGGCAGATTCAGCCGTAATGGCATCTATGGACGATACAACAGTTCTTGCAACAGTTGTATGCAACCGCAATGAAGAGGTGGAAGGCCGTGATTTCTTCCCTCTTACAGTAAACTATCAGGAACGTTCTTATGCTGCTGGCAAGATCCCTGTAAGTTTCTTCCGTCGTGAAGGCAGAGCAACAGAAGGTGAGACTCTGATTTCACGCCTTATCGACCGTCCATTGCGTCCATTATTCCCGGACGGTTTTGTTAATGAGGTTCAGGTTGTTGTAACAGTGATGTCAGCAAATCCTGAGATCCCAACAGATATTATTTCTATCATAGCTGCATCTGCAGCTCTTGCATCTTCAGGTTTACCTTGGAACGGACCTTTAGGTGCTGCTCGTGTAGGTTATATTGATGGTCAGTATGTACTGAACCCATTAACCTCAGAGTCAAAGGTTTCAGATCTTGATCTGGTTGTTGCTGGTTCAGAAAAAGCAGTGGTTATGGTTGAGTCAGAAGCTAACTGCCTGCCTGAGTCTGTAATGTTAGGTGCTGTAATGTTCGGCCATGAGCAGCAGCAGACTGCAATCAGAGAAATTGAAGAGTTTGCAAAGCAGGTAAACCGTCCTGTATGGAACTGGGTAAAACCTGCTGAAGATACTGCTTTAATCGATGCAGTTAAGGCTGATGCAGAGACAGCAGTAGGTGATGCATTCAGAATCGTTGACAAGTTAGAGCGTCAGAACAGACTTGCTGAAATTCAGAAGGCAACAGCCGAGAAGATTAAGGCTCAGAAAGAAGAGTGGGCTGAAAAGGACAACGAGATTGCCAAGATCTTCTTTGAATTGGAGCGCAATATCGTTCGTGAAAGAATTTTATCAGGTGAAAAGAGAATCGATGGCCGTACCCTGCGTATGATCCGTCCTATCACCATTGCAACTGGTATTCTTCCACGTGTACACGGTTCAGCTCTGTTCACCCGTGGTGAGACTCAGTCAATCGGTACCTGTACCTTAGGTTCAGAGCGTGATGCTCAGACCTTTGAGGATATGTCAGGTGTCCGTTCAGACAGATTTATTCTTCACTACAACTTCCCTCCATACTGTGTAGGTGAGACCGGTTTAATCGGTTCACCTAAGCGTCGTGAAATCGGTCACGGCCGTCTTGCAAAGAGAGCCTTAAAGGCAGTTCTGCCACCACTTGAGCAGTTCCCATACACAATTCGTGTGGTTTCAGAAATTACTGAATCAAATGGTTCATCATCAATGGCTTCTGTATGTTCTGGCTGTCTGTCACTGTTAGATGCAGGCGTACCTATCAAGGCACCTGTAGCCGGTATTGCTATGGGGCTTGTAAAGGAAGATGACAGAGTTGCAATTCTGACTGACATCATGGGTGATGAGGATCACTTAGGTGATATGGACTTTAAGGTTGCAGGTACCCGTGACGGCGTAACCGCACTGCAGATGGATATCAAGACTGACGGTATTACCCGTGAGATCATGCAGAATGCTCTAACCGATGCACATGCTGCACGTATCCACCTGTTAAACGTAATGCAGAAGGCAATTCCTGAGCCACGTCAGACCCTTTCTCCATATGCACCTCGTGTTGTAACCATCAAGGTTCCAGCAAGCAAGGTAAAGGAGATCATCGGCAAGGGCGGCTTCAACGTACGTTCAATTCAGGCTGACACCAATTCACAGATTGATATCGAGGATGATGGCACCGTAAAGATTTCTGCAACCTCACAGTTATCTGCAGAATCTGCAATCAAGCGTATCAATGATCTTTTAGTTGAGGTTGAGGTAGGCAAGGATTACGACGGTAAGGTTGTACGTATCACTGATTTTGGTGCTTTCGTAAATATTCTGCCAGGTCGTGATGGTCTTGTTCACATTTCTCAGATCACAGAAGAGAGAGTTGAGAATGTAAATGATTACCTGCGTGTAGGCGATGATGTTCGTGTTCGTGTTTTAGATATTGACAATACCGGTCGTATCCGTCTGTCAATCAAGGCATTAACAGAAGAGCAGAACAAGGCACAGGCAGAACAGGAGAGTGCTCCTGCTGAAGCAGTTGAGCAGACAGCAGAAGAGACTGTTCCTCAGGCTGAAGAGCAGCCGGTAGAGCAGCAGGCTCAGATGCCAAATCCTTACGAGAACAGCCCTCGTGAAGATCAGCAGTAATTTTATGTAAATAAGATAAAGGCCCATGAACACTTGTCATGGGCCTTTTTTAACACTAAAGATGTCACAATCAAATTCCATTTCCAGTCAAAACAGCGCTACCCGCGAACTATTCTCTTCAAGACTTGGCTTTATTTTAATAGCGGCAGGCTGTTCCATCGGTCTTGGCAATGTCTGGCGTTTTCCCTACATTGCAGGACAGTACGGCGGAGCACTGTTCGTTTTAATCTATATTGCCTTTCTGATCTTGCTTGGTATTCCTCTAGTGACAATCGAGCTTTCAGTAGGTCGTGCCTCAAGACGCAGTATCGGTCTTTCCTTTGAAACACTGACACCTAACAGCAGATGGAAATACTGCAAGTATTTCATGATCTTCGGAAACTATGTGCTCATGGCATTCTATACCATGGTAACAGGCTGGATGCTTTACTACACCATTGTCATGTTTTCAGGCTACCTTACACATACGCCTGTAAGTCAGGAGCAGTCAGGACAGTTCTTTTCATCAATGCTCTCAGAGCCTGAGCCTCAGATCTTGTTTACAGCGGCTGTCACCATAGCAGGTTTTGCTGTATGTGCCTTTGGTCTGAGAAAGGGGGTTGAGGGCTTTACCAAACCTTTAATGGTGCTTCTGTTTCTGCTACTGATTTTTTTAGCCGCAAGATCATTCTTTCTGCCGGGCTTTAGCAAAGGTATCGAATATTATCTGTATCCGGACTTTTCAAAGATCACAAAAGACAATTTCTATGAAATACTGTCAGCAGCCTGCGGACAGGCTTTCTTTACCTTAGGTGTGGGTATTGGCTCTCTGCAGATATTCGGCTCATATATGAGCTCTAAAAAGTCTGTTGCCTATGAGGCTTCTGTAATAGCGTTTCTCGACACTATGGTGGCATTCCTTGCAGGTATTGTTATTTTTTCTGCATGTTTTAGTTACTCGGTAGAGCCAGGACAGGGACCGGGACTGATATTTGTAACTTTAGTTTCGGTATTCTCCCATATGGAGTACGGTCAGATCTGGGGTGGAGTGTTCTTCCTGTTCATGTTCTTTGCCGCACTGTCAACATTGATTGCGGTATTTGAAAATGTCATCGGTATTACTCTTGATATCTTCAGAATAGGAAGGATCAGAGCAGTTCTCATAAATTTTGCAGTGATTTTTACAATGTCACTGCCGGTGATCCTCGGGTTTAATGTACTGAAAAATGTTCATCCTTTAGGCGAAGGATCAGTACTTCTTGATCTGTACGACTTTATTCTTTCTCAGAATATTATAGAGTTAGGATCAGTTGTATATGTACTGTATGCCTCATGGCATTACGGATGGGGATTTGACCGATACCTAAAAGAGGCAAATTCTGGCTCAGGTCTTAAAGTAAGCAGAAAGTTTGCGTTCTATTTTAAGTATGTGCTGCCGGTAATTGTACTTATACTGTTCGTGCAGGGATACATTACTGTTTTTAACAGGCAGTAATTTTAAACAGACAGTTACAAAAGAAAATCATCAAAAGGGTTACCTTTATGGAAAGAAAACCACGTGAAATCTTCAAAACAAGATTAGGCTTCCTGCTCATTGCTGCAGGCTGTGCCGTCGGTATTGGCAATGTATGGCGTTTTCCTTTTATTGTAGGACAGTATGGTGGCGCCTATTTCGTTTTACTTTATCTGTTCTTTTTAATCACACTGGGAATCCCTCTTTTAACTGTTGAGCTTGCCATTGGCAGAGCCTCAAGAAGCTCCATGGCCTACTGCTATGAGGAGCTTGAGCAGGCAGGTTCAAGATGGCATGTTAACAAATGGTGGCAGTTCTCAGGCAACTACTTTCTGATGGCATTTTATGTCGTGGTGGCAGGCTGGATGCTTTACTATTTTCTGTCATTTGCCTTCGGAGAAATTCCTGCAAACATCACCCGTGACGAGGCTGGTGCAAATTTTGTGAATCTTCTGTCATCACCGGTACTGATGTTCTCATGTGTGCTGGCAACAGTAGTCTTCTCATTTGCAATTGTGGCTTTAGGCGTGATCAAAGGTGTTGAAAGATACACCAAGCCTCTGATGGTGGTTCTTATTCTGCTGCTTGCATTCATGGCCTGCCGCTCAGTTTCGCTTGACGGATTTGCAGAAGGCATGAAGTTCTACCTTGAGCCTGATTTTTCAAAACTTGAGGATCACCTGGGTGAGGCTGTATGGGCTGCAATGGGACAGGCATTTTTCACTCTGTCTGTTGGTTTTGGTGCGATAGCCATTTTTGGCAGTTACATGTCAGAGCGCCACAAGATCTTAAATGAGGCTATCTTTATTGCCTCATTTGATACCATCATTGCGCTTTTGGCAGGTGTTGTAATTTTCCCTGCCTGTTTTACCTACGGTATTAATCCTGATGCAGGACCTAATCTGCTGTTCCTGACCATGACAGTGGTGTTCTCAAATATGTCCTATGGAACACTGTGGGGAACACTGTTCTTCCTGTTCATGCTGATTGCGGCTGTATCCACCATGATTGCGGTATTTGAAAGCTCCATAGCAGGCACCATTGAGCTGTTTAAGATCTCAAGATTCAAAGCTGTGGTTATAAATTTCTTTGTGATCATTCTGATTTGTCTGCTGCCGCTTCTAGGCTTCAATGTTCTGTCAGAGGTTCATATCCTGAATGAGAATTCAGGTATTCTTGAGTTCTTTGATTTTCTGGTGTCAAACAACATCATGCCAATAGGATCAATCGTTTTTGTACTGTTTGTCTGTGCAAAATCAGGTATGACCTGGAAGAGATATATTGACGAGTGCAATGAGGGCAAGGGCTTTAACATGTCAGAGAAACTGTTCTTCTATTACAGATATATTCTGACATCAATTGTGGTTGTGGTGCTTGCCATCGGCTACTACAAGATTTTTATCGGCTGATAAATACTGCTTAATAAAACACAGCTAATAAAAATACTGAAGGACTGTCTGTACAGTACTTCTGTAATCAAAAAAAATTAAGGACAAAAACATTAAGATAAGTTAATAAGGACAATTTATGGATTCATCAAGAGAGCAGTTTAAAACCAGACTTGGCTTTATTCTGATTGCGGCAGGCTGTGCTGTGGGCATTGGTAACGTCTGGCGTTTCCCCTATATTGTAGGACAGTACGGTGGCGCCTATTTTGTGCTCATCTATCTGTTCTTTTTACTGGCAATGGGCATTCCTCTGCTTACAGTCGAGCTTGCCATAGGAAGAGCCTCAAGAAGCTCTATTGCCTACTGCTATGAGAACCTTGAGGTGAAGGGAACTCAGTGGCATCACAACAAATGGTGGCAGCTTGCAGGAAACTACATCCTGATGTCATTTTACGGAGTGATCACAGGATGGATGCTCTACTATTTTTTTCAGTTTGCTTCAGGCTCTGTAACACCAAATATTGAGAAGGATGCAGCAGTTGCAAACTTTGGTGCCATCTTAAATGACCCTGCCACCTTATTCTCCTGCATGGCAGCGGTTGTAGCCTTTGCCTTCATGATTGTGGCGTTAGGTGTGGTAAAGGGGGTTGAGCGTTTTACCAAGCCTTTAATGCTGCTTTTACTGGGTCTTCTGATTTTTATGGCACTGCGTTCTGTAACCTTAGATGGTTTTATGGATGGTGTGTCCTTCTATTTGAAGCCTGACTTTTCAAAACTTGAGAATAACCTAGGCGAAGCTGTATGGGCTGCAATGGGACAGGCATTCTTTACTCTGTCCACAGGAATGGGCGGTATAGCAATTTTCGGAAGCTACATGTCATCAAGACACCGTTTATTAAACGAGGCTCTGTTTATTGCAGGTCTTGATACAGCAGTGGCACTTTTGTCAGGCTTTGTGATCTTCCCAGCATGTTTTACCTACGGCATCAGTCCTGATGCAGGTCCTAATCTTCTGTTTGTAACCATGACCATGGTATTTTCAAACATGAGCTTTGGTGCCTTCTGGGGTGCACTGTTCTTCCTGTTCATGCTGATTGCGGCAGTTTCAACTCTGATTGCTGTATTTGAGAACATTATTGCTGCAAACCTTGAGCTGTTTAAGATTGACAGAAAAAAGGCAGTTTTAATCAACTTTATTGTGGTTTTAGGACTGTCTGTATTACCTGTTTTAGGCTTTAACGTACTCTCTGATGTACATTTAATCGGCTCAAACACCGGTATTACTGATTTCTGTGACTTTTTAATTTCAAATAATATTCTGCCAATAGGCTCACTCGTGTTTGTACTGTTTGTAACCTCAAAGAGCGGTATGAACTGGGAGCGCTATATAAAGGAGTGCAATACAGGTGTCGGCTTTAAACTGACACCAAAACTGTTCATATATTATAGATATATTCTGACAGCAGTAATTGCAGTACTGCTCGTGATAGGATACTACACCGTATTTAATCGAGCATAAAGCTTACATCATGGTGCCATTGGACGTATAATCACTGTATATAAATGAAAACAGTGAACCTATGGCACCTTGTACAAATGAAAACCAGTAAGCTAATCAAAGGTATTATCTTTACAGTCTCTTTACTACTCCCTTTATCCTTTTCCGCTCAGGCTCTTGCCAACAGCTCTAAAGGAGAGATAAGAACCCTTACAATTGAGCAAGCAGAAGCCTTAAAAAAGCATAAGACACAGGCTAAAAGATCAAAGACTGCCCAAAAATCATCAAATAAGACAACAGCCAGATCTTCAAATAAGACCTCTAAAAAATCATCCAAAAAGGCAGCTCCTCGTAAAAACACAGCCAAGGCCCACTCTAAAAAGAGTTCAGGCAAAAGAACTGTTGCCAAAAAGACTCCTATAAGAACCACAACTGCCAAAGAAAGAGCCATTCAGTCTGAATATGTAACAGCACCCTATGGTTATTCAGACGAGAACCCTCTTCTGGCTACAACCCCCACTCTTATAGCTCAGAGAAGGTACTTCTCTGATGCCGAGCGTGCCATAAAAAGTGGTGATACCGATACAGCCCTGTCAATTCAGAGCAATTATCTTAAGGGTTATCCGCTCTCACTGTGGATTGACTACTGGTATCTTGCAAACAGCATGGATGTATCAAAATATCCAAAGGTAAAGCAGTTTATAAAATCAAAGGTCCATCAGGAATTAGGTGAACTTTTAAAGAAAAAGTATATTGAGTATCTGTCATCGGTCGGTCAGTATAAACTCGTCTCAGATCTTATCGGCAAAAAGCCTTTTGATGATGATATTGAGATGACAAAGCCACAGCAGGCACTGCAGTGTCGCTTTTATGAGGCCCGCTGGCAGCAGGGAATAGCTGATGTTACAGCATCTGCCTTTGCCTCAAAAATGTATCTTAAGCTGTCTCCATATCCTTCAAGCTGTGCAGGTTTAATCTATCTGTGGGGACAGAACGGATATCTTGATGATAAGGTGTTGCTCGAAAAATTTGAAAGGGCATATATCACAAGGAAATACACAGAGACTACCCGTGCCATGGCTGCAAGTCTTGAGCAGAGTCAGTTTGCATCCCGTGTGGCACAGGAAATGTCACTGTATGACAATCCTTCAGATGTGCTTTCTCTTGAGCCAGTAGAAGGTGATGAGAACAACAAGAGGACAGCAGTGCTTGCCTTTAAGAGATTTGCAAATCTTGATCCGAAGAGTGCGACACCTTCATTTGAGACCTTTGCCGATAAGTTTAAGATAAGTGACACTGAAAGACTTGAGATCTTTCAGATCATAGCCAAGGGCTTTTTATCACGACAGTCCACATTAGAGGAAGTGCAGTGGGTGGACAGAAATCTTCCTGCTGTGGTCTGGTCTGAAGAGATAAAGCTGATGCGTATGCGCAGGGCCATCTGGTTTGCACAGTGGCAGATTGTCTATGATCTTTATGATCATTTGACAGAACAGGATAAAAATGCGGTCAACTGGCGTTACTGGAAGGCAAGAGCCGCCCGTGAAATCGGACATAAAAAAGAGAGTAGAACCCTCATGACAAAGGTTGCAAAGGACAGAAGTTTCTTTGGCTTTCTTGCAGCTCAGGAGCTGTCATTACGCATGCCGTTTAATCATGAGCATTTATCTGACAGGGCGAAGTGGCCACAGACTGTGGCAAAGAATAAAGCCTGTGTACGTTTCTTTGAGTTTAGAGCTCTAAAGGACAGTAACGCTGCAATTGAATGGCGTGAGATTGCCAAGACAGGAAGCAACGACGAGGCAATGCTGATGGCTGAGTGGGCCCTGTCCACAGGCAACATCAGCTACGCAATCTCAAGTGTGGTGGCAGGTCAGAGATGGAGTGCTCTCGATTACAGATTCCCAAAGCCATTTTTAAATCTCTATCAGAAGTATTCAGGTTACACCAATGTACCGGTTTCATTCCTGTATGGTATCTCACGTCAGGAGAGTATGTTAAATCCTGACATCAAATCTCCAGTAGGTGCTGTAGGTCTGATGCAGCTGATGCCGGGTACTGCCAGAATGGTATCAAAAAAGAACAACTGGTCTTACTCTGGAACAGGTGATCTTATAGTTCCTGAGAACAATATAAGACTGGGGTCAGCCTACCTAAGGGAGATGCTCGACAGATTTGACAACAACAGAATTTTAGCTGCCGCCGCCTACAACGCAGGCCCTGGCAGAATCAATATCTGGAAATCAAAGGATGGCAGGGGCAGGGATGCTGCCATGTATGTTGAGAATATTCCGTTTAATGAAACAAGACAGTATGTTCAGAATGTGCTTTTGTATGACACAATTTACAAAAAGCTGCTGACAGGGCAGGAGAGCAGACTGTTAAATTCTAGTGAACTGAGCTACAGGTACTAATTTTTTGAAAAATCGCATGATCTTATAGTTAATGCTCTTTACAAAAAAGAAAAATTTGCTATTATATTCTGCGTTGCCCAGGTGGTGGAATTGGTAGACACGCTACTTTGAGGGGGTAGTTCTGCAAGGAGTACGAGTTCAAGTCTCGTCCTGGGCACCATTGAGAAGAAGACAGCACAGGCTGTCTTTTTTATTTTCGGCCTATCTGCCTTAAGATCTTCTCCTGAACCTCAGGTGGCAGTGATCTGAACCTTTCAACGGAATTATCCAGGTTCTTCTGAGCATTTATCTCTCTGTCAATGAGTGAGCTTAAAAGCTCCTTTTCAAGAATAGCCTGTTCTCTTTTTCTGTAGCTATGCTGAGCTGGCTTATCAAGTTTTAGTACCTTGTATTCTCTTGAGACGTTTTCGGATATGAAGTATATGAATGCAATGGCGCCTAAAGAGAAGAGAAGAGCGATCATAGAAGACTCCTTATATTGTCAGGTAAAAAGCAGTTTGTAAAAAATAGCCTGTAATAAATAGGTTGTAAAAATACAGCTGCGGAAATTGCCTGTAAAAATTGTTGTTAAATGCTGTCTGTAAAATCAACCCCATAAAAGAGGTGTTATCTTTTAAGTAACCTTATATAACAGTGATGCTTCAGTATATGAGCATATCTTTGGACAAATTAGCCGTCACTGACCGATAACACCGCATTGCTCTTTACCACCTGATGCTCACTTTCAGGTGGCATGGCTTTCTGTCAGAATGCGGTAACCGCATCTGCTCCTTTGCTTCTGTGAACTCTCCTGGTGGTATTGTGTCTGTCTCTTTTTTCCTTTTTATAGACAGTGAGTATAGATCCATCCTTGATAATAAGTGTAAGAACCTTTTTGCGCTCTAACTGCTGCAGAGTTTTCAGCTTTTTGCTGACACTCTTGTAAAGGTGTTTTAGCTTAGCAATTTTAGACAGGCTTTTATCTGACAGTACTCTTCTTTCAAGACAGAGACTTGATCTGATTAAAGAGAGCACAGCCTTTTTCTGTTTTATGGCATCGAGTATATTCTGTGACTGTGTATCAAGAGTAAGTCTGTCACCTCTTTCATTCCAGTAGCCGTATCTGTAGAACATTTCAAGACTGTCAGAAATCAGCTCTTCACGGATATTTCTCTTTAGCATTCTTTCTTTTGCGTGTTCTGTAAAGGTCATCATCATAAGTCTCCTGTTTCAGTATTGTTTTTCTTGAAATGATCAGTTTTTAACAGTATTTATCTGCGAGCACATCTTCATCTGAAGTGTCGATGCAGTCTTTTAAAAACTGAAGATCAGTCATGTCAAGTTTTATGAAATACTCATTGTGAGCACTGTCTTTAAGACAGAGGAGCACAGTAAGCTCACCATTTTTAGTGTCAACATCAGCCTCGGTTACTGTAAGTTCTCTTCTTTTGTGCAGATGTTTTTTGTTTTCTGTTAATGCTTTCATATTCACCTTAAACAGCAATCAGATTTTCAAGATCTTTTGAGTATATTCTTGAGCGCGCATAGCAGCTCTCACAACAGGGCATAATGAACAGACTGTCTGACTTTTCGATGATGTCGCTGAGCATTCTTTCAAGTTTTGCAAGCTCATTGCTGCTACCTTCAAAAAAGAACACTGACTTCTGCACACTCGAGGCCTGTTTTTTGAGCAGTCTGTAGGCTCTGCCACGAATTTTGTTCTTACTGATGTCGTAAGCAATCAGAAATCTCTGCATGGCACTATCCTCCAGGTGCAGACAGTGTCCTTGTTCTGTAACAGGAGGGCATAGTTCTGCGCACAGTCCTCAATAAGATCGTTTAATGATCTTTTCACAGGATTCCAGACACTGTTGCATCCCCAGTAGATCCTGTAGATATTTGAAAACATATCTTCAAAACTGTGAAGAACAGTAGAAAAAATCTTATTATCCTTTGGATAGAACTGTCCTTTCTCGTTCTGACTGAAATCATCAGGTTTTACCATGTACTGTCTTATCATTTTTAAAACAGTAGTATCCACAAAGGCGCGAAACTGTTCCATAAGATCGGAGGCCAGAGCACAGTGCGTACCGCGAATGGCGTGGTTAAAGCCAAGTCTTGGGTTAAGTCCGTTTGCTTTTAGTGCTGAAGACAGTCTGTTTCTTAACTGCGTATAACCAAACGACAGCAGGTAATTTACAGGATCAGGGGATGGATGTTTCATTCTGCCCTCCCAGTTAAAGCCGTATGGTTCAATCAGCTGCCCCCAGAGTAAAAAGTACTGTCTTGAGGCAAAGCCTTCAGCACCTCTTAATTTGTCAAAGTCACTTGAATAGCGGACATTATCCTCAAGAACCCTCCAGGTTCCTTTTGGAAGATCAGCCTTGCGTCTTATGAGTTCACGCTCATTACCGATTTTTGCAAGTACAATTCTTTTGGCAAGTTCAAGAGCCTTAGAGCAGTGGAAGAAGTTCTCCTGAGCAGAGATAAAATAATTCTCCTCACTGGCTGTAGCCTCAAGCTGACCTACCGGATAGCCGAACACATCCTGAAAATCAACGGGGATATGCTTTACCATCAGTCTGTAAAGCACTTCACTGTCAACATTTCCTATTCTGCCGACGATGACAAGACGGCGGATTTTATCAAGGCTTACAGTTATCTCGGCTACTTTTTTGTCTGGGATGATCTCAAGTGCAGTTTCACTTGTATTTAATGAAACTTTAGTGCAGTGGTGAGTAAGATACAGAGTCTGTTTCAGATCTCCTATAAAAGAAGCTAAAGAATGTTTAGAAGTTTCCATGATATCCACCTTTTGTCTGAGCACCGATGTTATATATAATGCTAAAAACGTGCCAGAGTTTTAAAAGTGAATATTATCTTAAAAGAAAATTATAAAAAATAACTTAACTAATGATTAAATAAAGAAAAATTGACAAGAAAATAATATAAAAATATTTATACAAATGAATATTATTATATTTATTAAAATTAAATAATAATAATTTATTATAAAAAATAATAATATTTTAATAACTTAAAAATTATAAAAAACAACTCCTGAAATCGTCAATTTTTCAGGCGAGATTTTAGCTGTTGAGTCAAAGATAAATCCAAAATAAGAAGACTTTACGCAAATCATAAAATCCTCACTGTCAGCAACTGACAAAGTAACCAAATTGTGAAATACAAATCTTACAGAAGGTGATGATTTCTCAATACATCAAGCCTTCGGTAAGACCTATCTTCAAGTGTTGTAATTCTTCCTGGATCGGAAGACCCTTCAATAAGAGCAATCGGTCAGGCAATGTCACAACTAGTCGTAACTCTTCCTAGGGCGGAAGACCTTTCAATGGCCCTCATATGTAGAGAAGGGATTATGACTTGGGGCGAAACTCACCAATGATCTGGTGACCCTTCAATCTTATCTCAACCTAAAAGGGTGATGACTTATGGTCGTAACTCACCAATGATCTGGTGACCCTTCAATCTTATAAAGTTATACAGGAGATAATTATGAGTGTCGTAACTCACCAATGACCTGGTGACCCTTCAATAGATCTTGCTCCTGCTAGCTTACCACCATCATTGAAGTCGTAACTCACCAATGATCTGGTGACCCTTCAATTATGCCGAGAGTGCGACTAATACAATACCTGAGTCGTAACTCACCACTGATCTGGTGACCTTTCAATATACCATGAATATTCAGTATCTTATCGCCGGGTCGTAACTCACCAATGATCTGGTGACCTTTCAATAAAAATGGCTATTAAAGAAGAAGCTATTAAGAAGTCGTAACTCACCAATGATCTGGTGACCTTTCAATATTAAATTTAACCGCACACGACATCGTTGAGTCGTAACTCACCAATGATCTGGTGACCTTTCAATTTACTCACAAGGCTATCATATTAATATTCAATGTCGTAACTCACCAATGATCTGGTGACCTTTCAATAGTGTGGGGATTATGAGTTCATAGCTCGTGGGTCGTAACTCACCAATGATCTGGTGACCTTTCAATATGCCTGCAAAGCACTAGGTCGTGACACATCAAAGTCGTAACTCACCAATGATCTGGTGACCTTTCAATTTAAATTCTAAACAGCTGGAGAGCATCTCAAAGTCGTAACTCACCAATGATCTGGTGACCTTTCAATTGAATACTAAATCTATCGAAGCTTTGGCTGAGGTCGTAACTCACCAATGATCTGGTGACCTTTCAATGAAATATTTAATGTCTACAGAAAGTGTTATTCGTCGTAACTCACCAATGATCTGGTGACCTTTCAATTTAAGCAACCTTAATAGGTGTTATGAATAAGATGTCGTAACTCACCAATGATCTGGAGACCTTTCAATTGGACGAAGTTACTAAAATTCGTCAAAACAGACGTCGTAACTCACCAATGATCTGGTGACCTTTCAATAATGCTCTGGTGTTTTTGGTATAGAAGCAAAAGGTCGTAACTCACCAATGATCTGGTGACCTTTCAATTTAAGACAAGAAAAGAATATTGTCCTTTACCAGTCGTAACTCACCAATGATCTGGTGACCTTTCAATAAAGGGAAGTACAATTATGTGCTATTTTAATTTGTCGTAACTCACCAATGATCTGGTGACCTTTCAATCTTAAATCAAGTCTTTTTATGTGACTTATCACAAGTCGTAACTCACCAATGATCTGGTGACCTTTCAATTTTTAACATGGAGATATAAATTATGTACTTCTATTAGTCGTAACTCACCAATGATCTGGTGACCTTTCAATATAGAAAACAACCCTACAACCGCATCATGGCTTTATGTCGTAACTCACCAATGATCTGGTGACCTTTCAATTTTAGAGATTTTACAAAAAAGACTAGGAATAGGTCGTAACTCACCAATGATCTGGTGACCTTTCAATAGTAGCACATTTAACTTAATGTTTCATAACCATAAAAATAAGTTTTTCGCTGATGTGGAGGCGCTTACGGTTAAAACATAAGTTTAAAAACATTAATTGCGAAAATTTAATTCGTAAGATGTTGATATATCAATGTCGCCGAACAAAATTTTCTTTGGAAATTAATATTGTATTTTATCGTTTATATTCAAATGGTTAAAGTAACTTTACTTTGTTTGCAAAAAGTATTTTGAATTCGGCGAAAATTTACTTAAATAACCTTTAATATCAAAAAGATAATCTAAAAATATGCCTGTATGAGACTAATAACTTGATTGGTATTCTATAGCTTCAGATAAGATCTTGCACAGAGAGTTTTCCGTTAAACAGGATCCTTTATATGGACTTGCTACTATTCCTTTATCAATGTGACCTCCCCAACCTTGTTCTTTTTTGTTTATGAATTTTGAAAACTTTTGGGTGAGGTGAATGGTTTTAGGTGTAAATGATATTGATATTTTATGAATTGTGTCATTGATAGCTATTGAAATGTCAGCACCATTTCTTTTTAGCAGACCGTGAATACCTGTTAGTTCTGAATGCAAAATCATGACCTTGTATCGAGCAATTTGTACAGTGTGGGCATTGCAAAGCTCATTTTCTAAATCTTGCTGTAAGGTTATCTTTGCATCTGCATATCTTTTGAAATCATCTGATATAAGAGGTATATCCCAAACTTTATTAAGAAGTTCCTCTGATGAGAGGATCTTCTTTATGAGATCATAACCTTTTATAAATCTTTTATTTTCATCATGGTAAAGATATAGCATACCACTGAACAGAGACGATATAGAAAAAGCTGTCTTGATTGAATGTAATTCAGTACTGATAAGTCTAGTATTAGTATCAATGTATGATACATGATCGGCAAATTGAAGCAGTTGAGATGGGGATCCTATCTTTATGTAAGCCTGTACAGTAGCACAGGGCAAACTTTCAATTTGATGATGGTCAAAATTGTTGAGCGCGACAATTCCGTCTCCTCCACATTCAATGCAAAGAATACTGTTGTCTTTTAAGTCATTGTCTGAAGCTTTATGTTCTAAATGTATAAGCTTTGTGTTATCAAGACTTTCTGTAAGTAAAGCAGCTGTGCTTACAGTATCAAGATCAGCTTTTATATAGTTAATTTGTTTTATCATTTTTTATAATAGAATTTTATAAATAGAACACAGTTTAAAAAAGTACAATCAGGTATGCTGTTGTAGTGATGTGTTGGTCATTCCTTTCTTAGGACACCTTTCAATGGATATTATATATATTGCAGATTTAGATTTTATTGCAAAGAGGGAAATAAAATCTTTGCCTAAGTTTCATGGCGCCAGATTTAGTGCTTTTTTAAGATTTGCCTGTAAAAGGGCAAATCTTAAATTAGAGGATTGTGTTTATGCTTTATTACCATTTAGAAGTGGAACTAGGCATATTCATACTGGTGATCATCTGCGTTTGCGTTTGCTGTTAACAGAATATGGAAAAGAGAAATTACCATTTCTATGTAATGCTATTTTTTCAACAGATGAACAAGGGGAATTTTCAGCTGAATCTTTGCAGCTGGTATCCGTGATCGACGCAGTTGTCAATAAAAATGTAAATTTTATTCCTAATAAAGGTTTTGATTTAACGCAGTTTTCTTTTGATTATTTGAAAAAGGAAGCAGAATACCTGACAAAACTTGATTTATTTACTTTTGAGCTAATTTCTCCTTTAAGACTATCTCTTCCTCCAGGATGCCGTGTCACAAATGCCGATGATTTTGAAAAACTGTGTAAAGAAGATTTCTTTTATAATTTTGAATATGCCTTACTGCATATTTTAAATTCTTTAAAACATTTAGGTGAGCTTGAGGTAGACATTAGTGACATTGAAAAACTGCCTAAGGTTGTAGAGGGTAGAACCGAGTGGTGTGATGTAAGGTATAGCAGATCAAGACAGATTCCTCTAGGAGGAATCATAGGAGATATCAAGTATGAAGGAACATTGCCTTCATATGAATTGGCTCTAAGACTGGTTGCAGGACAATATACTGGTTTAGGCAGAAATCAGAGATTCGGTTTGGGATTTTATAAGATTCCTGAACTTGAAATAGTTAGAAGTATTTGTATGCCAAATAGCACAAGAAAGTAAGAGTTTGAATGATGGAAATAGTAAAAAAAGAAGAATTGCCAATTGTTGTCTCATGGATTGGTTCTGCTGATGTCAATCGCATGAAAAAGTGGATGAATTATGAATTTTTAAAAGATAAATCCCCTGAAGAAAGAGAATTCTATGAAATCAAGTTTAAAGAAAAAAGAGAGTCTCCTGAGCCTGAAGCACAATGGAAAAATGGTCCGATTAGGACAATAACTGATGATATAAAAACTCAAAAGGTTTATCTGCTGTGTACTGAAGAATATTCAGAATATAAGGATAATATAAAAGTCTGGGTTAATAGGGGGAATTCATCAGAAGTTAATATAATTGAGACAGAAGTTGAAGATCCAACCTCATATGATGAAATTTATAATGCCCTGATCAAGTTCCATGATGAACATTTTGATGAAAAAAATTCATCTCAGTATCTTTTTAACATAACACCAGGCACTCCAGCCATGCAGTCTATGACTTTGTTTTTGGCAGGAAGCAGATTTATCGGTGCTCAGTTTTATGCTACAAGAGATCCTAGGTATGTTTCCTCAACAAAAAGCTATTATTACAAAGTCAGAGTTCCTTACACTTTACCATCAGTATTAGCAACCCCTGAAGTATCATCAAACACAACAGTTGATTATGATATTCGTAACGATGTTCTTTCTAACTATGCTATTTATCCTTCAATAACGATCCTTTTAACTGGTGAAACAGGTGTTGGAAAAACTGTTTTTGCTAGACAAATTCATGATGTGCTAAATGGAGATCCAAAAAAATTTGTTTATGTAAACTGTGCGGAAATTGCTACAGATCCAGGTGTTTTTGCTACAGAACTGTTTGGTGCCAATAAAGGAGCTTACACGGGACTAACAGAAAATAGAATAGGTAAATTTGAACAGGCAAAAAATGGAACTTTATTCTTAGATGAAATAGCTGAAGTTCCATATTCAATGCAGTCAATGCTCTTAAATGCGATTCAGAACAAAGAGATTCGAAAATTTAATGACAATAAGAACCAAATTATAAAAATACCAAATGTAAGGATAATTTCTGCAACCAATAAAGATCTGATAAAAGCTGTTGAAAAAGGAGAGTTCAGAGAAGATCTTTACTACAGAATCGCAATGTGCACTGTTCCATTAAAAACTTTAAGAGAAGTAGCTACATCTGATGAAGTTTGTTTTAAAAAAATGGTTGAAACTACTCTAAATGACATTAAAAAAGAAATAGCTGATTTTGAAAAGGTTGCACATGTGGATGATGTGGCTTATGAATTTATTAAGAACCAGAGCTGGCCTGGAAATCTAAGACAGTTACATCATGTCCTATTACTGTCCTGTGTCGAGGCAATTAAAAGTAAGTCGGGAAAATTAACAAAATCAATTATTGAAAAGCAGTTGTCAAAAATGATCTTGCCATCTTCAAAAGTTGAACCAGTAACTAAAACTGAGGATCCTAATTTTATTCCTTCTCATCTTGAGGAATGGCTTTTAAACAAAAAGATAGAATATGTAAAAAAGGCTCTTGTTAAAGCAAAAGGCAATGTCTCTGCAGCAAAGGATATTTTAGGATATGACTATCAGAACCTGAATAACTTTGTTAAGAAACAAGGACTAAAATGAGATTTGACTCGATTAGATAAAACAGATAGGGCAGATAGTACATCTGCCCTTAAGATCTTTAACGTTCCTTATTTATGTTTTGCTGATTTATTTCTGAAACTTTCTTTTGGTTTCCTTTTGCCACACTTATAGGATCAAGCAACATCGCTTTGCTCCTTGCATAGTTAGGATTTCCTGTATTAAGTTGCATCATTTTTGTCAGGTCATTTTTAGGCTTATGCTTAAAATCAGTCATAGTGTAATACTCTTTTACATATTGCTGATCCTCAAATGAGGTTTCACCTTCCATCAAAGCGTGCTTTTCAAAAGCCTTCACTGCTTTGTTAAGATCGCTCTGTGAGAGTGAATTTTCCTCTCTTCCTAAAAGTCTGTCCCTAATACTCAGATACTTCTTAGAAACATCTCTGATATCTGTTTTTACAATATCAATTTCAACAGATCCGTAACCAACAGATTTTCCGGCTCCAAGTTTTAAAGCATGACCATCTCTGTGTTTTAGTACTTTGAGAATTACGCCTAATTCTGTGATATTAATCTTATCAAGATGTACCACAAAAGTTGTTTCAGAGCCTTTTTCTATTGGTTTCAGTTTTGAAGCAACACCTAGGTTAGTAATTTCTTCCTCTTTTTCAGGATCTCTATGCCAGTAGAACTTTCTGCCTCTTAAGACAGATTTCTCATTATTGTAGTTTGCAAGAGCATCAGTTCTGTTTCCCTGGGGTAATGCCTTTGGCTGACAGAGATAATGAAGAAGGTCTGTTGCATGAGGAGTGCCTAAAATACAGGTCAATTCCTTAGACTTGTGAGGGCTAGAAAAGTAAGCTGGTTCTACTGATACCTTACCTTTAAATGCTTCATCTTTGTTAGCACAGCCAAACAGGTGTAGAGAAAAATCAGTGTCATGATTCTTTCTAACTTTACCACAACCAAGTGCAAGATCTTTTGGAGTATAGTCATATCCGATTCTAAAGAAACAGGAGGTACCTATGCCAATGATTTTGTTTCTATCATCTTTATCAACTGTATAGAAAATTCTTCCACCAACAGTGGATTTTTCCATTGCTTCTTTTTCTTTTTTCCAGTTTTTTTTCTGATCATCTGTCATTTGTAAAAAGAAGTCTTTCATAACCTCTGGTGGAACATCTATTGTTTTATTAGATCTGTTTTTAAATAGATATCCATCTTTTTTCTTAGGCATTTTTCCGGTTCTGTAAGCATCGCGATCATATTCAGGAACACGTTCAATTTGTGCAGGATGGATCTTATATCTTGAACCATCTTTTACAATGAAACCGCCAAGAATACGATCTCCTTCTCTCAGGTTTGGAAAGTTTCCTTTTGTTTTATAATCTCCTTTAGGATGTCCTACCACATTACGGTAGAAAAGCTTTTTGTCATTTATGATGGAGATGACAGATCTTGAAAGTGTTTCAACATTACTTCTTATAAGTCCCTTAAGAGAGCTTCCTGGAATTGCCAACCAGTTATTATTGAGTTTAAAGAAATCTCTTTCTGTAGGCTCATCTTGTGATTTGCGCGTGGAAACGTCCGCTACAAGAAGCGGGGTAAGCGCTTTTAAGGAACATGTAATTGTTCCAGAGTAAAGCTCTTTGTCTTCAGATGGAGGAAGCAGTTTCTCTGTATCATATCTAACAAAGTTATATGGTGCAGTTGCATAACGATTACTAAATTCTCGCTTTGTTCCGTTTACATTACTGTGAGACTGATTATGAGGTTTGTTACCTCTACTGTTATAGCCTCCTCCATTGCCATTTCTATTGCCGTGATACTGTTTTGGTCCAGCATTTTTATTGCCGCTATGCTGATGGTTACCACCATTATGTCTGTCTGATTCGTAAGCCATACTATTCTCCTTTCTCGTATCCGCAAAGACGATCAAACACTTTTACTGGCATTCCATCATCATTGAATCTGAAATATTCTTTGTTGTTAATCTTGCTGTAGCCTGACTGGAAAATAGTTTTATTTACTGGAGATTTTCTCAGTAGATAGCTAGTCTCTCTTGTATAGGCTGTTGCAGGTGAAGTTTCATCATCGGAGATGATCCTGTATGAATAGGAATCTTCAATTTTTTCAGCACTGAATTCAGCTTTATCAGAAAAAACTTTTAATGACTGAAGTTTTGTTATCTTATCTTCAGGTATATCAGACAGTTTTCCTGATAGGTACTCTTTAGGTGTATCTAGCAGAAAGTAGGCTTCTGCGCTAAAAATATAGTGTAACTTGTTTAAGATCTCTTTTACGGAGCCTAACTCTCCTACTTCTAATTTATATCGTGTTTCTTTTAATTCAGACATTTTTTTAGTTCTCCATCGAGATCGTCAAGCCACTGATTCAACTGAGTCCTGTTATTTGCATCAAGAATTTCTTTTCCGTGACAAACGTGGATCTTAACGTTTTGTAATGCTGTTGGAAGTCCCTTATCAAGCTCTTTTAATCTTACAACACCGTTACCTCTGTTGACACCTCCACCAATAGGGGCATCACCAGTACAGATATCAAGTAGAGCATGCATTAGAACAGCTGTCTGCAGAGCATTAAGATCTGTAAATTCAATTTGTGCATTCAGTTCTAACCCCTGTTCCCAGACTGGAGCTTCATCAAATAAAGCACCATCAATGGCACCTCCTGTGAATCTGTCGATTGCCACATGCTGTACATGTTGAGACTTGTCAACATTAAGATAGATATCTGAACATCTGATATGACCGGCACTACCGTTTGCTCCAGATACTGAACCAAAAATACTGCTGAGTACTTCATTCTGTTCATTGTCCCTGTTAAGGGCTTTTAAAACATCAAATACTCTGTGACGAATTACACCTCTTAAAGATGATCCTGGTATGGTGTATTTGTCGATGTATTCCTTTTGTGTTTCATCGAGAACAGGTGTCATTAGGCATGTCATATCTACATCGGCATCTTTTGTGTTGATGCCACCTACAAGAACAGGGCCGTTGCTTACAAGAGGCAGAATGAGTTTACCTGAATAAAGAGAGTTGTCTTTTGCAATCAGTTCTTCAATTTCTGGTATTTCAACACTATGACCTTCACCATCAGAAAATACTGGTGCATCTGAAAGATTTAAGTAAGTTTCCAGATCATCTTTCTTTTTAAGATCAAGTTCTCTAACATCAGCATAGGTGCAGTCAACTTTTCCATAGCCACTGACGGTTTTGCCACCAAAAGTGATAAGCCCATGTTTTAAAGCAGCACAAACCTTTAAAAAGGCATCACTCTGATCTGAAGTTATTTCGTTATCCCAGCCGTCAAGTTTTAACTCTATGGAAAACTTAACTCCAGGAGGCACGATTTCTTCATCGTACTTACCGCCGTCTGTTGCAGTTCCCTTTTCAAGATCGATATTCACATGATCTCTTACAAAAGGTCCCACACCAAAGCCCAGCTCTTGTCTTAAAGCTACTTTTCTGAAGGCAAAAGTTTCGTCAAAATCCAGTAAAGAGGCATCTGAACACCATACTAAAGATGCACTCTGATCGAATGATGAAACGATTCTGTTCTTATTACCAAACAGAATGTCTTCAAGTTCTGGTTCGGCATCTTTTACGTAACTTCTTAAAATACCTGCAACAGAGCTGCCCTGAATTCTCCATAAACCGTAGGAATCTCTGTTTACAGGCTGATCAAGAGTAGGATCTGAACCACCACCGCAGTGTAGAGGTGTTTTAGTCTGAAGGATAAATCTTGCAATATACATCTGTTAACCTCTCTTAGCCTTCATATCCCATTCTTTAATCATGTTTAAAAGAGCCTGACGGTAATATTCCTTAAAGAATATGTCTTCATCAACCTCATTAGGTTGATGACCGAGTAATGTTGAAAACTCTTTAGGAAGATTGAACTTTTCCTTAAAAGCATCCGGATCTAAAAACTTTTTCATAATTTCAGACAGTTCATAGAGTTTTCCGTCATGAAAAGGAGATTTACCTTCTGAATTCTTCCACTGGGTTCCTGGACCGGGATCTTTATCTAAAACATGTTCAAATGCTGGTAACCACTGGTCCTGAGAAAATGTGGAAATCATATTTCTCAGATTTCCTCTCTGAGCTGCACTGATGCCAGAAGATTTTTTCTGAGAACAGATAAATGCGGCAATATCACCTCTGGAAACAAATTTCACTGCAGCCTCTTTTGCAATTCTGTGGATAGCCCTTGTCTTTAAAATGGTAAGAACACTGCTTTGAGGAAGTGTTGTAACTGATAGAGATTTTTCTTTATCTTCTTCAATATTAGCTGTATCCACAAATTTAGCTTCAAGAAAATCAGGATTTACAGTGATCCTTCCGTAACCTTCATTTGTAGAGCCTCCAATGGCTTCTGGCAACGGACTTATAACACTGTCAAAAGAAATTTCTATAACAGATCCCTGAACCAGCATCTGTCTTGCTTTTCTTGGAAGTGACCAGAGATTATTAAAGCCTTTGAGATTGTCATACAGGCAGTTAAGTTTAGTGATATTTACATTTGAAAAGTACTTTTTCAGTTCACTCTCCAAATTGTCTAATGGCAGTTCCCAGGATTTGTTTGAAATATAACCTGAGAGCAGGAATAACTTGGCAGTATTTGAATTTGCTTTTTGAGGAACAGCATTTTCACAGGAAAGAACTTTAGCAGAAACTTTGCCATATCCTGCGCTTCTTGAATGACCAATATACAGACTGCTGATACTGTCTAAAAGCATTTTTACACTTTGTTCACAGCTGTCGTCACAATAGATTTCACTTATGAATTTTGTGCCTTTGCCTAAAGCACTAAATCCAAACAGCTGACCGTCTGCAGCAGTCCTGTTTTTGCCTATAGCCACGTGCATGTTCCATGTTTTGCGAATATCAGGCTGGCACTTTTCTTTGGAAGTCATAAAACCAAGATCGAGTTTTTTGAGTTTTATGGCTTCTTTTGGATTTACATCACTCCATTTACTTTCTTTTTCAATAATCTGGTTTAGTTTATGATCTGAGTCAAAAGTAATTGCACTTAGGTTTAATACATGGCTCTTGGCGGCGTTGTGAGAGCCTACAGAAGGAAGACCGCCATAGTTTTTCAGTTTCTGATAGCACAGAGGTACAGGTACAGTCTGTTCATCTCCAGCAAGAGGGAAGGCATGTCCCCATTTTACCTTTGAACTTAAAAACAGATTGCTAAATTCCTCTGAATCGTCAGGAACGGCATTAGAATTATTTCTTTTCCATGCACCAGCTAAAGCGCCTAACAGCATATTGCCAGGGATGTATTCTAAAGTTCTGTGAGTCTGACCTTCAGTGGTGCCATCAGTAATAACCAGAGGCTGCAGTGCCTCAAGCTTTAATTTTATTACTTTCACTGTACATCTCCTTTTAACACTTCAGGAAGATTAACTTTTAGAAGCTCTTTTCCTTTAACGGTTATTCTGCACTTTCCAAGACCTCTTGCTCTGTCACCACCAATACTCTTTACAGCGGCACACACGGCACTTAAGTAGCTGTCAAGCCATTCTTCAGACAGTGCAGAGGAATTTTCAATTTCGATATCAGCTTCAAGTTCGAGCTCTGGAATGCCGCATTCAAGCCTTCTCAAAGATCCGTCCACAACCTGCTTATCTTCTTTTAATCTGGTTTCACTGCGGTATGAAATCATGTCTTTTAGAACACCAAGTTTTGAATCATCATCAAGACTGTTTAAGAATGAAGCTAAATCCTCATCAAGGTGGGCACCTCCTACACGAATGATCCCTGCCTGATTTACTTTGTCATCCTGAGATGCTGTTCCAAAGATGATCTCGTTTACCTTTTTTAAATCATCTCTGCCTTCGCATCCAGACAAAAGGGTAGCTCCTTCTCTTAAAGCACCTTTAACAGCTCTTCCTGGAATATAAGGAAAACCATTACTGTCTCTTGATATTTTGTTATCAGCTAAATAACCGTCACCGATACCACTTGAGACCTGCCACTCTGACAGAAATTTAATTACAATTTTTCTTTGCATGGCTTAATCCTTAATCCCGAAGTACTCTTTGTAGTCACTGATATGAAGAACAGATAGAAGATGGTTAAGTTCAATGTAATCACCAAGTTTTGTCTTGAGTTTTCCATCAGACTCATCTTTGTAGAAGAATCCGTTTTCCTCAGGGAATAATCGTAAAAACTCTTCAGTTCCCATAAGTTTCTGATTTGATCTTCCGCCAAGACCTCTTTCTACATTGTCTTTAAGTTTTTTGTAACAGCTGCCAGCAGCATTTTTTCCTTTTCTGCATTCACTAAGAGCTCCTCTTACAGCAGAACGAGGCAGTTTTTCTGATACAGAAATACTTTCCTTTACAAATTGAGCGAGATTGTTATCTTTTAACAGCATTGGTTTTGCTGTTAAAAGTGACATGCCATCATCTGATGTAAACAGATGAGCTCTAATGCTGTCCAGATCATTTTCAGTATCATTGGTAATGACAATATAATCCATGCTGCTTGGTCTTTTTTCCTTATGATCTGTATCTTCTTCTATATGAGCTGTTAGCTCTTTTGAATTTTTTACAAGTTCTTCGGACAGCTCAAAAGCTTTTAAGAAAGGATATCCGCTAGGACAGACCACCATGCCGACACCCACAGTGAGCTTGTCACCTTTTTTATCTTGTTTATCAGCATCGGAAAGGTTTTTATTCTGCACTTCAAAGGCAGCAGCAGAACAGCGTTCAAATTCTTTTACGAAGGCATCTATAAAGTACAGTGCAAGATCAGGCCTTATAACAATAGTTACGTCATCACCACCTAAAACTAGAGGTCTTGCAGGAATCAGCTTTCTGCCAGATAAATGAGCATATTTAAGACATGCAGTTAAACCTTTTTTGAAGGCAGATTCAGTGGTGTCTTTAACAGTCTTGGAAAGAGTAGACATCTTTTCTATAACTCTGATGGTGTTCTCTTTTCTCTTTTCAGGATCTATTTGTTTTGCTTCTTTGTTTTCTTTTTCTTCCTGTTTACTTACGTTTACAAGTTCAGTTCTGAATCTTTTTCCAAGATCGTTACCGTCGATATGAATAAATGCAACTTTGCCCAAACCACGGGCAATATCCTCAAGATCGTCAGACCATTCAAGATCTTCACCAAGATCCTCATCAGGTTCGATTTTTCTCAATCTTTTTCTTGATGCTTCCAGAAGTTTTTCAATTCTTCTTGTTCTTGATGATAGAGAAACGATTTCGTCTCTGTCAGAGCTGTTGCCATATCTTATTTTTCCAACAGCGGCTTCTCCGTCTAAAGGAGCTGTTGCGCAGACAGGAAGTAACTGCATACCTGTTGAGGTAGGGTACTTGTTTCTCTGATCTGTAATTTTGTTTGAAAGTTTAAATTTTGCATCTCTTATTCCAAGAGAATCAAATTCACATTCTTCCATTGCACCAAAAATTGGAAGACCAGGAAAATCCTCAAGTATCTTCAAGCCAAATTTGTTTAAAAACTCTTTTCCTTTCTCAGTGCTGGAAAACATCAGGTGCATGGCACCAGCATTTCTCTGCAGTGGTAAAATTTCGTCATCTACAGGGGCTCTGATTTCATCAAGTATTGTTAATGAATTTTTATTGGCAAAATCAGCTAGATAATCTGATGACAGAGATTCAATGAGCTCTGAACCTCCAATCATTTCCTTTAATTTCCCTGTTGATAAAATGTATTTTTGGATGCCACCCACTTCCAAAACTACGTATCCAAGTTTGTCTGACATTTAGTATCCTTTAATTAAATCTTAAAAAAATAGTCTGTGTTTACCAAAACACCTTTGCTAACGAATAAACGTAAAAAATAACTAAAATCACTGTTTGAGTTCTACTCAGAACAGTCTTTTTTGTCAGCTTTAACAGTTTGTATCCTTTTATTATTAGTACTGTAGGACCTTCTTGCATTTTCAAGAATATCTCTTAATTTTGCAGGCTGACAAAGTTCCTTCCAGTCAATGATAGGAATCGCTTTCTTCTTTTTGTCTTCAGGCAGGATAAATTCATCTTTGTTATTCTTGTTCAGATAGCAGACTACTGGAACACAGAATCTGTTGATACTTGCAGCCACATCCTGAGCTTCTCTTGCAACTTCGTCTATAGGATTTGCCTTTTTATCTCCTAATGTCTGGGATTTACATGAAACCAGAAAATGGACTCCGTGAAATGAGGCAATAGCATCCATATCAATTCTAAAAACATCGTTTTCAAACCATCCTTGCATCTTGTTCTGAAGTTTTTCCTCAAACGGAAGTCTGGTCCTAGCGTAGACAAACTGACAGCCTGCTTCTCTTAATGCCTGCGCTGTAAGAGATTCAAACCAGTCTCCACCGTCAAAACGGTAAAAATAGGTATTACCTTTATCGTCAGTTATCGAGTATTTCCCTTTTTTGCAATAATTCTCTCCGGACTTGTAGATAATACTTTGATCAAGCTTAAGAGTAATATTTCCTGAACTCAAACTCTCTCCCTTTACAGAAAGTTTATTCCATTCAACATTATCCTTAATACAACATCTCATTTGCTCAAGAAGTAAAGACATAAACTTTTTATCTTTTTCAGTATCTTCCTCAAAAAGCTCTTTCTTAAAAGGGTATAGAATTTTGAAGTAGTCTCTGATATCACAAGCGATGACACCAAAATTTTTACCTTCTTTAGAAGGATTGTTTATGCATTTTAGCTGTGAATGACTAGTTTCAATTGACCATGCGTCGGCACCGTTTAAAACAGACCAGTAACTTAAAGCGGCTCCCTGACCTTTTGAGCCTGGAGTTACATTTACAAGAACATTTTCTGCATTTTCTTTTTTGATTACGCCCTGAATAATGTTAGATGCGTTGATGTCTGTTTTAAAAATAGTAGTGTTTAAACCTTTTTCATTGAAATATTTCTGTACTGCTTCAGAGTATTCCTTAATTAGAGGGTCATATGAGGTTGCCAGCATAATGACATTTTTAATGTTATGTTCTTTTTTATGTGTCAGAACAGCATTTAATGTCACAGTAATGTCATTTCCCAAGGCAATAATTAGAGTATCGGATTCAACACTTACTGTTTTCTTTTTAAATGATTCATTAGGTTTGTTTAGGAATATTTTTTTCAGAAATTCAGATAATTCTTCTGTAGGATTTTTTCTCTGAATCTTTTCTTTAGGATCTGGCTTGAAACCTGTTTTAAACTGATCACCTGCAAAATGGCCATACCTTTTGTATGTAGTAATTTTTCCTCTTGATTCAAATTTTATATGCTGAATATCTGTTGCTGATCCGCAGATTACATACCACCCTCTGTCAAAAAGATCTTGAAGTCCTTTTCCTTGTTTTGAACAGGCAGTCCTCGTGAGGTGCTGACGTTCTTCTTTGTTTTGCGACTTTTCTGTAAAATCTGTCAGAAAAGCAAGTCTGTTGCTACCATCATTCCATACAAGGTCGTAGTGAATGCCATTTATGTTTACATTCTCAAGAGCTCCATCTCTTATTTCTCCTTCAGGAAGCCTAATATTATTAAGCCTTAAAAATTCACATAAAGGACTACTGCTTTTTTCTGGTATTGCTTTGTAATCATGAACAGAAAGAAGTTCATGTGCCCTTTTTAGCTTTTCAATCGGAATTGTCTTAACAGAATATTCCTTGCTTAAGTTTATAACTATTATCTTGTTTCTATCTGTTGTTACAAAGTAATCAATGTTGTTGTGATTTTCACAGATAGTAAGGGCAACTTGAAAATTTTGTCCACCAGATAAATTGAAAATTACTCTGCTGTTTTTTGAAGCGTTTATCAGTGTTTCTTTTGAACTTTCTCGAGTACTCAAAACAGTGTCAACATAAAAATTTTTATTCTTATAAGTTTTTGCAAGATTCAATGCATGTTCTTTTGTTGCTTCGGAGTAAAGAAAAAATATTTTCTGAATATCAAAAAGCTGCTGTTCCTTGTCGTCTTTTGCTGCAAGGCAGGTTTCAATACTGCTGACAATTCCTTCAGTCTGGTTGCCTACATAAGATATATAAGTAAAACTCATTTTTAATCCTCAATAACACTTTTTCGTCTGATTGTATTTAAATCAACCGGAAAATTATTTGAAATACCGCAAGTTTTTTTTCTTTACGTAAATTATTCATCCTTTTAAATACAAAAAACTTTGGTTTGTTTTTAAATTGTCTTGATCTGCAACGGAATAATACTATCCGTAAGCTCCATTACCTTCTTTCTGTTCTTGGCAACTACCTCTTTTGAAGTGTTTGCATAACAGTAGATACAGCCATGAGAGCAGGTGTTGTACATTCCTATATCCTTACTCTCCATACATCCGCATTCCTTACGTTGTCCCTTATCTTTCATCCTGTTAAAATCAAGTGAGGATGAAACCTTAAAGGAGGCTGTATTATCAGCTCCATTTTCCATTAAAGAGAACAGATCTAAAGATTCTTCAGACTTCTGCTTTTTATTCTTTTTGGTAAAAGAATGCAGATAATCTGTAAGTTCTCTGTCATCTGAAAAGAGTTTTTCCATAAGCTCACCGTCAATACAGCGGTTGTGCTCAATTCCGTATGCATCAAGATCAAGATCTTCAGCGCAGGTGGCAAGGGTAAAGTCCCAACCAAGTTCATGCCAGCGCTGCTGAATCTTTTTAAGCCCGTCTGCAATCTCATTTTTCTGAGCTAAACTCAGTTCTGCTCTTAACACATTGTCTCTTGTAAAAAGACCGTGTGTTTCCTTTATAAGGTTGTTCTGAACCTTTCTGTAGGCCTCCACATCAATAAAGCTGAAGACAAGTTTTGAGGTATAACCCTTTAATCTTTTTGAAAGGTTCCAGATCTTGATTAAAAGATCTCGTGTGGAAAGATTAGGAGTTATTATCAGGGGATCAAATCTCCAGATGACTCTGTCTTTACCAATACGTTTTGAAAGCTCAATAAAGGTTTCAATTCGCTTTTCCAGTGGAGCTACATTAGGTTCAAAGCCCTCGTTTTCATAATCGTTTAAGGTGAACTGGAAATAGTAGTGAATACCTGTTTTATCAAGCTCATCAAGATATGGCATTAAAGGACGCGGATTTTTAGTCCAGAAGACAATGACTCTGGTTCTGTCATAGGAGATATACATAGGTTTCTGATTAAATGGGTTTACCCATACAGAGTAGCCTTCATTAAGTCTCTGCATGAACCATTTAGCAAAGAATGCCGGAATATCAGTTGATCTGCTTGCAGAAACAACTACAGGATGTGATGCCTCAACTTCAATACCTGATTTTAGAGTGATATTTTCCTTTAAAATTGCCATATGTCCTGTATCCTTTTTCTCATTTATCTACGATAAACTTAACAGATTGCCTCAATTTTCGATTTAATAAAGCTTAGTGCTCTGTTTGCCTATCCATTCCCACATCGAAGTCTTTGGATAAAGAAAGATGTCAGCTTAGGTTGTTTCAATAAAGTCTTCATACCCCGTTAATATTGTTCAGCCATTCATAATTTACAGCTGCTATCATTTCAGAGCTTTTTTATTCATAGCCCACATTATGCCTTAAGAATGAAAAATTCTCGCTTGCTGAAATGACAGTGTTTTAATTAGGTCTCATTTTAAGAAGCTCTTATGAAAAACAGGTTAGTCTTGTCTTACAAGACATCACAAACATACACCAACTTCTTTTCTATGTTCTCACCGACTACTTTAAAATTGAAGTCGCTGAAATCATTATCAGAAAGACCCTCATTAAAGGCACTATGAACCTTACCATGACATAGGATCATAGCAACAAAACATTCAGGATCATGGTTGTGCACACTTTGAGCAGCTCCTCTTTCCTGAATCTGGCATGAATCGCTGCTGTCATCCCTTCTTTCCTTATTGAGAAGACATTTCTCAGGTTTACCTTTGCCTTCAGTCATGCATGCACAAGGTCTTGGATATACAAGATGCATGTCCTGTTGAACCCCGCAGTATTTAAGATAGTTAAATACCTGATGGGCTAAAAGACGATTGGTCATTGTCTTATTATTAAAGCGATCTTCAATCAGATAAGCACTGTCTACAACAATTACAGCACCTCTTTGAGACAGCAACGATGCAAAAACGCGGAGAAAGCTTGCATAAGCAAAATTGCTAAATGCTTTGCTAAAGAGATTATATTTGAGGCTTATTCCTGAAAAACTGACATAACTCTGGATAATTTCTCCAATGCCTTTAAAGGTGGTGATGATGTCGTAGATGCAGCCTTGCAGCTTTTCCTTAAGAGAGTCAAAACTTCTGCCTATTGATTCATCAGATGTATTGTCAAAGGTAAAGTTAACAGTTCTTAAGGTGATGTTGCAGTTTTTACCTTTCAGAACTCCTGACTGTTTTATCCCATTGTATGCATTGAACAGTACATTAAGCTGTTCAAGTGCATCTGGGTTGCCGTCAACAGCTGTAACTTCTATATCAGGGTATGAAATCAGATCTGATGAGGCCAGCATATCAATGATCACTGAAAGTGCACCAAGAATATCTCCACCGTTGCCGCACATTACAGACAGTATTCTGATTGTCTCTTTTGAAGACACAAACATCTTACTTACAGCAGGTTTTGACAGATACATATTGCAAAGATAGGTGGCCTCTGCAGCTGATCTTGGCAGGTATTTAAACATATACCCCAACCACTGCTCTTTTGAATGGTTAAGATTCTCCCTTACTGAATAGAAATTAAGAGGTACAGGCTGAACAAAATTCTGAGCATAGCTACTGATAACAGCGCTGATTGCATTGTCGATATCACTGTCGTAAGGAAGGTATTCATTGAAAGTGCAGCACATATTCTGTTTTCCTCTGTTGTTGCAACAAATGTTTTGATATGTTTAATAAAGCAGTAACTATGCCAACTTCGATTATTGTTTATAAATCAGTAAGTTAGTTAAATAGCGAAATTATGTTTAATTATATACATTTATAAAATTATATATTTTTAATTTAATTTATTAAAATTATTATAAGGATTTATTTGTTATCATAACAGTGAAAATAAGTAAACCAGTTTGATTTTAAAAAATTAAAGAATATATAAAGTTTTATATTAAATTTAAAAAAAACGAACCCTGATCTGAGGAGAAGAGAACAGTCAGTTTTCAATAATTTTAGAAACTTGATAAATAAAAAGTATTGTTAAATCAATAAGTAATACAAGATAAGATAAGCCTTTTTATAAAATTGGCACGGTACTTGTATTATATTTCTCAGAAGCGAAAAAATCTTCGCGTTTTTTTTGAATTATGCCGAAGCTAAAAACTTCGTTTTGAAACTAAGCAAACAGTCATATGTCCAGTTCATTTAATCATTCTGATTAGAAGAACTTTTAAGACTGTTGAAAAACATAAACATCGTGTAGTTCAAAAGAGGAAGATCACATGTCAGCAGTTTCAGTCGCTTCATTAAAAAACGTTTTTTCATTAGGTTTCGATAGAGGAGTAAAGCTTCTTGATATTTCTGTGGGGGTAGGAATTTTTCTGTCACTCCTTTCAGCTCACTGTGAATATATAGCAACACATATTGATATTTACTTAAACGGTACTGTAACTGAGGCATCTTCATTAAGAGTACTGATGCTTATTTTTAAGCAGTACGTCAGGAAGCACTGATAGTAAGACAGGGGAGAGGGCAGCAGAAGGCGATCTGCCGCAATTAAAGTACACGGTGTAAACAGTACTAGGGCATCTTACTTGTGTTAGTTCTCCTTAGTCTATCAGTGGGAATTTTTAAGACACCTCCATATAAAAGAGGGCTCTTTTAATCAGTAAAGAGAGAGTGTGAAAACAAAAGAGACGGCAGATTAAAAAAGCCTTAAGTACAGAGAACAAAAAGTACACAACAGGGAGCTTATATGATGGAACAGTCAGATTTAATCATTATCACTGTCTATGTGGTGTTATCAGTTCTGATGGTACTGTACTGCAGGATCTTTAAGATAAAGCCTGTAGAGACTGTATGCGGACATGTGCTTTTTACCTGTGTTTACTGGATCTTCTGTTTCGGGGATGCCTTTATGAGGTAGGTGTCTTGACACTTACCCCATAAGGACATCAGGTTTAATAACTTTTGAAGGCAATAAAAGAGGCTGAATATGGAATATTTAGGTTTGTTTGTCATCTATTTAATGGGGTTATGTTTTTTCTCATTTTTATGGAAAAAGTGGAGCAGCTCTTTTAAGGAGAGACTGGGACAGTTTATCTTTTATACCGTGTTTTACTGGGGATGTTTGTATATTCTTCCGTAAGGAAGAAGGGGGGAAGATCTTTTTAAGCCACCCACTTAAGACTTGGATGCTTAGAAGATCTTCATTTTTCTCAGGCTGTATTCCTTACTTTTGCAGCCTGAGCTTTTTGTTTGTTATAGCTTTTTTTTGCTGTTATATAGCGGACATTTGCGCAATTAAAACAAAGGCATTTGTCGCAAGTTTCAATTTTTTGCGAATGTCCACTGAAACTAATGTGATCTGCGCAAATAATTTTCTGGTATCTTCGTGATAATCTGCAGTAAGCTACAGAAAACATGTAAATCAGATCACTAAAATAAAGCTTCAGGCTTTTCTACAGTGAAAGTTTTGCTTTGAATAATAACCATAAAGGCATCATTTTTGATGTTCAGTACGCACATAAATGTGTGTATGGGGCTTTTTACTCAGCATCAGTTAATAGGAATATAACATCAAATGTCTGACAACTTCATCTCTAAGAGCGAATGTGAAGCGATGTTTAAAGAAATTTTTCAATCCTGTGGGATTAGAAATTATGGTGTTTATTCTGTTTTGGAAGATGGCTCAGACGCGCCTGGTGTGCTGGATGGGGTATCTACTGAAAGGGATGTTATTGTTTACACCAGTGATGTAAACAAAAAGGATAAAATTCAAAGTTTTATCGGAGATCTGGGGGATATTATAGAGGCAGACCAGTACCTAATTATTTTTGTTGACGGCTCTAAACCTGTTCAAAAGATTTGCTTAAAAGCAAGAAAACAAAAGCTTTCTGTTGAACAGCAACCACTGCTTTTAGAAAGAGAACTTGATCCGTGGTTAAGAACTTTTATTTACGATGAAATGAGGGCTAAATACAGTCCAGATCATTTAAAAGTAGAAAATAATGCTGAAAATAGTGATGAAGATAATCTTTGGTATCTTGGTACTTATTTTCCAAGGACCTTTGTTGAGATATCTTCAATTCTTACCAATCTGCTTTCAAATCAAAAGATTTTTGAGGAATTCGAAAAAAAGTCAGTTATTAGAGTTCTTTCAGCTGGATGCGGAACTGGAGGAGATGTGGTTGCAGTGCTGAAGGTTTTTCATGAACTGTATAAAAATACAAAAAAGGTTGAAATTCAGGCTGTTGATGCTAATTCAGGTGCACTATCTCTGATGAAAAAGGTTGTTGGCAGAGCATCAGGTGAATACGGAATAAATCCTGTCATTGGTACTTTCAATAGCGATATTGATAATTACTTTGATTCAATGTCTCATGTAACAGCACCAGAAACAAAATTCGATTTGATCATTACTTCAAAAATGCTAAATGAAAAGGTATCTGTTGCAGTAGGGCAAGAACAAAACGTATATTATAATTTTGCCAAGAATGCATATGAATATTTGGACGAAACAGGCCTTTTAGTCATATCTGATGTAACCAATAAACCGAATTATCCTTCGGTATATGGTCTTAGTGGAAGATACTATCCTGAAATCATGAATGAAGGTATTAACAAAGCAGTTTTGGAGTCAGACAATCTTTATTCTCTGATACCTGTATCGTGTGCCAGTGTCGGTGGAATATGCCCATCTATCGGTTGTTTTTCCCAAAAAGAATTTTTAATCAAAAATCTTCCTGGAGAATCGGGGCAAATAAACGCAAGCTCTAAAATCAGCTACAGAGTACTCTGCAAGAGTCAGATTTATAAAAAGTTTAATATTCATATAAGTTGCAGGGTAAAAATCTCTTCCAAAAACTATTGCAACTATCTTGTTAATGCTGTTACAGATCATGTATCAGAAATTGATGGCTTTGATATAAGTAATTTAGAGTGCTAGAGTTGTTAAAGCTCGAGGTGTATGTATGCCTGATTTTGAAAAGTCACCATTTGCAGTAAAAACAATTAGAAAACCTTATAATTCTGTTACATTTGATTTCTCTTTTGACAGGCAGAATTTCGGTAAGCAATCAAAATCACATCTCATTAAAACAAATGAAGATGCAATGGTGTCTCTTGGATATTAAGGAGCAAGTATGCCACTGACCTTAGCTGAAACTCTTTCTAAGACAGCCAGAATTGGACTTAAAGTAGTAGAAAATAATTTAAAAGCAATTGAGAAACTGTCGATGGCAGGTTTTAGCCAGTGCAAATGCGTTGAATCAATTTGCTCAGAAAGCCTATACACATAGTACATTATGCAATTCGAAAGAGGGAGACTGTACGATGAACCAGATAGCTCAAGAATCACCAAGAAATCAGAGTGATGTATCTCAAAATGGTGTCAGATCTTTTATGATTAAAGAATCTGAACTTGATGATGTTCAGAGAAAAATTATACAAAGAAAAGCTGATTCTAACCAGATTATCTCTGGCTGTGCAGGATCCGGTAAGACTATTATTGCTCTTTGGAAAGCAAAAGAGCTTATTGAAACAAAGCATGCTTCTGTTCTTATTATCACATATACAAAAACACTTGTATCTTTTATTGAAACTGCCTGTCAAGCCATAGGAATTCCAGGTTCCAGCTTACGCAGCCTCAATAGCTGCTACCGGTGGATAAAAAATGAAAATCCGAATTCAAGTAAGCCTGAATGGAAAAACTGTGGCTGGAAATGTGGAAATTATGATTACATCATAGTGGATGAATCTCAGGATCTAAACTATTACCAGGTTCAAGACATTAAACAGCACTGTCAGTATGCATTGTTTCTTGGGGATGATAAGCAGAGTATATTTGATAATAAAGTTTCCCTTTTAGACATTAAGAATCAGCTGAATACAAGAATTGATACTTTACTGTTTAATTACAGATTGCCAAAAAAGCATGCAATGTTTGTAGACTCTTTAGGTTGTGACAGTAATCTCGTTGACAGGTGCAGAAATGAGAGTGATGAAACTCCATATCTTCTAAAGTACAACAGCTTTACCGATGAACTTGATGAAATAATGAGACTTGTAAAGAATAACCATTATCAGGACGTGGGGATCCTTTTCGATTCAAGGCAGAAAGTGTCAGAAGCAAAATTATATTTTGAAAGCAAAAACTTTGAGGTAGAAGTGAAGACCGATGGTGACTTTGAAATGAATTTTGTTTCATCAAAGCCAAAGTTGATGCCTTATCACAGTTCAAAAGGACTACAGTTTGAAACTGTTTTTTTACCTGAATGTTCAAGTTCTAGTCATCTTAATGCTCTTTATGTTGCATTAACCAGAAGTTTTAAAAATCTTTACATTATGTACAGTGATTGTCTTAGTCCATACCTTAGAAATATAGATTCAGAACGTTATAAGTCCTCATTAGTGGAAAAAATCTGGGATATCTAATTATGATGCTGTATACCGTTGTCCAATCAGACAGTTTTAATAATATTTTTTCTACAGAAAGCCTATCTCCTGTTTCATTTTATGAGAAACGTAATTTTGGATACAGGAACTATAAAAAGTCTGAACTTATAAGAGATAATTTTATAGTTTTCTTTACAGAGCAGATTAGTACATATAACCAAAACTGGTCAGGTGAAAACTTTCCTGTGACAGTGGCAATATCAGACGAGTTACTGGATACAAAATTTAAAAAAGATTTAGGCAATGGAATATTCGCCTATTCGAAAACAGTTTACTTCAGAGCTCAGAGTGATAAGACCAGATTTATTTTTAGAAATGAAGAAGAGCAAAATGAGGCTATTGCCTGTACTTTGAGAAGTCGCGACAGCAAAATGGTGGACTTTTACAAAGAAAACGGCTGTTTTACAATTTTTCAGGAAACAAACTTAAGAGTAATTTCTGAATCAGATCTTAAAGTTATTGATTCAAATTGTTCAATTTCTGAAACAACTGTTGAAGAATCGGTTCTCAGCGACAATTATATTGATAAAGTAAAAGGTGCTGTCTACGGATACATCATTGGTACCATATTAGGTGAACGCAAAGACTATATTATTAAAAAAAGACTTTTGTCAGCAGTGTTCAATCAGAATTTCTGTTCGCCAAATATAGATAAGAGCAAACTCCTTTCATCTTTTAAATCATTACTTGGTGATATAGAAGGATCGTGTAAAAAATCTTTCCGTGAAGATCTTTATGAACAACTTACTTCCCTGATAAGAAATGCATTTGAGATATATGTAGGGATATCAGATTTAAAAAGAAAAAAATCATCTTCTGCAACAGAATCACAACTGTCCTATCTTGAAGATCAACTTAAATCTCTTAGAAATAGAGTTGATGCTCTTTTAACAGAAAAATATAAAGACGTAATTTCATCTGTTCCTGACACTCTTTTTGAAGAGCTCCCACAACTTGTTCCATCATTCAATACTCAAAGTCATGTGGAGCTAAGATTCTCAAGAAAAGACTGCAAGCTTGAGTATTTGCACACTTTTATCGAGAGTCTGATGAATGAAACTCTCTTTACAGAGAAAAATTCAGAATTTAGAAAATTCAGCGAAAGAGATGTAAAAATTACATTCGTTTCACAAATTGCTGCTCCTCTGTTAAAAGAACTCAATAATAAATATGTTCCTAATCGCTGGGATAAAAATTTAAATTATAGTGAAAGAAAAGCAGATCAGAAACTTATCAATCAGCTGCTTAATAATCTTCAGAATTCAAGTGAGATAGACGAAAAACTTATAAAAAGTAAGGTAATGAGGGCATTTATTATTTTTGCTCAGCAGGGAGAGGCTCTTATTACCAATATGGAAAATTGTCTTCTACAGGCAGGTGCACATAAGGACGTTTTTGCTTTTGCCTATTCATTATGGGGAGCTTTGTTTGGGTACAGTGGTATAGATAAAGTTTCAATGAATCTGTTTTCTGATTCAGATAAAAATAAGGTTTTATCTATCTATGAAAAGGTAAATGAAAATCTTAAAAAACTTATCTTTTCTGATAATGAAGATCGTGTTTCATATATGCAAAGGTATATTAAGCGTTTGCAGGAAGATAACAACTATCTCAATAAGATTGTATATCTGAAACAGTTTGATCTTATTGATGAGAAGTACGAAGACAAAAATAAAAATATCGTAACAACTTCATATGAACCTGTAACACCAGTGGCTGAACCTGTAACACCAGTGGCTGAACCTGTAACTCCAGTACCTGAACCTGTAACTCCAGTGCCCGCTCCTGTATCCAGTGAAGATTTGCAAAATAATCAGGACGAAATAAAAGAAGAATCAAGGGTGGTTGCAGAAGATAAGCTACAAGATAATGACTATCTGCAAAGAATCAGTGAACTCGATAAAAAGCTTGAAAAGTTTTTTAAAGAATGGCCACAAGATGGTAAATTCGGTTCTGGCGTACGTGAGTTCTGTAAATTTATTTATGAAATTGAAAATAGAGAAAAATTTAAAAATTTTGATTTTCAAGAAAATGAAATATCAAAGGATGAATTTGTCCTTGCCTGGAAAGAATACTGTACTTATTTGATTGAAAAGGATAAAAAATTCACTAAAATAATTCAAGACAAAATACATGCGTTTACACCAGAAAAAGAAGAGTCGCTATTAGATGGAGATGGCGATTTATACTCTAAATTGCTAAAGGAATTTGAAAAAAAGTATATTAAAAAGGTCTTTACGAACTATTATTCCAAAGAATTATGTTTTGTTTTTGGAAAAGAAAAAATAAATCTTGAAGATATTATTTCTTCAGAACCTAATAAAACAGAGAATGAAGGTGAAGGTTAAGATTTAAATTAGCCTCACTGTGTATATGAATATTTATCTCCAGTGCTCACATCAATGACCTGCAAATCTGATACAGGTCATTGATGAACCGATAATTCCATCTCCAGTTCAGTGAAGTCAGCTGATTTTAACTGAAACTCAACTGCACCTGAGCCAAAATTTTAAAATCACAACAATTTGAACTACCTGTCCAGTCTCTTAATCAACTTAACTGCTACAGGGAGAGATGTCTTTTTATAGAACAAAACCACATCTCCATCAACGATGATTTTAATAAAATCATCTTCAGACATAATGAAACAACTAATTTCAGGCAGGCTTTCCACAGAATCATTTGCTGGTATATACACGGCATTTACTTCGCCTGGTGTAATGTTTTTAGAAAAAGCTATAAAACCAGAATCCGGTTCATCGTTTTCCTTACCTGATAAGAACTTTAAGCCAGACTCTATAAGCTCATGAATATTGCTGGTATCAAAGAGTCTAATTCTATAAATTGGAACCTGTCTGTTAACAGAAATTAAAGCTTCCTCTGTCTTATTAAGAGAATATCTTTTTTTGTTATTTCCACTTTTTCTGGAGATTTCAAAATCAATCTTACCAAAGACTCCATTGATTTCATTAACGTTCATGCCTTGCTCTTTACCTACTGAAATTTTGTGCATAGATAACCAAGTATAAGCTGTTGCCATAAGCTCTTTACTCCTAACCGTACAGCATTATTCCTTATCTGCTATAATGAAGACAGCTAAGATTTAAGGAAACAGCTTTATGTCGGAGAGTACAGTTACACTACTTAATAATCCTTATGGAAAGGTTTCATTTGATACATTTCGTATTAAGAACAGGGCTTTCGTGGATAAGAGTCTGTCCATAAAATTTCTTGATGACGACAGTATGAGTGATTATCCTGTACTCCTACGTCCCCGTCGTTTTGGTAAGTCTACCTTTGTACAGATGTTAAAGTGCTACTATGACATTTCCTACAAGGATAGATATGAGGAGCTGTTTTCTGGAACAAAGATTTATGATGTGGCTCTCCCAACTCACAACAGCTACCATGTAATTGACTTTGATTTTTCTTCTGTATCTACCGGCGATAAAGATGTTCTTTTAACCAGTTTTTTTTCGGCTGTAAGTGATGGAATTGATGAATTTTGTCTCAGATATCCTGATTTTGAATTTGATTATTCAAATTTAAACAAGAACGATGCGGCAACTCTGTTTACTGAATTTTCCAAGGCCTACAGAAAGTTTGCTAAAAGGCAGAACCTCTATGTCATGATTGACGAATATGACAAGTTTGCCAATGAGATACTTTCCCAGAACTTAGCCTTATTTTTAGATATTACCAGTAGGAATGGTTTTCTTAAAACCTTTTATTCTGCAATAAAAAATTTTGCAAAAAACACCATCGCCAAAACCTTTATTACAGGAGTCTCTTCTGTTTCTCTTGATTCACTAACTTCTGGCTTTAATATTGCTCGTAATGTAACTTCAAGGGCTTGTTTTAATGAGTACGCAGGCTTTACTGAAGATGAACTGAATATTCTCATTCCAAAGCTTGTGGATGTAGAACAGTTGGGAGTAACCACCAAAGACATCATTGAGAGAATGAAACCAGTCTATGACGGTTACTGTTTTTCAGCTGAGGCTGATAAGTCTGTCTACAATTCTACCATGTGTCTTTATTATCTGGATAATGTTCGTGAGAAAGGCGTATTCCTAAATCCAGAGGATTATCTCGATCCTGCCTGCGATCAGGACGGATATAAGCTTGAGGAGTTGTTTGGGCTTGCTGACAAAGACATTGTAGATACCATCATTGACAGATATCTTCAGGGAGAGCCATTTAATCTGCAGAAACTCTCTGAAAATATCAATCTGAATCAGGTAAGGAAGTACTCTCGAGAGCAGCTTTTATCCATGCTCTACTACTTGGGTTATCTGACCGTCAACAGAAATTCATCCTTAGATAGTGGTATATCTCTTGTAATACCAAATCAGTTCATGTCAAAGCTTTTTGCAAACTGTACCATCAAGTTCAAATTCAGAAGCAATGTAGTATTTTCATCACAGAAACTGAATATCTCTGAAATGATGGACATTAAGGATGATTTATCCTCTTTTACCTCATCCTGTACTGAATTCTTAAGTCTGATTATGTCAAATCAGGTTTTATACCATATGAATGAGATGGCATTAAATCTGGTTTTATACGCTAAACTTGAAGAGCTTTCTAATGATGATTTTGAGGTAAGTCTGCAGAGATCACTAAGAGTAACAGGCAAGGGAGAGAAATTTGCAGATTTGGTTATAACCGTAAACAAAGGCACAAGCAATGAGTGTATTTACCTTATTGATCTTAAATATCTGACTAAAACAGAGGCTTCAGATAAGAGCAGTGAAAGCACTCTAAATAAACTCATTATAAAAGCCTCTGAAGAGGTTTTAGAATACAAATCAGCACTGGACTTTAAAGGCAAGAATGTCAAAGCCTATGCCATGATCTTTGCCGGTCCTGACTGCATTTACTGTCAGCAACATTAGTAGAGTGCGCAAACAGGTGCTGCAAAGTTTACAGGGGTGATTACTGCATACTAACTCTAGGAGATAATCTGCGAATAGTCAGGAAAGCACTGGAAGTCCGCGTACAGGTAGGAGTTTTCTCTAATGCCTTGCCACCAAAGAGATGTTTTATTGATCTAGATCACTTGGACTTTTAGAAGATCTTTTGAAGGAAGTTAATGGATCGAAAGTTAAAAGATATTAGATTTAGATGATGAAAGTACTTAGAAGATCCAGAAGAAGAATCCTAAAATTTACTGCACAATGTCAGTCTTAAGATAAGCCTCATCAGCATGCATTCTTAGGTTTTACTGCCTAAATAACACCTTAATTTATCTAAGATCACTTAATTATAGCCGGCATGATCTGCAACAAATTCAGGTTCTCACTCCTCTTTGGAGCTTGTTTTTAATTCTAGGAAGATTTTTTTATTTTTAAAGGGGCGTAATATTTAGCAGTTACCTAATATCATCCATTACCGAGTAGTCGCTACAAAATAAAGTATTTGAACACCTGAGGCATTCTTTTTCGAGAATGTTTTGGGTGTTTTTAAGACGTAAACTTACAGTTTATATCTTCCCACTAAAAACTATCATTACTAGCTGATCCTCTTAAACTGGAAATCCCACTTAAAAAGACATCATCTAAATCTACTTAAAATTAACAAATAAAAATGTAAAATTTCCTTGTATTTTTAATTACGTATATCATATACTAAAAATATAGATAGTACATAAACTGATTTTTAGACATTGAAAGTCATTCTAAAAATTTAATCCTAAGCACTATCTGCCATGACCTGATAGTGGTTTAAATGGACATTGGTTAACCGCAGTTCATTAAAGTCAAAGCAGAGTGCAGGTATACAGAATTTTTAAATAAAAAGTACAGGGAGATAGAGTTATGAAATCTTCAGATAAAAAGATGATATGCGTAAGTCCTTTCGTTCTTTTAAACAGTAACCTGAGAATGGAACAGAATGCTCTTAAAGGTATTCCATGTGAGCTTAGAGATCTTTTAAATATATGCATCACTGATAATAGCGCTTTATCCTGGTCAAAGCTGTCTGAATACCTTTTAAAATCTTCTGTAAACGATCCTGATTTTGTTTTATGCGAGGATTCAAAGTACGGACATAAGGGTACAGCTCTTACTGCTTCTCTTGTAAACATGATTGAGGAGTACGCCTCACAGAGAGGAACTATAAAGGCAGTATCTGATAATGCCGCATCACATTTCTTTGGTGACGAACTTTGTGAGGATGACTGCTCTTCTTTTATTGAAGATGCCTTTAAAACCTCATTTTACGGATATGAGGGCTCATGTGCGGTGCTCTGTGCAGCTCTGCTTTTTTATATCACTGACAACAGTACCTGCAGATGTATTTCAAATCTGTTTAAAGACTCTGATCTTAATCTCTGTCTCAAGGTGATGTACCTGCTCTCACGAAGATTCTTTAAAGGGGCAAATTTAAAGACCTTCTCAGAGAACTCCTATTTTATGCGCAATCTTAAAAAGGCAGCCAGCATAAAAAATAAAGAGAATGCTATAGAGAATGACAAAGAAAATAATAATGATAAAGATGTCAGTGACTGTAAGGAGGCTGATAGCCTTCATGTCATGAAACATCATCATGAAAAAGACTTTAATGACAGATTTGACTTTTCCATAAATAAAGATCTTATCTTAGAGAACACAGAGCCTGACATCAGTATTGCAGGTGAAATGGACAGACTTGTATTTGGTGACAGCCCTGTAAGGGAGTTTTCAGATGCAGTGGATACTCTGCGAAATCTTTTAGATAACAGGGCTCCATTCTCTGACATAAGAGATCACTTCTCCACAGTATCCTTAAAACTCAAAAATGAGTCTAATGCTTTAAGACATCAGGCATGTCGTGATGATCTTAACGTGTTGAGAATTATAAGAGATCTTCTGAGAACAGATTATGCCTTTAACAGAGGTGCTGATGACGATGATGAGTCCTCACTGGAGGCTCTTTACTCCCGCATGGCAGTAAAAGGCAGCTTAAAGGGCATAAGAGAGTTACCTTATGTCAGAAAATACATCTGTATTGCTTTTTTAAACTCAAGCTTTGAGCGTCCATCAGGCTTTTTTGACAATAAATTTCTCTCAAAAAATAAAGATGAATCTGGATGCAGAACCTTTGATGAATACATTGAAAGCCTTGAATTAAACTCCCTATATTTTGAAGATCCTGAGCTGTATGAAACTGTAACAAAGTATGGTGAAAGATCTTTAGCACAGTGGATTGCAGATTCAATTTACAGCCTTGAGCACTGCAACGGTGAACTTACAGATCTTCTGCGTCATGAGAAAGGTCTTGACGACTACTGCACTTTAGAACTTGAAAACTACATCATAGAGAAGCCTGCTTTACGCGGTCTTGATGATGAGTGCATCCACTATGACGAGGATAAACTTACTGATGACAGCAAGGTGAGAATAAAAGAAGCATTAAACTCACTTGCAGCACTTATAAGATCCAGGTTCATGCCGTATGATGCCCTAAGCAGTCTGCCTTATGTAAAACTTGTGACTTTTATGATGGAAAGGGGCTTTTCCTCACAGGAGATTGATCTTCCGCTAAGAGCACTCAACCAAAAAGTTTCAGGGCAGTCAGGCCAGTCAGGGCAGTTTAAAAAATCTGGCAGAAGCAGAGAGATAAAAGATCCTGCACCTGTTGCCTTTGAGAAATCCTTTGCCTTCATGTTCGGCAACAGAAAACTGCCTGAATGGTTCTCAAATCCTGAAAAGAGAAAGCTTACAGGCTATGATCTTAACCTTATGAAAAGCTGTGAGAAGAGTGCAAGACTTAAGAGAATTGCACTTATAGGCTCCTTCGATCAGATAGAAAGCGTAATAAGAGAATCTGGTTTCTACGATTTTACCGATGATCTGTGCCTTGTTGCAGATATTATGGAGACTGCGATAAATAAAAGAGAGAGTTCATTTCAGTTTGTTTATGGCAGTGGAGAGAGTGCCTTAAAGTATGACCATTCAGGTGAAGAGCTTTCAGAGGATGGAAAACAGCAGAAATTCTGCTCTATCTATTATGGTCCATACTGCAGATTTGAAACTGTTGTTACCTGTCTTTTTGAAAGTCTGCGTATAAGATACTCAGGCATGGATTTCGGGCATCTTAAAACCATAGATACTGAAAAAAGAAGAATTTGTGATTTTTACATGAGAAATCAGCGTTTCTTAAGATTTATCTGCCTTGATCAGAGAAATATCAGAGGCAGGAAAACTCAGCTGCCACTGCCAGAAGAGTGTCTTAAGATTGCTCTTATCCTAAAAGAGGCTGACAGGATCATTCATCTGAGTAAAGAAGAGCTTGACCGCACCACCCAGAACTGCACCACTCAGAAAGGAGGTGCCGTAGGATTTACCAAAAACAGACTTATTAAAGCTCTTGTTGAAGATCTTCCAGATGTTTCAGGAAAAACACATCTGTTAAAGATGCTAAGCTCAATCGGTTTTGTATATGAGGATCTTCCAGAGAGTTTCATCCCTGAAGAGGATGTCCCATCTTCCTTAAAAAGACTGTTCTGGCAGTCAAAGCTTTACATCCTTGAAAGACATTCTTTAAACAGCAGAAAGGATGACAGCAGGGCAGAGAGTGAAAAACTTAAAGCCTTAATTAACAAAGAGAGAAACAGACTCTGGCAGCTTAACAGATATGAGTTTTCATGTGATCTGAACATAGGTTCTGACAGAGAGACTGACTTCTGGGATCCTGAAAAAAGGGCTGCAGAGAATGATGAGCCCTCATCATGTATTTACAGACTGATTCAGACTGGCTGCTATGAAAGACTGCTGTATACTGCAGGTAACTATTTTTCTGAGTGTAAAACCTGTTTTTACAGCTCAGAGAATGGAGCTGATACTGTGATGCTGCCAGACCACTGCGATGGTGCTGTGGATTATCTTTCCTATTCAGGACAGTTAAGACTGTACAGCAGATTTAAATCTCTTATTCTGCCTTCAAGGGATTATTTAATAAAGCCTGCTCCATCAAACGCAGGTAAAGTCCTTACAAGACTTGAAAGACGCTTAAGAGAACGCGGTATTAAGACTGATATTACACCACGTTCACAGGGAACGTATAACGCACAGAAAAATCCTGGCTCACAGAAAAAAGATTTCCTGAAAATAGCCGGCAACAGGAAGCTTACAGAGTTTTTAAATGAAAACTATGTGCTCCCTTATATGGAAGCTAAAAATAACAATGACAAGCTCAAAGAAAAATTCTTTTCAAGGTTTCTTTTAATCTCAGGACAGAGCGGTACTGGTAAGACCTATGCGGTAAATGCCCTTGCTAGAAAACTTGACCTTAAGGTTAAAAAATATGATGTCACAGCTTTATCTTCACATTACGTGCATGGCGTAAATGAAAAGTTTAAAGAAATTGCCGCTGATCTTCTATTACAGGAGCCTGTTATCGCCATGTTTGAGAATTTTGAGGAAATTTTAAGGGATAGACGTTTCCTAAAGGCTGATAATGACTGGACCGGTGAGGAGGTAAGTGCCTTTGCCAACAGTATGGATGAATTAAAAGCACATAACATCCTGCTTGTCATGACGGTTACTGACAGAAAACTTCTGGATTCTGGCATCAGTGAGAAGTTTTCCTGTGAGATTGAACTTACTGATCCTGACTATGATGACATCTGTGATCTTTTAAATCATGAGCTGAATAAAGACATATTTTCAGAAGAACAGATAGCATATCTTGTCAAATCCTTAAACGGAAGAAGTATCCGTCAGATCACGGGCTTTCTGGAAAAACTGAAAAAATCTGTGTCAGACAGCGGTTTTTCAAAAGCCGATTATGAGCTTATCGATGAGGAACTTAACAGATTTGACGGACTTACTCTTCCAAAGGATGCTGTATTCAGACTGCCAGGACAGAAGGCATTTGAGAAATTCATAAACGAGAATCTGATAAGCCTTGCCAAAAATCCTGCAGCCTACAGAAAGTTTGAATCAAAGCCTATTGATCCTCTTCTGCTCTTCGGCCCTCCAGGTACAGGCAAGACCTATGCTGTAAAGGCTCTTTCTGATTTTATTCACTGGAAAATGTATACCGTTGATGCCTCTCAGTTTGGTGAATATACATCAGGTGCTTCAAGAAGAGTAAACGAGATCTTTAAAAAGGCCCGAGAGACAGCACCTTCCATCATAGTAATTGATGAAGCGGATGCCTTCTTCAGAAAGAGAGAATCTGGAAGAAGTAATGAAATGATTTCTGAGTTTCTCCGTTCTATCAACAACACCGCAAGAGACAGAGTCATGGTAATAGCCACAACCAATCTTGTGGGGGATATTGACGAGGCCATCTTAAGAAACGGCAGATTCTCAAATGTGATAGAGATAGGCTACGCTGACAGTCACAGTGCTCTTGAAGTTTTAAAGAAGGGATTTTCAAAAGTTCCGCTATCAGAAAATGCTGATCTTGAAAAGATAAGTGAGCTGCTTGCAGGCAGACCTATATGTGATGTTCAGGCAGTAGTTGAAAAAAGTCGCAGCATAGCAGCCTTTAAAAATGTTTCATGCATAACTGATGAGATCATCAAAGAGGCTCTTTCAAAGGTAAGAGACTCAAGAACAGCTCAAAAGAGCTGCAGGAGGATAGGCTTTATCTGATATCACTTATGTAAAAGGCAGGATCCATGCAACAGGAGCTCCTGCCTTAACTAAATCCTATACTTGTATCATGATTTGTGAGTTAAATATCTTTATATATGAGCACAGACAGAGTGAAGGGATTTTGTATGTGTATAATGCAAACTTATTTTAAGAGAAAAATACATGATTGAACTTTTTAATATTGTTATAGAGGATGGCATCTTAACATGCCGCTGCGACTGTTATGACAATTCTGTCGGTCAGAGATATTTTGAACTGGTTTATGATTTGGATAAGGACGAAATATTAACAGATACCACTGAGCTTGACAGCCTTACGGTAAGTTATCTTAAAAAGGCAAGAAACTATATAAGATATCAGTATCTTGAACATAAAGAGATACCATCACATGATATATTTGCCTGGTACTGAGCTTGCTGACTGAATTCTGTTAAAAATGGGCAAATGCGTTTTCTCCTTTTAATTTTAAATTATCTGCAATCATCAGTTTATCTTAATGAATGTCATACTAAACTTCGATAAACTGATGATGTCCTTTATTTTTTTTGCAGCCGGTGTACTTTAAGTCACAGCAGGCAGATCACCATAATCATAAATTTGTCATTTTAATTTTTTATACAGATATCCTGTCTGTAATTTAAGAGGATATATCTGAAGATAATATGGAATATGCCTGCTCTGATGATCGGCATATCCAAAAGGATCCCTATCAGTTTAATTTTTCTGTTGTGGTATAAGGTGTTATCAGTCTTTTATAAAGCAGGCAGGAAAATTTCTGAATTCAGACGGATCCTTTTTTATTACCTTATTCTCTTTTGTGAATGGAGCGTAGAGAAAGGTTTAATTGTGCTGATTATTTTTTTGTTACGAATCCTTGTTTAAGGTGGTATTAGTCAAAGTATCTTTTTACTTATACTGTTTTAAGCTGACAACACCTCATCCATCTTATTGCTGATAAGGCTCTCTTTTATCATTTTTCTGTAGTTCATATTCTTAAACCTGAAAATACACTCATCAGCTAAAAAAAATAAGCAACATAGTTTTCTCTGTTCATAAGATAAATCTTTTGCTCTTACAATCATAAAACTGTCAAAATGGCACTGTTGCTCATCTAATGATTCATTCATAACGTAATCGATTAATTCTGGATATTTTTCTACAAGAGGTTCTATTTGAGCAGGATCTTTCGAAAATTCTATTTCTGATAAAATATCTATCTGATATATGAACATTGCCATTTCATCAGAATTTTTAGGAAAATCTAATTTCAGAATTTTCAAAAACAAAGGAAAATTAGGTATTTCATCTTTAATGTATTTTTCAACCTTATCATAATCAAAAACAAATTCGAATTCTCTGTAAAATTTTGCAAGAGAATTGTATCTTCTGTCAAATGCTCCAAAGAACATATCCACTGATTGAAATTCACGAGCTTCATTGTATTCAAACTCAAAATCTGGACCAAAGTCAAAAAGTTCCATATTTATACCTATTGCGTATATAAAACATAAAAAGTGAATCTTTGAGGAAGTCGTTTATCTTAAGACGTCGATGCTTGCTAGTATAAACTTTCTGTTATCAAGCTCTAAAAAGCCATTAGTGCATTCATCGGCCAACCATGACAGAGAGAAACGTTTAAATGTATGTTCAGAATGTTCAAGAACAGCTTTCGCACTGAATATACTTGAACATAATGGTTCTGCAAAATGACCATCTTCGCCAACTTTATATAAATGTTTATCAAATCTGTTTTGAATATAAGACACAAGTTCTGGATATTTTTCATTTAATGTGTCGACTCTCCTACCATACGGAAATTCTACGTCAGACAGTCTTTCAATTTTTTTCATAAAAAAGGCCAGTTCTTCAATATTTAGAGGAAAGTGAATTCCCATGACTTTAAGAAACAGGGGCAAGTGCCGCAGTTGACTTGTCAGGTACTTTTCAACCATATCAAAATCAAATTCAAATTTAAATTTCCTGTAAAAATCAATAAGTGCATTTTTATCTTTAAAACACCTTAAGAATTTGGCAATAGTTTCAATTCTCTGTTTAGCTTCCCATTCTTCCGTATACCAGTCAGACATAAAACAACTCCTTAATTAAAAATTAAATTCAGTATAACATATACCATAATTGTGAATCAGAAAAAAGTTTTTTTTGTTCTTTACCTTTTACGATCTCGATCATCTTTTCATTTGGGAGGTTTTTATGCAGATCTGTTTTTTTTGTCAAAAACTCAACATATTTAATATGAAGTTAAGAAAATAATCTGAAAACAGAAAAATTCAGTACAGTTCTTATGAATTTTGATTTGTACTATCCAATATAACCGGTGACAATAATTACAAATTGCCAGAAAACAAACATATTAGATCCTTTTGTAGCACCTATAATCAGTGGCAAGAATTTTATGTAAAATCAGATTTACATAAAGTTGATAGTTTGAGTCTTTTTCATATGAAGTGGAAAATGAATAAATTGAAAACGTTATTTTATATTTAATGTGTTTTCTGGTTGTGATATGAGCCATTGGATTTATTCATATAAGAATAATGGATGGACATTGTCTGTGGTGTTATCGTCATAACTGGATCGAAATGGTGGTGCTGAATACAGTATGTCCAATCATACATGGAGGATTTGATATTTTCTATTATTCGGTAGGCTGGTTGTTTTTAATTGAGTAGGATGTTTTTCTGAGCAGGATTTTTTTCTGAAAGTTGCAAAATGATGCCTGTAAATACACCTTTATAAGAGTTTTTAGAAAATGCCTGTATATAAAAAACAGCCTGACAGCTTAAGATAATACTGTCATGCTGTTTTGACTTAGCGAATATTACTGATCTCTCTGATCTTCAACTCGACGTGTCTTCTTTTCACATCTTGCCAGTGTGCCCACAGGAGCAATAGCTACGTGAGGTGTTACACCGAGCTTTGATTTTGCAAGTTTTGCAATGGTTCTGGCTGTTTCTGCAAAGTCAACACGACCTTCAGCCTCAGCTGTAATGTGAAGCACATCTTTGTGGGTGTCAGCATCTCTTGCAAGAATAATTCTGTACTCACTGCCAACACCGTCAACCATGCCAAGAATACCTTCAATCTGGCTTGGGAACATATTAACGCCGTGGATTTTGAACATATCATCGCTTCGACCCTGAATAATACCCAGACGAGGATACTTACTGCCGCATGAGCACTCACCCGGAATAATTCTTGAGAGATCGTGGGTTCTAAAGCGTAGCAGTGGAGCTCCTTCCTTAACAAGAGTGGTGATTACAATTTCACCTGGCTCACCGTCAGGAACTCTCTTTCCTGTAACAGGATCAATGATTTCTATGTATACAAAATCATCCCAGTAGTGTATACCGTTTTCAGCTTCACAGCTGATACCGATACCAGGACCGTAGATCTCTGTTAAACCGTAGATGTCAAAGAGTTTAATCCCCAGATTCTTTTTGATGGTATTACGCATCTTGTCGCTCCAGCGTTCTGATCCGATAACACCCTTCTTTAAAAAGATCTGATCGCGAATACCGCGACGTGTTATTTCCTCTGACAGAAGCAGGGCATATGATGAGGTTGCACATAAAACAGTTGATTTTAAGTCCATCATCATGGTCAGCTGTTTATCGGTATTGCCAGGTCCCATAGGAATTGCCATTGCACCTAACTTTTCACATCCTGCCTGAAAACCGATACCTGCAGTCCACAGACCGTAGCCTGGGGTGATATGAATTCTGTCTGTCTTAGTAATGCCGGCTGTTTCATAGCAGCGTGCAAACATGGTTGCCCAGTCGTCAACATCCTTTTTTGTATAGGGAATGATCACAGGACGACCTGTGGTACCGGATGAGGAATGAATTCTGACAACCTCGCTGTCATCTACAGCCTGAATTCCCAGTGGGTAGGCAAATCGTAAATCGTCTTTGCATGAAAAAGGAATCCTGTCAAAGTCATCCTGATTTTTACAGCCTGTTATACCCATTTCACGGTATTTTTTGCCATAAAAACTGTCTGTTTTTATAAGTCTTTTAATCTGGCTGTCCACCTGTGACAGCTGTTTTTCACTGAGCAGCATATTCTTTACCTACCTTTATTCCTGCAGCAAAAGCTTTCTTGTTGATGTCAACAAACTTTGCCTTAACTTTCTGTTCAATTTCCATGATCATGGAGTCTGTTCTGACGCCTAAAAGACCGGCACCTGCTGCAACTCCAAGAATGATGATGTTAAAGAATTTTGATGAGCCGAAAGGTCGGCAGATTTCATCAGCATCCACCACACAGGTTTTAACTCCGTGAGCCTTTAAAAACTCAATCATTTCTGTCCCGTCATAACCTGTGTCATTTAATGACTCTGTAACCGGTTTTACAGGATGTGAGTTTACAATTACGCTTCCACCTGTCTTTAAAAAGTGGAGGTTGCGTACAGCTTCAGCAGGTTCAAATGCCAGAATTAAATCAGCCTTTCCGTCTGGAATTAAAGGTGAAAAAGCTTTATCGCCAATTCTGACATGACTTGTAACAGAACCGCCTCGCTGAGCCATACCGATGGTTTCGGCAGAATGAACGGTATTGCCTTCTCTCATGAAGGCAGAAGCTGTAAGTTTTGAGGCAAGCACTGTTCCCTGACCGCCTACACCGCATATAAGAATGTCTTTATTCATGTGTCACCTTCTTATCTGTTTTGACTGCAGTGCCTGAATCACCTGCACATCCGCAAGCATCAGCTGAAGCGACGGCTTTGTGAGGACATACCTGAGAGCACAGAGTGCAGCCTGTGCACAGGCTCTCATCAATGGTAACCTTACCGTTGACAATGATGGTTGCAGGACATCCTAACTGCTTGATGCAGATCTTGCAGTCTTTGCACTTGTCTGTCACGGTGCATTTTTTTGTGCTTTTTACAATGGAAATACAAGGTGACTTAAAGATAATGGCTTTAACGCCTTTTATGGATGCACATTCCTTTACAGCTGTAACCGAGGCCTTAAGATCAAGAGGATCTGTCTTTACAACCTTTTTAACACCGATACCTTTTAGCACTGCCTCTATGTCAACCTTATCCACAAAGTTGCCCATGAGGTTAAAACCGGTACCCGGGTGAGGCTGATGACCTGTCATGGCGGTTGTGGAGTTGTCAAGAATACAGATAATGATGTCAGCTTCGTTATAGACAGCATTGACCACACCTGTAAGGCCTGAGGCAAAGAAGGTAGAATCTCCTATGAATGCAAAAGATACAGCGTCAGGATCTGTAAAGTTAAATCCCTGTGCCATGGTGACACCGCCACCCATGCACAGACAGGTATCCACCATATCAAGAGGGGAGGCGTTACCTAAGGTATAGCAGCCGATATCACCGCAGAAATAGGTCTTCTTTTTGCGCATTGCAACTTTTACGGCATAGAAGGCACCACGATGAGGACAGCCTGCACATAAAACAGGAGGGCGCACAGGAAGATCCGGGGTATCACTGATAAAACTAATCTCTCTTCCCTCAATTCCGTAGAATTTATTGAGAATTGAGGTTACAGTAAGAACTGACAGCTCTCCTGAGTGTGGCACATCACCTGTAAGTTTGCCTCTTACATTCAGTTTTAAGTGATGTCTGCCTGCTACTCTTAAAAGTTCCTCTTCAAGATAGGGACTTAACTCCTCAAGGCAGATAACCTCATCGAGTCCTTCTACAGCCCTGAGAATAAAGTCTTCAGGAAGAGGATATGGAGTTGCAACCTGAATGAGACATACATCATCATGTTCTGCCTGGTACTCTTTTGCATAGGCATAGCTTACACCTGATGCTAACACCGCTTTTTTACAGTTGGCACTCTTTCCTGTTACAGTGTTGAATCTGTAGGAACTCAGATCGTGACCGTACTTTACATTGCGCTCTTCTATCAGAGCATGATTTCTGTTGGAGAGTTTTGGAAAGATAACCCATTTACCAGAGTCTTTTATAAAGCCTTCATATGGCTTTACAGTGTAGTTCTCATCAAATTCAATCGAGGCATAACCGTGACATACTCTGGTGGTGGGACGAAGTATCACCGGAGTATGATATTTCTCTGACAGCTCGAAGGCATCCTGCACCATCTGAAAAGCCTGTTCAGGAGAGGCAGGATCAAGCACGGGAATTCTGCAGAATGAGGCAAAACGTCTGGTGTCCTGTTCTGTCTGTGAGGAGATAGGACCCGGATCATCTGCCACAGCAATGACCATACCGCCCTTAACGCCTACATAGGCAAGGCTCATGAGAGGATCGGAGGCCACATTAAGCCCCACCTGTTTCATGGTAACCATTGAGCGAGCACCTGAATAGGCAGCACTTGCCGCAACTTCCATGGCTGCTTTTTCGTTTACTGACCATTCAAGGTGAACACCGTCATGCGGTGCATGAAAAATTGATTCAATGATTTCAGTAGAGGGAGTTCCAGGATAACCTGCAACCAGCTTTACACCTGAGCACAGAGCGCCTGCAGCAATTGCACTGTTGCCCATTACATAATCTTTACGCATGTGTGATTCTTTTTGTAATTGTTTTTATTTCAGTCTGGAACTGTATGTGCCAGGATATGTATTAAATACAGATACAAAAAAGTATCTGTCTATTACCTTATTCAGTAATGATAACCTTTTAAAGTAAAAAAAACTAAGAAGTGGCCGTCACATTCACAATGCCTATTTTTAGTGCAGTGAAGATGATTTGCCTGTTAAGACGCAAGATAAAGAACTCTGCTTTTGCAGAGTTCTTTATGTCTTTACCTCTGTGAGAGTCAGATTTTTAAATGAGTTTATTTATGATCTCATCATCAATCTTAAAGGTATGCTCTAAAGAAGGAAATGAAGAGTCTTTCACTTCTCTTGCGTAGGCATTGAAAGCATCTTTCATGGTACTGCCAATCTGTGCATAGTGTTTTACAAACTTAGGCGAGAAATCCTGATACATGCCAAGCATATCCTGATAAACCAGGATCTGACCGTCGCACTGTACGCCTGCACCGATACCTATGGTGGGAATGGACAGCTTTTTGGTCACAATGGCAGCAAGTTTTGCAGGAATACACTCTAAAACTACAGCAAAAGCTCCTGCTTCCTGCAGAGCCAGCGCATCTTCAATCAGATCTGAAGCTGCCTTTTCTGTTTTACACTGCACTTTGTGTCCGCCAAAGACGTTTACTGACTGAGGCGTCATGCCCAGATGTCCGCAGACAGGAATTCCTGAGTCCACAATTCTCTTTACGGTGGAAGCTACAGCTCTTCCACCTTCAAGTTTTACAGCATTAGCTCTGCCTTCCTTTAAAAGACGTCCTGCATTTACAAGTGCCTGCTCTGCATTAACCTGATAGGACATAAATGGCATATCGGCAATGATAAGCTTGTTTCTGCATCCGCGGGCTACAGCTCCTGTGAAGGTTATCATGTCATCGACAGTAACAGACAGTGTATCCTCATAGCCTAAAATTACATTGCCAAGTGAGTCTCCAACCAGAACCGCATCCACATCGGATGAATCAATAATTTTTGCTGTTGATGCATCATAGCAGGTAAGACAGGCGATTTTCTGTTTTTCCTGTTTCATCTTTGCAAAGGTTGCGACTGATACTTTCATTTTTTGTCCTCTGTATAAAGCAGTTTTTTTATTCTGTCATAATCACGCTCAGGATTTTTGCCCTGAGCAATCCTTAAGAGTTTTTTGCTGATAAGTCTGTACAGTTCTCTGTCTTCTTCATCAAGACAGTCAAGATGTTTTTTAACTGTAATCGCATCACCTCTTTCTACAGGACCTGTAAGAGCCTTACTGACATCAGTGGTGATGATGTTTCTGACATTGTCAGAAAACAGTGACTCAAGAGCTCTGTGAGCCTGAATCTCAGAAAATCCGCAACCTGTCAGAAGATCCTGTCCCATGGAAAACAGTCCTGTAACGCAGTTGCTGACTATAACCGAGGCTAAGTGGTATTCGGCTTTCATTTTTTCAGGCTCTTCATCTCCACTTAAAACTGCGTGAGTGAGGTTTAACTTCTGAAGAAGGCTCTTAAGTTTTTTTACTCCATTATCCGATCCTTCAAGAGTAAAAAAGGTATTCTCTATGGATTTTAAGGATGTTAATTTAGAACAGAATGCCAGCATCGGATGCAGTGATACCGTGTCAGTGACAGATGAGCACTTTATAAAGCCTTCCTTCGCTGTCAGAACTCCTGAACAGTGCACCAGAATTTTGCCTTTGAGCATTTTTCCTGCTGATAAAAACAGTTCTCTGTCCACTTGTGCTATGACTGAATCAGGTACGGTCACAAAAATGATGTCTGATTTTTCTGCAGTTTCTGCAATTGAGGATGCTGCCTCTGGAAGGGGAGGGCAGTGAGCGTAGTTTACATTCAGAGCCTTTATCAGGTTTAAGGATTCATTCAATGATTCTATGTGCTCTGAGAACACTGATGAAATACAGAGCTCTTCCAGGTCTTTGTGGACACGGTACTCGTAAAAGAACCTTAAAAGAGAGGTTCCAACTTTTCCTGTACCGATAAAACCAAGCATTGGACTTTCCTTTGCTCCTTTATAAAAAGCAGATGTATAAAGATCTGATGTTGCTCTTGCAGCATCAGTAAATTATCATACAGCTGACGCCAAGACGTCTTTACAGATGCTAAGACTCTCCTGACATTCAGTCTCTTTCCATGAAGGTGTCGTTTTCAATTCTGAAAGAGGTGCTCTTTTCAACAGCTCTCTTGATTTCAAGTCTCTGTCTGTCAAGCTCAAGAAGTTTTTTCACCATGCTGTCAGCCTTTGCTTTGAGTTTCTCTGTGCTTCTGTATATAGGCAGCTGCTTTAGGATTTTGCTCTGCAGAACCTTAATCTTGTCACCTGTAGTCTTCATCTTCAGATAACGCTGCATATCATGCGACTTTAACTGACAGAAGATAAGACTCTGTGGATATTTCTGCTCGTTCAGTGTTCTGATGACTGCAAAGCACTGACCTGCAATAACATCTGTTCTGTCCTCATTAAAGTAACCGACCTTTCCGATGGTGCCTTTAATTGAGAGTACGATATCTCCCTTCTGCAGCCTGCTGCGCTTGGCTCTTGAATCACCGGCTTTCACTCTTACAGCCTTCTGCACCTCGGACATCACACCTGTCTGCGGTACATCGTTCAGATTCAGCTCGTAGACTGTTTCCGTTTCTTTTACAGTTTCTGGATCAGCTGCGGTGCATACCTGTGCTCTGTAAATCTGAGCTACGTCGGCAAGTCTGAGTTCGCCCCTTTCAATGTAGTTCACGCTCTCCTCATGCTCAGGACCTGCCACATAGCAGCTAGGATCGAGCAGACACTTGTCATCATTTAATCTGTCAGACTCAATGAAGACACTGTGACCTGTCTTTTCTCCTGAAAGAACTTTCTTAAGCTCTAAGGCTGAATCTGTATTTAATACATTATGCTGTCTGTCAGACAGTTCCGAATCAATGCAGTCCTTTCCTGACAGGTCAAGAAAAGCTACCTTATCAGACTGTATTGTGGTGTCAAATACCATGGCACACACTGGAAAAGGAACCAGACGGGTAAAGAATTTCGGTAAATTTACCACAGCCTTTAAATGCCCCTCATTGATGATCCTTTTCCTGAAGACGGTTGCTTCTGACTGACTCAAATAGGTGACAGAGCTGTGGACAAACATAACAAAACGGCCTTTTACCGAGCGTGTAAAAGCCTGATAGTGACCTGCTGCCCGGTTGAACCACTCTGCAATACCCTGAGGATAGAGGTTTAAATAGGAAAATCCTCCTGCATAGCTTTTTTTCTCAAGTGAGGAGAAATCAGTTTCGTTTACAGGATTTACAAGATTATAAACAAGAGATCTGCAGAGTTTCTGTGCATAGGTGTCAAGACTGTAGCGGAAGCCGTTGTTTCTGTCTGCAACCTTAAAGACATCAACCGAGCAGTTCTTTTCAAACTGAAGTAAGTATTCAGCGTACGGATTGTAGTTGTCTGGCAGCAGAACCGAACTGCTATCAGCTTCGCACTGTTTGCGTGTACCTTCTGCAACATAGGTAGCAAACACGTCTGTCAGGCGCGACTCATTGAAGAACTCAGCATGATCCCTTAACAGCTCTGCCTGTAGCTCTGAAAAGAAATTAACTCTTTTGTGGTTGTCTGAGAACATCTCAAAGTGCTGTGAGTACAGCAAAAAGAACTGATTCTTGAGCAACTGATAGGTGGGTTCATCCATGTGGTTCTTTTCAATGTATTTTATCAGTTGACTCTCGGCATCTTTTAATTCCTTAGGCGAGAATTTATCTCCGTTTTCCTTGTGCAGACTGAAGAGCAAATCGTCTCTGACAGAGCTGCCGTCTGCAAGTTTTGTGGAGTCTGTTCTTACAAGATAGAAGAGAGTTGCAAGAGAAATTATGCATGAATTGTAGTTATACCATTTCTCTTTTAGGGCACTTAAAGATTTAAACTTATCTGTCTGTTCCATATATAGATGATTTCTTGGTATTTATAGTTTTTCAGTTCGGGTGAAAATATTTCAATTAAGAAGGCAACAGCTGACACAACAGTATTGCCATATTTAACTGTTTGCGATCTCTTAATTCTAGCAGAATAACATGTTTGAACTGAATATAGTTAAAATATTTTACTAAATCAACTAGATATATGATTTTTACTACCTTTGGGAGCATTTTCTTTTTTTTCAGTCGGAATCAGGAGAAGTTTTTCACCTTTATTGTGAGATTGTCTCTCCTTTTTAATAATTCATAAAAATTGGTAAAATAGAGATAGTTTTAATCGGAAGGCAAGTTTAGATATGAGAGATTTACTGCAGTGCCGTGATGATATTGACAGAATTGATTCACAGATTTTAAAGCTTCTTCAGGAAAGAATGGATGTTGCAACTGATATTGCAGGTTACAAGCTTGCGCACAATCAGAGTATTACTGACAGCGTGCGTGAGCATTCAAAGCTGCAGACTTTAAGAAACAGGGCAAAGGAACTTGGCCTTCATCCTTCATATATCTCTGATGTTTACAAGCTTATCATTCGCCATACCTGTTCTGTAGAACAGGAATATATTGTTGCAAAAGCCAACCAGAGCTCCATTGACAGAGATACATCAGTAGCCTATTTAGGTACTAAAGGCAGCTATTCTCATGTGGCAACCTGCAGATATTTTGAAGGTTATAAAGGTAAAACCGATGCTGTAGGATGTGGCTCATTCTCTGAAATTGCAGGTCTTGTAGAGACAGGTAAATGCGAGTTTGGTGTACTGCCTATTGAAAATTCAAGCTCAGGCTCCATCAACGATGTCCTCGATGTGATGCAGACAACAAAGGCTTCAATTGTAGGTGAGATCTTTGTTCCTATCGATCATGCAGTACTTGGTACCGAGAAGATTGACCTCAAAAAGATCACTGATGTCTATTCCCATCCTCAGCCTGTAGCCCAGTGCTCCCACTGGATTAAGGATTTGCTTCCTCATGCTGAAATTCACTATACAAAAGCCACCACAGAGGCTATGGAAATAGTCTCAAAGCTTAAAGATCCTTCCCATGTGGCTATCGGCAGTCATATGGCGGCTTCATTCTACAGTCTGGTTCCTATTGTGGACAATATTGCCAACAATATTCACAACTTCACACGTTTTATCGTCATCTCCATGACACCGATTTGTGTGCCTCAGTCAGTAAGTGCCAAGACCTCACTGTCATTTAGCGTTCAGAAATACAAGCCTGGTTCACTGATCTCTGTTCTCTCTGAATTTTCAAAGAGAAACATCAACATGACCAAGCTTATTTCACGTCCTAAGATGGAGGCATCTCGAGATACCTGGGAGGAGATATTTTTTACCGATCTTGAGGGAAATATCGATGCACCTGTAATGCAGGATATTCTTGAGGAGATAAAGCCATATACCAATTCTTTGAAGGTGTTGGGGTGCTACCCTAACAGTGAGGTAAAGTAGTTTTGGTATAACTGTCAGAGCATCTGGCTGCAGCCTAGATCTTTTAACTTTTAAAAGACAGGGCTCTCTGGCAGTTCTGTTACTGATATTCTTTTCTATTTTTTTTGCTCTGCAAAGTTATCTGTATCAGCTGGCAGTGACAGAAATGTTCTGTTGCTCATTTGTTTTTATCCGGCTTTTGTCATCAGCTCATGAATGTTTGAGTGAATTGGACATTTGAAGAGAATGGCTAAATTGAGTGGAAATAACAGCTACACACGAATGTTCACCTGTCATCGGACCATCAGAAAAGCTCACTTCAGTCTTTTTACACAGACAGCGAAATACTTTCCTGAAAAAGCAATTCCAACTGCCTTTATGTCTGTTATATTCTCGTTATTAAGAAACAGCTCTGCATAGTGCTTTTCTATGATTTGATCAATTGCTTCATTTGCCTTGCGAATTCTGCTTTCATTTTCACTGCAGACTTTAATTTCAATGACGTAGGCTCTGCTTCCTGTTAAATCTTTAAAACAGATGTCAGCATAACCGTCTCCTGCTTCAGAGTTTGTGTGATATTCTCCCAGGTGATCTTTACAGTTTGAAAAGATACCGTTTAAAAAGCAGTGATAGTAATTCTCATGAGGAGCTTTGGTGGCACTGTCTCTTACTGATACAAATGAGCGTAATAAAGGACCAAGCTTACTCTGAACAAATGCGTCATCACCATCTAACAGAGCACAGGCAATCTTATCTGCAAGACTGTCTTTACTTACAACATTGGAAAATCTTTCTTTAATATTGGCTGTAAAACAATCTCTGATTTTCAGATTTGGTATTCTTGCAAAGACGTCTTTATTAGTTTGACCGTCTTTTTTGAGCTCTTCTTCTGTTGTCTTATCCCAGTCTAAGGTTAAATAACCTGTATGCAGAAGAAGTGACCAGAAGTCATCAGACTTGTGCTGTGACAGACAGTCATAGTTCATGGAGTCATTGAGACTGAAACTTATTGTCTTACCATCTATGAGGTCCTGCATCTTCTGAGTGTCTTTATCAGTAAGATATCCTAAATATTCATAGACAGCATGACCTGAGGTTGTGGCGGCCCAGTAGTTGTGTGGTGTTACCCTGCCTTTTGGAACTTTTAAATTCTTGATGTAGTTTTCTGCTATAAAGTTAATCACATCCCATGGACAGAACATCTCCTTGTCAAAGAACCTGTATCCGTCATAGTTATCTTTGACAAGCTGAGCATATTCCCCCATCTCATAATCTTTTAATGCCTTTAAGGTTTCATCCTTGGTAAAGCCTATAATTCCTGTGAATGCCTCGTTGTCTGAAACTACTGTATTTACCACAAGATTGTTCACACCTGTAAAGATACTGTTTTTAGCTACCTTTAAGCAGCCTGTCATTATCACTTTACCTATGATTGAATTGCCTTTTTTAGGATCTTTTGAAGGTGTTTTTAAGAAGTCTAAAAATGATGAGATTAAGTTTACCATTTCTTTGTGGTAACCATTTTCCTGAGCTTTGGCTAAAGGGACATCATACTCATCTATAAGAATATAAACCTGCTTCCCAAAGTGCTTATAGAGCATTAAAGCTAATGATTTGATAGCTGAGGTTGTATATGACTTTGCTTTTGTATCAGCATTTTTCAGATAGTCACTGCTTGATATCTTTGCATATGTATCCCTGTCATCTTCATCTAAAGCTGTACTGTCTTTTAGGAATGAAAATTCAAGAGCTTTTGCTGCTACAACTTCAGCAAGTTTTGAATATGCAGCTTCAACATCATCGCCAAACACATTCTTTAGGGTAATAAAAATAACAGGAAACTTACCCATGTACTTTTCACAGAATGCTTTATCCTCTGTTATCTTTGTTCCATGAAAGAGCTGATTGTGAAGTGTGGTGTCAAAAGGCTTGTCGCTGTCTATCTTCAGGAAGTTTTCAAACATATCCATGAGCAGAGTCTTGCCAAAACGTCTAGGTCTTGTAAAGAGCAGTACTGAAGAGCCGTCAACATAGGTTTTACCATCTGCAGGTATTTCCTCTGAGAATACTGTTTTCAGATATGGAGTCTTATCCACATAGTAACGGTTCTTTGTTATTACATCGTAAAAGATCTCGTTACCTGTTGGCAGTGTCAGAAATATCTTGTGGCTCATGTTTTATGTCCTGCTTTTATCACTTTTTGTGATTATACATGATTAAAACGCTGTGATTGTGCTTTTTTATCTAAAAAGACGTCTTACATGAAAACTAAAACGGTCTAATTTTCAAAAGGATAATTTCGCAACCTGACAGTGAGAATTCTATATGAGTTTTCTGATTTTAGACTTGTAACCTCATTTTTATATAAATATGAGACGGTGCTGAAATTTCTTAGAATGTCAGTTAGTGCTTAATTCTGTGTGTATGTGTTTTAATTGAGGCAACGGAATATATTGAGGTTATGGTGTATCGGGGGCAGGACAGTTTTCATTCAAAAGTAAAGATCTCCTGCAGTCGTTTCATCTGTGTTCTGAACACTGCAGCAACAGAGCAGGATGCATTCTGCCATAAGTTTAGGAGAATACAGCCTGTCTGCAGTGCAAAAATTTAAGTAAACTCATAACATTTGTACAAAACTCTCAGCATATATACTGTCTGAGAGTTTTTGCTTTTATAAAGTAATGCTGTGTTAAACAAGATCCTTCTTCCATAGACCATGAAGATTACAGTAGGCATAGGCGCATACAGCTCTGTCATCATCAGCCAGAGAGAAAACAGCTTCTGCAGCTTCATCGTCAGGATTGAGATATTTAACCTGCAGCCCCTGAACAGTCTCAAGTGCAATAAACTCAATGTAGTGAGCATCAGTCATAGGGTGCGCTACAGAGCCTATCTTTACAGTGATCCTGTCCTTATCGACAGAAACAGCTGGCACGTGTTTTTCCGCTGCAGCATCAACTTCTCCCGGGATAAGCTCTTTCATTGGCTTTCCGCAGCAGACAACATTTACAGATGAATCCTTCAGTTTGGTGATGATATTTCCGCAGGTTTCGCATTTATAAAATTTAACAGTCATTTGCATGTGTCCTATATTTCAGTGGTTATTACAGTATCAGGCTTTTTATAAAGCCTAGGAAAAAAGTGTTCTAAAAGTTATGTTTTTCTGTTAAGTCAGTTATCAGTTCGAATAACTCTATAACTTAAGTATAAGAGAATTTTCTAAAGAATTTTGTTATTAGTAATAATTATCAATAAGAGACGGTAGGATTATTTAATTAGATCACAGAATTTAAAGACATTTTTAAGCCAGTTGCTAATATATTTATCAGCTGACTATTTTTAGCATGATTTAGTGTGATGATGATCAGTTAACTTTTTAAAGTTAATTTCTGACAGAAAAGAGTCTGCAGAGCACTGTCTGAAGACTCAAGGTTATTCTTTTGAGAGTTTATCTTCTGGATATTTTCCAGATAGGGCATTTAATGAAAAGATCCATCTTTTCATTATAGAATGAGGTGTTCACTTCGAGAATGCCGATAAGACTGTGGAAGAAGTTGCCCTGAGAGAATGCTGATTTTTCAGCATCTGTGTTCAGGCAGTTAAGATCCATGTGATGATCTTTTACAAAAGAGTTTGCAAACCAGGTCATCATTGAAACCTTCTTCTGGTAATCAGGAGCAATAGCGTATGGAGCTCCGTGCAGAAACAGACCGTTCTCACCTTCTTTACTGAATGAGCAGTGCTGAACAGAGATAAAATGAATAATACATAAAAGACGAAAAAGAGAGCCTCAGGCTCTCTTTTTATTAGTGTGCTCAGCATGAGCATTATCTCTAGGGTGAAAGTCCCGAGGATGCCCGCTAACGGGAAATCTTAGCAAATCTA
>CAKQDA010000008.1 GCA_934218695.1 uncultured Succinivibrio sp.
TTTGGGAAACGCCGTATGCGGATCCGCACGTACGGTGTTGTGAGAGGGATGGTGGAAACACCTCCCTACTCGATTCTTCTAAAGACTGTTTGCTCAGAAGTTTTCTAAAACTAGTCCTCTCTCTTTGCCAGGAGTTTTAAGATCTCAACATATAACCAACAGATGGTTACCAGTAAAGAGAATGCATTGTAGTACTCAAAGTACTTTGGCAATCCTTCATCAACGCTTACCTGGATATTCTCAAAGTCTAATATCAGGCTGAATGCGGCTACGGTGCAGACTACGAGTGATACGATAATTGAAACAGGACCTGTCTGTGGCAGCAGATTTACTCCAAATAATGAGAACAGCATGTTTGCAATATAAAGCACGCAGATACCACCTACGGCTCCTGTGATAATTGCACGGAAACGCTGTGTTGGCACAATGATCTTAAACTTCCATAATGCAAGCATTGTCATAACTACAACAAATGTAGACATCACAGCAGTAGAAACAATACCATGATATTTGAATTCAAAAATTCCTGACAGAGAACCTAGGGCAGCGCCTTCTAAAACAGCATAGATCGGAGCTGTTACAGGGGCTGCTGTTGGCTTGAAAATGGTAACCAGGGCCACAATGAATCCTAAAATTACAGAACCCATCATTAAACCGTTAGGCAGTACGCCTGTGCTGAGGATGGAGTTGATTGTATAGTTCATTGCAAAGTAGCCAATGACTAGGGTAAGTGCAACAAGCACGATTGATTTGGTTGTAGTGCCTGAAATGGTTGCACCGGTCTCGGTTCCACCGAAATTGTAGACGCCTGCATTTTTTCTGATGACAGAGATGGCAGGATTGGATGATTGCATTTGAGTCTCCTTAATAGTAAGCATAATCTGCGTAAATTTTGTTATTCTTACAGATCACAGACAGTAATGCATGAATTCTTGGCATCTGTTTCACACATTCTATAAGTCATTATACAATATAACAGTTCTCTTATATGAAACTTAGCTGTGATATAAATTATTATCAGAAAATTTAACCGTTTTGGAGCAGATATGGCAGAGTGGAAAGATATCATTGGACCTTTAAAAAATACCGAAACCTTCAGACATGCCTATGCCTATCAGAAGGCAAGAAGAGCTGCAGGAATTGAGGTCTTCCCTCCACAGAAAGACATCTTCAATGCCTTTGCATTCACTCCCTTTAACAGGGTAAAGGTTGTGATCATAGGTCAGGATCCGTATCAGACTCCAGGTTATGCCATGGGACTGTCATTTTCTGTAAATGTTGGTGTTGAAATACCACGTTCACTTAAGAATATCTATAAGGAGCTCTCAACTGATATCCCAGGATTTGTCATCCCCGATCACGGCAACCTGATCCCATGGGCAAGACAGGGCGTACTGCTGCTGAACTCAGTTCTCACTGTTGAAAAGGGAGAGTCAAATTCCCATCAGCATCAGGGATGGGAGGAGTTTACCGACGGCGTGATAAAGGCAATAAACGATAAATGTGAAAACATTGTGTTCATGCTGTGGGGAAATAATGCCCAGCAAAAAGGAGCGCAAATTGATCCATATAAACATTGCATTTTAAAAGCTGCTCATCCAAGCCCACTGTCAGCCAGTCGCGGTTTTTTTGGCTGTCATCATTTTTCAGCTGCCAACAAGTATCTTGTTTTACATCATAAAAGGCCTGTAGACTGGCAGCTGCCATTGCATCTTGACGGCACTGAAGAACTTTAATCTCTGATAATCAGGCAAAAATACAGCAGAGTTTTTCTTTTGTCTGAATACAATATCCCTATTATCAGAGGTATTAAGGATAAAAGTAAAATAATATGTAAGCGTTTACAATATGTTTAAATTTTATTTTTAAATTCAAACTTGTGCCTAAATTTATACCGCAACTAGAAAATGTGATGTATATCACATTTTCAATAGGATGATTTTGCTATTATGAGCCTGCTATGTAGTTTAGATGGTTTTCATTTCCCCAAATGAACCATTAAGATGATAGCTTTCATAAAGGTGAATTGTCAGCTGTGTGCACTCTTTTTCGCACACAGCCTTATTCTTAAAAAGCTCTTCCTCGATATAACTTCCTGTTTTATCAGAATAATATATTTTACATCATAGATCTGGATCTGATTTAGGTTGTATCCTTCTGTTTAATTTAATATCAGTAATTTTTTGATGGAATTCACAACATTTGCAAGCCCGTTTTTTGAATAGAGTTTCTGACAGTTTTGTGTGTAAACTGATCTGTTTGCGATTAGTGTTTGCAGTTTTGCGTTTACTGCGACAGGATCTTTCAACTCATCGACTGTAAGACATTCTCCAAGACAGTATTTTTTTATGAAACTGCACACGCCCTGCTGATTGTCTGCTATCTCCACAACCACTGAAGGAATACCGGCCACATTACGCTCACTGTTCATTCCTCCTGCAGCACCTATTGCAAGATCTGTTCGTGAGAAAAGTGCCGGCATATCTGTGCAGTGTCTTAGAACCGTTACATTGTTCATAGTGTCCAAGAGAGTCTTTATTTGTTCGTGACAGGGATTGGACATACCTGAGAGAATGGTAAATTCGTACTTCAGGTTAAGTCTGCCTTTTTTGATGGCTATGGCTGTATTAAGGCAGGCATGAGCAGGATCTGAGCCTCCAAAGTTTACAAGAACTCTTGGCAGTCCGGATTTTGAAACAGTATGTTTCAGTTTTGAAAAGGCTTCCTTTACGTAGTTGAAATTGTGCCCCACACAGAGAATACAGTCACTGTTGACAAGATCTTTATACTCATAAGGCTCTCTTAGAACCCATGAGTCAAAAAGCATATGGCACTGATGTTTTCTGTTTACAAGATCATCTATCACCACAACCTTTGTAAAAGGATAAACCTTTGCTTCAAAAGAGCTGTCAAGATAGTAATGATCAACAATGCACAGATCTGGGTGGAGGGAAAGAACTGCATCAGACAGTAGGTCTTTTTGTGTTACCGTGATCTTGGAAAACTCAGAGCACAGGGGATAAAGGGACTCTGACAGTGAGTCTGACACAAGATACAGCCTGCATCCTTTAAAATAGTTAAAGATGCTTTTTACCCGCATTAAATGACCGGTTCCGATCATCTCATCGGCTTTGAGCACTGCGACTATTTTTGTTTTATCCGCTGTTTTCGCTGTGGTTTTGGTGTCAGTTGCGCTTTCTGTTTTTAAGGCAGTCTTACCGTCAGTCATAGTTTTTAGAATGTTCTTATGATTTAATCAAGATGCAGTGTCTGTACTGCTTTAGCAAGAGCACAGGCATAATCCCAGTCTTCAGGTGTATCGATGTCAATTACGCGGTGACGTGGCATTTCATAACCTGCTGATTCATATACGGCGCCTTCACTGAAGCAGGAGCTGTCATAAAAGTAGAACAGCCCGCAGTCCTGATAGCATTTTTGCAGATCCTGTGATCTCATCGGAGCGAATTCTGGCTCCCTGTAAGACAGGGCTCCGTTGTTATCTCTTACAAAAGCTCTCTGTATGGGGAAAGGAAACTCACAGATGCTGACAACAGACTTTGCTTTGCTGCTGCACATAAGTTCATAGGCTTTACATAAATGCTCTGCCTTTAAAAGCGGTGCAGTGGCATAGATACAGCACACTGTGTCTATTGATGTAAAGGAGTCTTTCAGTTTCAGGTAGGCGTCTTTTACCACAGCAAAGGTTCCTGTAAAATCATCGGCAAGTTTTTTGTCTCTTAAAAAAGGAACCTGTGCACCGCACTTTTTTGCAACTGCCGCAATTCTCTCATCATCAGTTGAGACTACAACGCTGTCAAAGAGTCCGCTTTCAAGGGCTGCACTTACAGAGTAGCTTATAAGAGGTTTGCCGTTAAATTCTCTGATATTCTTCAAAGGAATTCTTTTGGAACCGCCTCTGGCGGGAATAACTGCAATCTTACTCATTTAAGGATATCTCCTATCTTAAAAGAGCTTAAATATGTTCCGTCCTATCCGTTTAATCTGTCAGCCACGCTCTGAAGAGTAGCTGCAACCATCTGCATATCAAGGTTCCTAAGCTTTGGATACAGTGGAATTGAAAGGGTATGTTTAAAGAAATACTCGGCTCCCTCAAGGACAGGGTAATTTTTTAAATTTCTGTAGTAGGGATGATCATAAATCGGCAGGTAGTGGATCTGAACACCGATACCGCGCTCTCTTAATGTCTTGTAGACAGCATCTCTGAAATCACCTTTTATACCAACCTGATACAGATGCCATGAACTTACAGAGTCAGTGCTGTCGGCAACTGGCAGGGTAAGGTTTTCGTTATCCTGTAAAAGGTTTCTGTAATCAAGGGCAATTTCACGGCGTCTTTTTAAAAATCTGTCTATTTTTGAAAGTTGAGAGATACCTAAAGCCGCCTGCAGATCGGACAGCCTGTAGTTAAAGCCAAGCTCCTGCATTTCATAGTAGTAGGCAGGCATGTCTTTATTTTCAAGATACTCCCTATTGTGCTCGATACCGTGAGAGGAGTACTTTCTCATGATCCTGTAAAACTTTTCATTATTTGTAAGACACATGCCGCCTTCAGCTGTGGTAATGATTTTTACAGGGTGGAAACTTAAAACCGTAATATCGGAAAACGAGCATGAGCCTATCATGGTGCCGTGATAGACAGCACCTAGGGCATGGGCCGCATCTTCAACTAGGACAAATCCGTATTTCTCTTTGAGTGCTGCAATTTTTTCAAGATCAACAGGTCTGCCTGAGAGGTGGACAGCAACTACAGCCTTTGGCAGTCTTCCCTCTCTGTCTGCATCAGAGAGCATCTTTTCAAGACATCCCACATCAAGGTTACCTGTATATCTGTCAACATCAATAAAATCGACATCAGCCCCAAGATAGCGGGCACAGTTGGCAGAAGCTGCAAAACTTATGGCACTTACAAAGACCCTGTCACCACTGTGTACCCCTGAAGCTATCATGGCCAGATGCAGAGCAGAAGTGCAGGAATTTACTCCTACAGCATAAGCTGCTCCCGTATAGGTGCAGACTCTGTCTTCAAATTCGGTGATTTTAGGACCGCAGGTGAGAAATGGAGAAGTAAGAACATCTCTTACAGCCTCCAGATCATCATATTCAACTGTCTGAGTGCTGTAAGGTATCATTTACTTTTCCTGCTTTTTTAAGAAGTCTTTGATTTCTTCCACATTAAGGAAGTCTGGATTGTTGTTAGAACTGTACTCAAAGCCGGGCTTTACAGGTGTTCCCTGTTCACCCTGCATTGTGGTCTGATAGCAGTCTGACGATCTGCTGTTAAAGGTGATTGACGGCCTGATGATAAAGAAGTCATTAAACTCAATTACATGCATGGAATCATCTTTAGGACACATAAGCTCGTGAATTTTTTCGCCAGGACGGATCCCGACTTCTTTCTGAGGCAGTTCTGGTGCGATGGCTGTAGCCAGATCAACAATTCTGATTGAAGGGATCTTTGGCACAAAGATTTCACCGCCGTGCATTCTGACAAGAGTTTTCAGCACAAAGTTTACGCCCTGCTCTAAAGAGATCCAGAAACGTGTCATTTTAATGTCAGTAATTGGAATGAACTGAGCCTTTTCAGTCAGAAGCTTTTTAAAGAAAGGCACTACAGAGCCGCGTGAACCTGAAACATTTCCGTATCTGACCACCGCAAATCTGGTTCTGCCACTGCCTACAAGATTGTTTGCCGCAGTAAACAGCTTGTCAGAGCAGAGCTTGGTGGCACCGTAAAGATTTATGGGATTGGCTGCCTTGTCAGTTGACAGGGCGACGACCTTGTCAATGTTGTTGGCCATAGCAGCTTCAATGACATTTTCAGCGCCATTGATATTGGTTTTGATACATTCCATAGGATTGTATTCAGCTGCAGGAACCTGCTTGATGGCGGCGGCGTGAATGACGATATCCACGCCCTTCATGGCAAGGTTCAGCCTTGTCAGATCTCGAACATCACCTATAAAATAGCGCATTTTAGCGGTATAAGAAGCAAGTCTCTGTTGCATTTCATACTGCTTTAGCTCATCTCTTGAATAAACAATAACCTTTTTTACAGGGTATTCGTCCAATACAGTTCTGATGAATTTGTTTCCAAAAGAGCCGGTACCGCCGGTAACCAGAATGGTTTTATCTTTTAATAATTCTGAAATAGACTGCTTGATATCCATGACCAATCCTTAGTTTGAGGCTGCGATGCCATATTTTTTCATTTTTTCAACTAAAGTTGTGCGACGCAAGCCTAAAATTTCAGAAGCTTTTGCAACAACACCGTTACTCTGACCTAAAGCCTGCTTAATCATATTGATTTCGATATTTGAAACCATATCCTTGAGGTTGATGCCATCAGGAGACAGTGTCGGCATAAAGGCCTGAGCCATATCGTTCTCACCTTCGATGACAGGAAGAGGCGGAAGATCAATAGGCTTGCTGTCAGCTTCCTCAACATCAAAATCCTCCTGAACCTCGTCACCTGGCAGAGGGACCGAGAAACTGTCAAGAAGTGCCATACGCTCGGCGTAGGGATCGTCTTCGAGCTTGCCTCCTCTGTAGGATACAGGCAGATCATTAACATCCACAATTTCGTTAGGATGCAGAATAAGAAGTCTTTCCACGAGGTTTGACAGCTCTCTGACGTTGCCAGGCCATGGGCATGACATCAGCTGCAGCATTGCTCTTTGGGTAAATCTGATTGAGGCCTTCTGTTCCTTGCCGTGACGGTTTACAAGCTCCTGAACTAACAGGGGAATATCATCGGTTCTGTCGCGCAGAGGAGGTGTCTCAATAGGGAATACATTCAGTCTGTAGTAGAGATCCTGTCTGAAGGTATTTTCAGCGACCATCTTTTCAAGATCCTGATGGGTGGCGGCAATCACTCTGACATCAGCCTTTATAGGTTTGTTTGAGCCTACTCTTTCAAACTGTCGCTCCTGCAGTACACGCAGCAGTTTTACCTGCATCTGTAAAGGCATGTCTCCAATCTCATCGAGGAAGATGGTACCGCCTTCGGCAAGTTCAAAACGTCCTTCATGAGCACTGATGGCACCAGTAAAGGCACCTTTTTCATGACCGAACAGTTCTGATTCTAAAAGTTCACCAGGGATTGCACCGCAGTTTACAGGCACAAAAGCTTTATTCCTGCGGTTTGACAGTTCATGGATGGCTCTTGCCACCACTTCCTTGCCGGTGCCTGATTCTCCTAAAATGAGCACTGATGCATCGGTTGAGGCAACCTGTTCGATTAAACGGCGCACATTGGTGATGGCTTTGCCCTGACCTACGAGCATCTTGATGAGGGCTGCAGCACCGTCACCTGATTTTCTGGAATATCTGCGCATGGTCCTGAAGGACTGGCAGTAGTGAAGCAGAGAGATGATCTCATCATAGTTGGGATCATTGCTTATGGTTCCCATAAGGTTTGCACATGAGCTCAAATCCTCACTGCACTTTGAGGTGCATAAAAGAAAGGCTGTATCCTTATGGTCCTTTAACAGCTTTCTGCAGTCTAGAGAGTCGACGTCCCCGAGTACGCAGTAGTCAACATTTGCATCCTCAGCCTCAAAGTATGACAGGCAGTCGGCAGCATCGCCACTCTGACAGACCAGACCTAAAAATGAGAATATGGTTTCGAGCGACTGGCGCTTCTGGCTGTCTTTTTCGAGGATTAGGAGATTTCCAGAAAATTTCATAATTACACCGAATGAAACATCTTATTTATACAAAAGCAGTTTTCCCTGCTCTTATAGTGATTCTTATTTTTATTATTAAATATAATTACTGATATCATACTACATACTGAGGATATCGACAAAAATTTGACAATATTTATTGTTATTTTTGGGAGTATTGAAATATATTTGTGATCCTTATTGTAATTTTATTTATACATATACAAAAAAAAAGCATATATTTCGGAATGTTGCATAATTGTGGATAATTTATTTTACATAAATTTTTCAGACTGAATCAGTTCATTCCACCGTCAAAAAATTGAAAAAGACCTCCCAGACTTCACAAAAGTTCACTTCTCCCTATCAGCTTTTATTTAGACAAATTATCAGGTAAACGCTGTGTCAGACTGAATGGTATTTATGATTGAATACTGCCTGTTACTATTATTTTTTTTACAAAATAATAGGATTGTGTTAAAAAATAAGTGGGATACTGAAAGAAAAAGATTTTTATAATACTAAAATGCTAAATGCTGACAGTAAATAATATGTACTGATACTTATTGAAGTATCAGTGCATATATTCGTTTAATGTCTGAATAATGTTGCAAAATTTTTATCTCTTTTAAGTATGTGTATGCTGAGTACACATCTGGAGGCCTGACATAAAATGGCAAAACTCAAAAATCTGATAGCATCATCTCTTATCCTTTTATCCTCTGTATCTTTCGCTGCAGAACAGAACCTTGAATATCTTCCAACAGCTGCGCAGTGGGCAGAGCACACATCAGTTCTTGCAAAATACTGGATGCATCCTGATGCACAGGGTGTGCCTCTTGGTAATTTCCCTACTTGGAGATGTGATGACGGTACTCTGCGCAATCAGAAAAGTTGCAAAGGGGAAGGCAGTTTAGGAAACATGCTGGAGCTTTCAGGTATTGATTTTGTGAGAATGCAGGCCAGACAGACTTTTGCCTACGGTGTTCTCTTCAACCTTACAGGTGATGAACAGGCTTTAAAACTGCACAAAGCCGGTGTGGATTTTCTTCTCAAGAATGCACGTGATCCTGAAGGCGGATTCTACTCTCTCATGAAACAAGGCAAGCCTTTAACTGCTGATGACCATGCTCTTCCTGTAAAGAGACTTCAGAGAACCTCTCAGGATCTGAGCTATGCACTCGTTGGTCTTGCCATGAACGCCTATCTTACCCATGATCCTGAGGTGATTAAGGTTATCATGGATTCAGAAAAGTATATTTATGACACCTATTTTGATGAAAAGGCAGATCTTATGAGATGGTGTCTTGAGGATTCAAAATCAGACAAAACCACTCAGAAGGAGCTTGTGGCTCTTTTAGATCAGATAAATGCCTATATGGTTCTGACATTAAGACTTATCCCTCAGGATGATAAAAAGGCCTTTGTAGCTGATCTTAATAAAACCGTTGACAGCATCAACAACCATTTCTACAACAAAGACAGAAACCGCTTCTTCGGCTGTATTGACAACAAGTCTTGCTTTGATCTCAAAAAGGGACGCCATCTTGACAACGGTCACACCGTCAAGGCTTTCTGGATGGAATACCTTGTAGCCTGCATGACCGGTAATGAAAAGCTTAAAGAGTTTGCAAAACACGGTATGCTCACAACCTTACAGAGTGCCCAAACAGATGAACACACAAACTGGTATGGCGATCTTCTAAAGAAGGATGCCTCCTGGTGGGAGTATGCTGAACTTGATCAGTCAGCTCTGACACTTGCTCTTACAGGTGACTATGAGCTGCAAGATACTCTAAGACCATGGGTGAATGATTATGTTGACAGACAGTACGGAGAGTTAAATCACTTCGGTCTAAAAACCTTCTTCTGGAGAAACGGTTTCCATTCAACCGAGCATGCTCTTATCGGTACAATTCTGTCCAACGCCATTAGGGCAAATGCCTGCTCTGATGACAAATGTCGCGCTGAAAACAGGGTAAAGCTCTATTTTGCTCCTGTAAACAGTGATGATACCATCTTTACTCCATACCTTTATTCAGGAAAGATTGTTTCTGTAAAGGACAGGGAGAACGTAAAGGAAGTTACCTTTGAGAATATTGCTCTTCCTGTAAAGGCATACTGAGTTATCAGCTGAATTCTTCTAAGGTAGCAACATTGAACGGCAGCCAGAAAGGCTGCCGCTTTTAGTTTCAGGTGGCAGGTGCTTTTACCCTGAATAACACATAAGAGAGTTTTTAATGAGGTTTAGAAAACTTTTTTGTGACTGTTTTTGAGAACATAGTGTGTTCTGGAATATTCGGGCATAAAGGACAGACTCTGCGCTAGAGAAAACTGACTGAAAATAAGGTTCAGCCTGATGACGGAGAGAATGTATGGCTGTCAGCCTTAACGCAGTTTGTGCAGAAAAGTCCAAGTAACTGATTTTCTCTGGTGCCGTTAGTGTGTCAGGCTAATTTACAACCACAAAATTTAAATGCAGCCTGGCCTCATCAAGAAGTTTCTGGGCTTTGGGAATATCATTTATCGAGATCTTCTCAGAAAAATATCCGCCTATGCTTATACTGAGCTTTACAGCAGGATGCTGAGGAATAACCGTTCTCTGTATTGCAGATCTGATTTCCTCAAGTTTTCCTTTTAATACAGGCTGCTTCATGCCGTAGAAGAATATCAGGAACTTCTCGCCTTCAAGATAAATAACCGAATCGGTTTTTCTGACACATTTCTGTATGGTGATGCCAAGTGTCTTTAATGCAGCCTCAGTAACCATAGGTCCGTAAGTTTCCCTGATTTGCCTGTACAGATCAAGATCGACTCTGGCAATGGCTGTGGCTTTCTGCAGGGCCTGTTTCTGATCGTCATAATAGCGGCGGTTGTAACAGGTCGTCAGCGGATCTCGGTAGTTTTCGTCACTGTACTCGTTGAACAGTCTGATAAAATCGTTCTTTCCAAAATCCTTGAACAGAGAATCGTTATTTATCATGGAAACTGATTCAAGAACATACTCTCTGCTGTCAATAAGAATGTATTTTGCGGTTACAAAAAAGATATTCTGTTTTAAAAACTCAAACTTGTTGATTTGAGTCTTTCCTTTCAGGGCCCGCATGGTGATGCTGTCGGGGTTGCTCGCGTCCTCGCCTACAGAAACGGTTTTGAGTTCACCGTTCTCTGCTGTTATGTACTTTTTTCCGGTAGCAACATCAAGAAGACTCACATAGGTGAATATTCTTGACAACTGCTTTAAAAAGGGGATGATTTCGTCTCTTTTAAAAGAAATGTTCTCTGACATACAAATCTGATTTTGCCGACTGTAAATTATTATTTTGCTTAAACGTCATGTGCTTTAATCTGCAGAAAAACGCTTTTATACAGGTGGTAATGGAAGAACCTGCTACAGATAAAAGCAGTAAAAGCATATCTTAAGTTTGAAAAAAGGAATTTTATAGAGATCACATCCTCACGTAAAACTGCCTTAAGATAACATTTTTTGCAAAACTGTCTCTTATAGTGAAACGATAAACTGATACTGAATATTAAAATGCGCCACTGTTAAATTTTACAGTTGCCAGTGTGATGAGTGAAACTGTGGATAAAGGTGGTTTCCAAAGGTTAACCACTGCAGAATAAGAAAATTTCACAGTCGCTTTCAGATCATGAGGTGTCACTGTTCTTAAAAAAAAGAATGCAGCGACGCTGCCTTCATAAGCATTAGTTCAGAAGATCTAGAAGCTCCTCTTCAGAGAGTTTCATCGCCTCAGCAGCCACACCTGATGTTCCTTCAAGGAAGTCTGCTGCAATCTCTCTTTTCCTTGCGTGTAGTTCAAGGATCTTCTCCTCAAGAGAGTCCTTTAGCACAAGTCTTATCACGTTGACAGGTCTGGTCTGACCGATTCTGTAGGCTCGGTCTGTTGCCTGATCTTCAACAGCGGGGTTCCACCATGGATCAAGGTGCACCACATAATCTGCTCCTGTAAGGTTCAGACCCTGTCCGCCAGCCTTGAGACTTATCAGAAATACATCTCCCTCTCCTGCCTGGAACTCATTTATGGTTTTTGCTCGGGCCTTTTCAGGAGTGCTGCCGTCCAGGTGCTGGTAGCTTATATTCTTTTTATCAAGAACTTCCCTTATTCTCTGCAGGTATGACACAAACTGACTGAATACGAGCAGTCTGTGACCGCCACTCAAAGCTTCATCGAGCAGATCTTCAAAAGCTTTGGTCTTTGAGCTTTCACCTGATTTGAGCTCCTTTCCCAGTGGGGCAGGATCACAGCAGAACTGTCTTAACTTTGTAAGTGAGGACAGGATCTGCAGTCTTCTCTGTTCGTTTTTGTTTGGAGCAAGTTTGTTCTTTTCAAGATCTTCCGGGGTAGAAAGTCTTAAGGCCTCGTACAGCTCCTGTTCACGCTGTCATGCCTCAACCGTAATCACCTGTTCGGTTCTAGGTTGCAGATCATCAAGAACATCTCCCTTTAATCGTCTCGAAATGAATGGACTTATCAGAAACTTGAGCATTCTGTTGGCAACCATGTTGCTGTGAGCATTGGCAAAACGGGCTGGAATGACTGCTTGGAGCCTAAAAATCCTGGGTTGATGATGTTGAAGATACTCCACAAATCATCAAGATTGTTTTCAATAGGGGTACCGGTAAGCGCAAGTCTCATTTTGGCGTTTATCATGGTGGCAGTTTTAGCTCTCTGTGTTAAAGAGTTCTTTAAGGCCTGGGCTTCATCAAATACGGCCATCTGCCATTTTACCTTTGACAGAATTTCAGATTCGATTGAGAACAGGCCGTAGCTTACAATCAGTACCTCTTATTGATTATTACTTGAAAGTTCAATGATAAATGTGCCTGTTTGAGCTGTGTTACTGAATTTCTGCAATCAGATTTTTTTCCTGCAGATGCATGGAAATTCAGCACTGTCAGTACACACATCCTGCTAATGATAATCTTCAGATGGCACACTAATTGCTTTACTGTATCTGTAACAGTAATACTGTCAATAAACTGATAATTGAACCGGGTGTGTTATGAGTGATGATTTAATGATTTCAACAGACAAAGGTCCTGACATGGGACTTGTCAGCGATCACCGTAACTTAAGAAAGTTAAGAGAACTCGGTCAGGGCGACAAAAAGTCTCAGGCTCTGGCTTTAAAGGCTGCAGCAGAACAGTTCCAGTCAATTTTAAATCAGTACTGGGTTGATGCCATGCGTCAGTCAAACGACACCATCAATCCTGATTCACCTCTGCATTCAAAATATTCAGGTTTCTTTGAGGATATGTTAGCTCAGCAGAACGTGTCCACCATGACCTCAAAAGAGGGTATGAACAAAAACTCCATTACCTATCTTCTGACAAAACAGTTTGCAAAATCCTTAGGAGATGAAGGCAAGGAGCTTATGGCTGAGTTAGATAAGATGTCTGTATCAGGCAATCAGCAGGGGTCTTACATTAAAGGTTCCAATATCAGTGCAAGTCAGTTCTTTGACAGTCATATTGATACTAAGGGATCAATAAGTTCTCTTCGCAGAATGTATGAGGGACTGCCTGATCCTCAGACTATGTCCAGTTTTAAGTCACAGGAAGAGTTCGTAGAAAAGATGATGCCTTATGCCTTAAAGGCAGTGGAGGGGTTGGGCTTTAATCCTCTGGTGCTTGTAGCTCAGGCCGCTCTTGAAACTGGATGGGGACAGCATGTATCAAGTGGCAACAACTACTATGGTATTAAGGCTAATTCCTCCTGGACAGGTGAGAGCGAGAAACTCTCATCAGAGGAATTTGAAAACGGTAAATTTGTAAGTGAAGTCAGCTCCTTTAGAAAATATTCTGACGTTTTAGACAGTATGAAGGATTATTTAAAGTTCATAAAAGAAAATCCAAGATACGAAAAAGCAGTCGGGAAAAGTTATTCTCTTGATGAATATTTCGAGGAAATTCAAAGAGCTGGATACGCTACTGATCCTAATTACGCCGACAAACTTAAAAAAATTTCACGCAAAATTGCATTTATGGCATACAAATAGCATATAGATATTCAGAAGAGGAAAAAGGCAATTAGTTGCCAATTACTTGGCAGTGCCATAAAGGGGTCATAAAATGTCAGTCGATTTAATCCTAACTGGTAAATATGGTGTTTTAAACAGTCAGAAGCTGTTAAATGCAACTTCTAACAACATTAACAATGTAAACACCGAAGGTTACGTCCGTAAGGAAACTCAGACCTACACCTCATGTGTGGACTGGGGCGTGGGCGCTACCTACACCAGACGTATTTATGACCAGTATGTTCAGCGTCAGATGTTTACCGACACCGGTACCAAGGCCTACTATTCAGCCTACAAGGAAGGTATGGATACAGCAGACAAGGTTCTGTCAGATTCAACCATGTCCATTGCCAATGCTGTAACCTCTGTATTTGATGCAATGTCAACTGCTGTTAACAATCCTACCTCTTCAGCTAACAGATCTGCTGCCAAGGCTCAGCTTGAGAACCTGGTTGAAAGAGCAACTTCAGCCAACAACTCCATGCTCGAGTCGCTCAATACCGTCAACAATCAGATTTCAGATGATGTCAGTGACATCAATTCTCTGACAGAGGCTATCTGCAAGATCAATGATCAGATCAGAACCTTGAGTATTTCAGACAATGCCACTAATAATGAAATCTATATGCAGATGTTAGATGAGCGCGATCGTCTTATCAACAATCTTTCAAGTTATGTCGGACTTAACGTTAAAGTTCAGCAGGACGGCACCTATGAGGTCTACATGGACTCAGGCATGCTGCTTGCCAACGGTGATGTCTATGCTAAACTTACCCAGGAGCAGAACAAGTTTGATGTAACCAAAAGTGATATCTATCTTACCTATGACAGCATCTATGATTCAGGCAAGGATAAGAGTCATGTCAAGCTGTCAGGCGATAACATCGGCGGTTCTCTTGGCGGTTATGTAAATTCCACTAAAGAGATCCGTGCCACCATGCGTGAGCTTGGCAAGGCAATGGTTTCTCTTGCAGACGCCCTGAATGTTCAGAATAAGGCTGGTTTTACCCTAGAGGACATCGCAGGTGGCGATCTTCTGACAGTACCAGGCGGTTTTGGCAGATCAGACAATCCTGACAACAGCATTGCCTTCTCATTCAACGAAAACCAGGGGTCAAATGTGCAGAGCTATTCCTTCCAGGTGTCATTTAACGGCGGTGAAATGCACATCTACAAGGTTGATGCTGATGACAGACGTACTGATATCACCAATGAACTTGGAAATATCCCTGACAATGCCACATCCGTAAGTCTTGATAATTACGGTATTACACTGTCATTCAACAAGAATTTCGGCACCTTAAAGGGTGAAGGTACCACTTTCTATGTGCAGCCTACCTTAATGGCCGCAACACAAATTAAGTCAAATGTTTCAAAGCCTGAGGACTTTGCCTTTGCTTCTGCTGTAAGAACACGCACTGCACCAAATAATTACGGTAACGCCACAGCCTCTTTATCAAGATGCTCAAACACAGGTGCAAACTATGGTGTTTCAGTAGGTGCTGACGGAAAACCTGTATTCAACGCAGGGGCTCCTGTCAATATCGTAATTGATGCTGACGGTAACTATGTGGTAAAGGATGGTGCCGGTAAGACTTTAGGCAGGGCTCCTGCCTCATGCAACGGTACCAATGTACTTGCCAATGCTGTAACCTATGATGATGCAAATCAGACATTTACCACCACTCCATTAAAGGATTACGGTTATGACATTACCATCAGCGGTACTGTAAAGGAAAATGACAAATTTTCAATTGAGATCAACGAGGGCGGTCAGGCTGACAACTCAAACGGTACTGCTCTGATTCAGTTAAGAAGCAAGAACATCACCAGAACCACAGGTTCATCAAAGGTTACCACCTTTAATGACGGTTACGCCAATCTTCTGGCAGAGCTCGGCGCCTCAATCACCACAGCCAGTGCCAACGAGGAGGCTGCAACAGCAAAGCTTGAGCAGACCACCAAGCTTTATCAGTCAGATGCAGGTGTAAATCTTGATGAGGAAGCAACAAATTTACTGATGTATCAGCAGAGCTACCAGGCCTGTGCAAAGATCATCGAAGCTTCACAGACTATTTTCAACTCTCTAATCAGTTCATTCTAAAGGAGGCTGCTAAATGAGAATTTCAACAACAATGCAGTTTACCAGTAGCCTCACCTACATTCAGAAGGCTAACTCAACTGTAGATGATTCGGCAAAACGCTACAATACCGGTTTAAAGTTCAATACTGCTGGTGAAAATCCATCCGGTATGGCATCCAAGGTTAAATATGAAGGTGCTATTGCTGCTTATGATCAGTACTCTAAAGACGGAGGTCTTGCAGCCAATACTCTGTCTGAAGAGGAAACCTCTCTGCAGTCAATGTGGTCAGCACTGTCAAGCATCAACACCCGTCTCATTCAGTGTGTTGACAGCTCAAATGATGACAGCAGCCTAAAGGCTCTGGCAGCTGAAATTGCCCAGACCCGTGATCATCTGTATGATCTGATGAATACTCAGAATACTGAAGGTGAGTATATTTTCTCAGGTGCAAAATCAGATGTTCCAACATTCACCCTGACTTCAGACGGGCACTACAAGTGTCAGGCTGACGGTTCAACCAGAAGTGTTCTGGTTTCACCAAGTGTAACTGTACAGGTGTCAGATTCAGGCCTTGATATTTTTGAAAACTGCCGTACGGCAGATTCCATGACTGTTACCGGAAATCCAAAGATTGACAGTGCCGTGATAAGTTCTTACGGTGACTTTGGCGATTTGTACGAGCAGTACTACTCAAGTGCACAGGGTGCCAACAATACATTAAATATTAATGTAACTCCAGATGGTGTGTTCTCTCTTACAGATCAGAACGGTAATATTATTGAACGTGGTGAGGTTGACAAGTCCAGCGGCACTATCAGTGTCAAGGGCATGGAGTTTACCCTGGGCAATGTCAATTATGCAGGTACCATCAGCATAGAGCTTGATCCTCCTAATACCGACAATATGCTTAATGTCTTAACTGACATAGTCAATAAGATTAACGATCCTGCTTTGAGCAACACTGAAAAGACAGCTGCTATTGCAAAGGTTCAAAAGTCTGTTGGCATTGCCATGACTCAGTACGATTCTTACCGCGGACAAATTGGTGCAAGACAGAACACTATTACTACAGTTCTTGATTCAAATGAGTCTCTGTCTGAGATTAAGACCGAATCAAAAGCAAAGGTTTCCGAGGTTGATGCCTTTGAGGCGGCATCTGATCTGGTTCAGTCGCAGAATCAGCTAGCTGTTTCACGTCAGATTTACAGCATGTTATCTAAACAGTCTCTGTTTGATTACATATAATAATATCAGTGAGAGGAAGAGAATATGATTAACTTAAATACAAATGTTGCAAATGCAAACACCGTTGTTTCATCAGCAAAGACTGCAAACAGTGCAGTTAATGACAGTGTAAGAGGCAATCCAATGGTTAATACCGGAGCTTCATCTGTTGTAAATTTACAGACAGGAGCTCACAGTGCAGATACTTCAGGAGCTGTTAAAGTTGACACATCAAATGCAAAAAGCATGGTCGCAGATATTGCTGCTATGCTTGGCAGAAGTGGCAACGCTGTTCAGGCAAACTTAAACGGTTTTGATGCTGCCCGCCTGCTGGCATAGTCTTATTTCAAAGAAAAAATGCACTGTCCGAAAAAATGAGGAGAGTGCATTTTTTTTGCACTCTAATCCTGACACAAAATATATACAATTTACGTGATAAACATACAGCTTAACTGTTTCACAAGGGTTACCTTACAGTAGACAGTGAAAAGACAGATGAAATATATCAAGCAGATGGTATCAGCTTTAACAGAGACATCTTTTCAAGAATACCAAATCTGAAAATCAGAGAATGTTTTACTGACAACATTAAAGAAAGATTTTCCAATGTTGTAAGTAAAGACAGTCTTGCAGATAAGATTGCCTGTGCTCTGTTAGATGGTGATGACGCATTTGTTCAGAGTAAGCTTGGTCCTTTATTACGCTCATTTGTATCAGTAAGAGACAGTGCCACCAAAGCTCCTCATGAGAATTACTATCACTGCTTTTTAAACGGTATCTTTTCAAACTGTAAAGATCACCTGGGAGAATATCACACAAACTCTGAAGCAGGAGACGGTTATGCTGACATCTGTTTTAAAGATTTAACAGGAAGCAGAGCCTACGTCATTGAAATTAAAGTCTGCAGTGAAAATGAAAGCAGAATTCGCAAGGCAAATGAAGCAATTGATCAAATCATAGAAAAGCACTATGCAGAGCTGTTTCTTAATAATGAGAATATAACAGACATAAAGGCAGTTGGAATTGCTTTTTCAGGAAAGTATTGTGCTGTCTGTGTAAAAAGACTGAAGTGAATGTTATCTTGAGATAGCTAATTCACGGACGTCCATATTAAGTTGTGGACGTTCATCTCCTTTCTAAATATTTTCAGATAAGTCTTTGTATTATTTTCCTTTTATATTCCGTTCAAAATTTCTTCAATTTTTTCTTAAAGTTTTAAAAAAACTGTCCGTTATAGAGTACAGATGGAAGAGTAATATTACTTTTCTTTAGGAGAGAAAAAATTTTTACCTCTCAATAAGAGGGGAGGCCAGCTATGAGCGATATTACTATTACTAGTTCTAATACGATGTCATCTGTAGCTAATCAGGCTTATGCTGCCCAGACACAGGCGGCAAAAGTGGAAAATAATGCGGCTGATGACATAAAAAAACAGAATACTCAGGCAGTAAAAAGTGCTGCATATTCAGACAGGAATGCTGAAACCAAAAGTTCACAGAACTCTGATCTTGATGAAGTGGTAAAGGAAACTGCAAAAAAAATCAACGAAGAGAAGAAACTCTCTAAATATCTGCAGGAGCATAATGAAAAGGTGGCTCAGGATCGCAAGAACGATCTGAATCGCCAGAACATAGGGCTTGCCTTCAGTGTTGATAAGAATACTGAGAATACTGTAGTTAAGGTAACAGATCTTAATACAGAGAAACTTGTTCGTCAGATCCCATCTGAGGATTTTTTAAAGCTTGCAGAGCGCTTAAAGAATATGAGAGACAATACAGCTGTTTCTAAAAAAGATGCTGAAACTAAAGGTATTCTTTTTGATGAAAAAGCTTAGTCTTAAAATCTATACCTCCTAAAAAATAGACCTGAAAGTGAAAACTTTCAGGTCAAAATTTTTTAGGACTCTCTAATGAATAATTAGAGAATTGAACTTATTTAGCTAATTTCCTGTTCAGTTAAATTCCTTTTTAGCCAGTAAAAACTCGATATCAGCATCAGCTGAATCTAACTTAATTCTCTGTGCCTTAATAAAGTGTAACTTTGGATAAAGTGATTTCAGATCAGAAAATGCTCTGTCAATTGAGCTGCTACCTGAGGTGCAGAACAGGTAAATTTTCTTACCCTCAAGATTATAGCTTTCAATAAAGGTTTGAATGATTCTAGGGGCGGTACCCCACCAAATAGGGAAGCCTAAATATACATTTTCTTTGTCATTAACGGCAGACAAGTCATTTGCAATCTCTGGTCTTGCATCAGGAGTCTTCATCTCAACATTAGCTCTGCAATTATCCTGTCTGTAATTTAAATCGTCGTTGGTATATACCTGTTTAGCTTTAATAGCTAAATCCTGTGCATCTAACTTTTTAGCTAACGTCCGTGCCACAATTTTTGTGTTACCTGATGCTGAGAAATAAACAATGATATCGTTTGTAACGGCAAATGAATTTACTGAAAAACTCATAATAGCTACTAGTGATAGACACTTAATCAGCTTTGAAAACTTCATAAAAACTCCTTGTGAATAGGGCAAACATCAATGTAGATTATGCTAACTTTGCATATTCGTCATCTGAGACTGCTTCAAGCAATTCGTTTGAAGTGTTTTCTCCTAGAACTTCTACAGCAACATGAGAGAAGTAACTGTCATTTTTAGCACCGTGCCAGTGTTTTACTTCTGGTTTTATAAAGACTACAGAACCTTCATGTAAACTTACAGGTTCTTTGCCTTCTTCTACATACCAGCCTTCACCACAGGTGCAGATTAAGATCTGACCACCACCATTTGTAGCATGGTGAACGTGCCAGTTGTTTCTGCAACCAGGTTCAAAAGTAACGTTTGCGACAACAAAAGGTTCACCTGGTTTTAATAACAGGTTTAAAAATGAATTGCCTTTAAAATACTGAGCATATGCAGTGTTTGGATTCCCTTTACCAAATACATTTGCTTTTTCAAATTGAGCCTTATCTGGGTATTTCATAAAATCCTCTTAATCTTTATAAATGTCTTTAATTATATTAAATGCTGCCCATGCCTTAGGCCATCCTGCGTAGAAAGCTACATGAGTAATCATGGCAACCATTTCCTTTTTTGATACGCCATTCTTTTTTGCATTCTGTAAATGGAACTTTAAAGAACTGTCAGTAATGCCACTTGCAACTAAGGTAGAAACTGTGATCATGCAGCGTGTCTTCAAATTTAAAGTGCTGTCGGACCAAACTTCACCGAACAGTACATCATCGTTGTATTTTGCAAACCCTGGTGCTAACTTGCCTAAAATATCACGACCTGCGGTTACAACAAATTTCTGCTCTTCACTCATATAAGCCTCTTCTTGGTATAGTCTTTTGACCATAAATCTATGGTTCTCTTTATCTATGTCTTAATTATAAAAATCTTGAGAGTATGAAATTTGCACAATCTTTTCAAAATATTGTCAATTCTTCTAAAAATGCTTATTTTCTTGTCAAATTGTGCAAAGTGTCTTAAATGAAAATATGTCTTTTTCTGTTAGAATAGCCCTCAAAATCGTGATTTTTAACTTAGATCATTACCTGATAAGTATTACAGGACACAAGTTTTGTAAATTGGAGCTAAACATTTTTTCAATTTGCACGATAATATAAATAAGTAAATGAGTATTTTTGATTGCAGGAGATCAAATGTACGGACGTAATTTAAAAGCTTATAAGCGCACAAACCTCGAGGCTGAACTGTCTGTAGCAGATCCTCACAGGATCATACAGATGATGTACGAGGGATTGATTGAACGCCTATCTCAGGCAAAGGGTGCCATTCTGCGCAATGACTTTGAGTATAAGGCAAACAGAATCGACAAGGCAATCGGTATTATCAATGGTCTGCAGACCGCTCTGGACAAGAGAGGAAATCCAGAGCTTTTTGACAGAATGTACGCTCTTTATGACTATATGAAAGAGTTGCTTGCAAAAGCTTCAGTATCTTTGGATGTGTCTCAGATTGATGAAGTAATTAATCTTATCCTGCCTATAAAACAGGCCTGGGATCAGATCCCTCAGGATATTAAGGATAAGACTAATCAGGAAATTCTAAATTCACCTGATTATTAGTTTTATTTCTGAATATACATTTTTTAGCGATATCCCTGTATTTAAGATTGATTAGGTACAGGGATTTTTTGTCAGTTAAACGGACAGGATAACTTTATGGATAACAGATTATTTCTGACTTGGACAAAAGATCTTCAAAGTATAGCTCAGGCAGGTCTTTATTACGGTAAGGACGTTTTTGACAGAGAACGATATGAAAAAATTAGAGAAATCTCTGCTCAGATGATGTCAGAGATATCTGATCTTGAGGTAGGTAAGGTTAAAGATCTCTTCTGCAATGAGATAGGCTATCAGACTCCTAAAATTGATACGCGATCTGCTATTTTCAAAAATGACAGGATCCTTCTGGTCAGAGAGAAAAACGGTACCTGGTCATTACCTGGAGGATGGTGTGACTATAATGTTTCTGTTGCAGAAAATGCCGTAAAAGAGACCAGAGAGGAGTCTGGCTTTGATGTGAAAGTATTAAGGCTTATTGCTGTTCAGGACAGAGCAAAGCACAATTCTCCTCTATATCCTTATGGTGTCTGCAAGATGTTTTTTGAATGTTCTATCACAGGAGGAGAGTTTAAAGAAAACAGTGAAACAACAGCGGTTGACTTTTTTACAGAGAACTCGCTTCCAGACCTTGCCACAGAAAAGAACAATGAAGAACAACTGAAAATGTGTTTTAAGGCACACCGTGATGAGCATTGGATGCCTTTAGTTGAGTAAAAAACAGATCGGCTTTTAGGAAATAAAAAAGGGGAGCAGATGCTCCCCAATTTTCAGACGACTACTGTTAGATAGTCTGTACTGACATGGTATTGGTGATTCCTGAAGGAACTAATGCACCGTTTACCATAACAATCTTATCGCCAGCCTTGGCAAGACCCATCTCAACAGCTAACTTCTTACCTAACTGTAAGAATTCATCAGTTGAAGAAATACGGTCAACAATCTTAGGCATTACACCACGTGTTACGCATAACTGACGAGCAGCCTTTACGTTTGGTGTTAAAGCTAAAATCTCTGCCTTAGGATTGAATTTGCGAATTGCACGAGCTGAATTACCGTGCTCTGTTGCAACTACGATTACTGGTACATTTAAAGCGTCAGCAGCTTCTACAGCAGCTAAACATGCTGAATCAGTAACAGTCTTTGCTGAAACTACAGCAGGGAATACCTTGCCGTGATTCTCTTCACAGTATGAGTCAGTACGCTCACAGATGGTGTTCATGGTGCGAACAGCCTCACGTGGGTACTTACCCTTTGCAGACTCGCCTGATAACATAACTGCATCAGTACCGTCCAGAATAGCATTGGTTACGTCACCTGCCTCAGCACGGGTTGGACGAGGATTCTTGATCATAGAATCTAACATCTGAGTTGCAGTGATAACTGGCTTGCCTACCTGGTTGCAGCGCTTGATGATGTGCTTCTGGGCGAAGATAACGTCCTGAGCAGGGATCTCAACACCCATGTCACCACGGGCAACCATGATACCGTCAGCAGTTGCAAGAATATCCTCAAAGTTATCCAAACCTTCCTGGTTTTCGATCTTGCAGATGATCTTGATATCGTTACCGCCGTTTGCGTCAAGGAAGTTACGAATATCTAAAACGTCTTCCTTGGTACGGGTAAATGAAGCAGCGATGAAGTCAACACCACGCTTGATGCCGAATAATAAATCGCCCTTGTCCTTTTCTGACAGGAATGGCATAGAAATGTGGGTATTTGGCAGGTTTACACCCTTGTGTTCACCGAGTTCGCCGTTGTTCTGTACTTCGCAGACAACGTCTTCACCATTGATCTCGATAACCTTTAAGCCGATTAAACCGTCATCTAATAAAACAGTTGCGCCAACCTTTAAGTCCTTTGACAGGTTAGGGTAGGTAACACCAACTTTGTTCTTGTTGCCAACAAATTTACTGTCAGAAGTTAAAGTGATCTTATCGCCAGTAACTAAAGAAACATCTTCGCCGTTCTCAAGATCACAGGTTCTGATCTCAGGACCCTTGGTATCTAATAGAACTGCAAAAACTTTACCTGTTTCCTGCATGATTGCGTTGATGTTTGTGATACGACCACCGTGCTCTTCAAAGTCACCGTGTGAGAAGTTCAGACGCATTACATTCATGCCTGAGTTTAGTAAGGTTTCCATAATTTCGCGCTTCTCGGACTTAGGACCGATAGTGCAGACCATTTTAGTCTTTTTCATATTTAGGCTCTCCTAGCGGAGTAATAAGATTGAAGAATATTGTTTGTAAAAATTCACGCAAATTATAGCAGAATTCAAAATAAATAATAGTTAAATTTTGTTAACAGTATCAAAAAAAATCGAGCAGTTTAATGCTCGATTTTTTTACTTAAGTTTACTTAATTTTTTCTTTTAATTAAAAGAACTTAACATACATTAAGAACTGTAAACCCAGAGAAATAAATGATATTGCTGCAGCAGTGCCGTAAGCAATGTACCATGTTAGTTTTGAGTGAATACCAAAATCATGGCTTGAGTGATGCATTCTGTGTAAAGCATAGAAGCTTAACAGGAAAACAACACCAAATACACATAAGCTTAAGAACCAGTTGCTGAAAATGCTGTAAACCTGACCCAGGTTTAAAACACAGTGCTGAAGATCTGAACTGGTCAGACCTGCTGCGATCAGAACTACCATTACAGCTGGTAATACAATAGCTGCAACCATGCCGCCAGCACCGAACATTAACCAGTACATTGGCTCGTCTGAACGAGTTGGAAGAAATTGACGCATTTGTGAATTCTCCTTAAATGGTTAAGAAAGCAACAGCCAGGATAACTACGGTAGCGCCAACTAATGCTAAGTATAAAGCGCTCTTGGTTACCCACTCTGGCAGAAGCTCAGTTGAGTTCTTGTTCATGAATACACGAACAGCCTTTGGCATTAAAGCAAACCAGGTTACAGCATGGAAAAGCTGTGAAACCAGGATCACAACATTAATTGCGATGATGACTGGGTTGCCCAGGAAGTTCTGCAGATACCAGATGTATGGAGCAACACCAGTTAAGGTAGGTGCTGAGCCAACTTCACATAAAGCTAGCATGAAGATACCAAACACAATCTCAAGTACAGCCAGTAAAGCCAGCACAGCAGTGCCTTCACGAACCATATAGTAGATGTAGAATGGGTTTTCCATCCACCAGGTTAATTTCTTAACAGGTGGGTTGTATGGCTTACGATATGATTTTACTTCGCTCATTTTATTAGTGCTCCGGTTTGATCATGTTGAATACGTAGTCTGTAGCAGACATCTTCTTGCCTAACTGAATAGCTGAAGATGGATCTACGTGTTTTGGACAAACCTCTGAGCAGTAACCTACGAAGGTACAGCCCCAAACGCCTTCCTCTGAATTCAGGAATGGTGCACGAAGTTTTGCGCCAGCGTCACGATTATCAACATTGTAGCGGTATAGCAGAGTTAAGGCTGCAGGACCGATGAACTTAGGGTTCAGTTTGTACTGAGGACAAGCTGCATAACAGCAACCGCAGTTGATACACTGAGCGAACTGCAGGTATGCCTCCATCTGCATAGGAGTCTGCTTGAAGTTCTTGTTCAGTGGCATATTTGCGTTCTTTGCATCAGGAATGATGTAAGGCTTGATACGCTCAATCTTCTCGATAAGATCAGACAGGTCAACAACTAGATCACGCTCGATAGGGAAGTTTGCCAGTGGCTCAATCTTCATGTCCTTACCTTCATAGTCACGCAGGAAGGTCTTACATGCTAGGTGAGGAACACCGTTTACCATCATACCGCATGATCCGCAGACTGCCATACGGCATGACCAGCGGAATGAAAGGCTAGGCTCGAAGTTGTCCTTGATGTAGAACAGAGCCTCAAGAACAGATGTATCCTTGTGATAAGGAACATCAAAGGTCTGCTCCCAAGGTGCCTTGTCCAGCTCTGGGCGGTAGCGAAGAACAGTGATCTTCATAGTTTTCTGCTGTGATTCCATTATTTAGCCTCCTTTGCCTTTCTTGCGGCTTCAGCAGCTTCTGCTTCAGCACCATATACACGCTTAGCAGGCTGGAAGGTTGTAATCTTAACGTCGCTCAGTTCAATTCTTGGCTCATCTGCACCGTCTTGCTTGAATGCTAATGAGTGCTTTAAGAAGTTTACGTCATCACGCTGCTTGTATGCACCATTAGGACCGTCTAAACGCTGATGTGAACCACGTGACTCTTTACGGTTGATAGCTGAGTGAACCATACACTGTGCCACATCTAAGGTGTAGCCTAACTCAATGCGGTTCATCCACTCTGTGTTGAATACACGACCGCGGTCGGTGATACCAACATTTACAAGACGCTTCTGTAACTGCTTTAAGGTATCAATGGTCTTCTGCATTGACTCTTCTTCACGATAGATACCAACGCCTTCTTCCATTGACTGACCCATCTCGTGACGGATCTTAGACTGTGATTCGGTTCCCTTTACATCGAACAGGTCTAAAGCACGCTTTTGAGCTGCTTCTGCCTGACGGGCAAGCTCTGGTGAATCGAAGTCCTTTAACTGATGAGCACGTTCTGCCATTGCATCACCACCGATCTTACCGAATACGATGGTCTCAACCAGTGAGTTAGAACCTAAGCGGTTTGCACCGTGAATACCAACAGATGCACACTCGCCACCTGCATACAGACCAGGCATACGGGTTTCGGTGTTACCGTTTGTCTCGATACCGCCCATGGTGTAGTGAACTACTGGACGAACTGGAACAGGAGCCTTTACAGGATCAACACCTGAGTAGGTCATTGCAAGTTCGCAGATCAGAGGTAAACGCTCATGCAGATATTTCTCACCTAAGTGAGTCAGGTCTAAGTGAACAGCCTCACCTAATGGATACTTAATGGTACGGCCTTTCTTTGACTCGTTCCAGAAAGCCTGTGACAGACGGTCACGTGGACCTAATTCCATGTACTTGTTCTTTGGATGTCCAACAGGGGTTTCAGGGCCTAAGCCGTAATCCTGTAAGTAGCGGTAGCCATCCTTGTTGTACAGAACACCACCTTCACCACGGCAGCCTTCAGTCATTAACAGACCGCAGCCTAAAAGGCCAGTTGGGTGGTACTGAACGAATTCCATATCGCGTAATGGCACACCGTGACGATATGCTAAAGCCATGCCGTCACCTGTTACGATACCGCCGTTGGTGTTGAACAGATAGCAACGACCTGCACCACCGGTTGCTAAGAATACTGCCTTTGCATTGATCTGACGGAAAACACCATTCTGTAAATCATAGCAGACAACACCACGACACTGACCGTCCTCTTCAAGAAGGTCCAGTACGAAGTGCTCATCAAAGCGCTGAATTGAAGGGAACTTAACTGAAGTCTGATATAAGGTGTGTAACATGTGGAAACCAGACTTGTCGGCAGCAAACCATGTGCGAGGTACTTTCATACCACCGAAACGACGAACGTTAACGTCACCGTTTGGTTTACGGCTCCAAGGGCATCCCCAGTGCTCTAACTGGTATAATTCTTCAGGTGCCTGGTGAACGAACTTTTCAACAACATCCTGCTCACACAGCCAGTCACCACCGGCTACTGTATCCTCAAAATGTTTCTGATATGAGTCGTCATCACGAACAACACCTGCGGCACCACCTTCGGCAGCAACAGTGTGTGAACGCATTGGGTAAACTTTGGAAATGAGTGCTACTCTTAACTTTGGGTCAGCCTGAGCAACTGCAATGGCAGCGCGAAGACCTGTACCACCTGCACCCACGATCGCAACATCGGCTTGATATTTTTCCACGTGAATCTCCTAATTACCGTAAGGATCTCTGCACAATAAAACAGAGTCCGAGGTTAGCAAGCAAAAAAACAACATAATTATAACTGTAAATGATATTTTTTTTTATTTTTAAATGTCAGATTTTATTAACATATTGAAAATAAACAAAAAATATTATCTACAATAATAGACAAAAATCTAAAATCTCATAATTGCTCGTTTTTGAGGAAATTTTTATTTTTCCGGAGCAGAAACAATAAGAGATCTTCCCATCTTTACAGGAAGCAGAGGTTCAATATCTGAAGGTAATTCTCCCTGGTTATTTCCCCACAGGCAGATAACAGTACTGCCGTATTTGAAGTAACCTATTTCATCACCTTTCTGATAGTGAATGTTTTCGTTTGAGTAGTCCTTTATTTCAAGTCCGACTCTTCTGTTTACAGTACCACCCCAGGTGGTGTGGATACTGCCTACCAGAGCTGCTCCTACCATTACCACACATAAAGGTCCTACAGCTGTTTCAAAAAAGCACACCATTCTTTCGTTGACTGTATATAAATCGGGCATGCCGGATATGTTTCTCCTGCCTACAGGGAACAGTCTGCCTGGCACATGAATAGCCTTCTTTAATTTTCCGTCAATAGGCATATGAATTCTGTGATAGTTTGAAGGAGAGAGGTAGATACATGCGTAGCGTCCATCTTCAAACTGTTCTGAATCAAGAGTGTTTCCACCAACGAGTGCCTTTAATGAATAATCGATACCTTTTGCCTGGATCAGCCTGCCGTTTGTTATCTTTCCTGCCTGACCTATTGTGCCATCCACTGGGCATACAGCTAGGCAGTCTTTGTCCAGTGGTCTTGCGTTGGCTTCGAGTTTTCTTATAAAGAAATCATTGAAAGTTTTATATGATTCAAGATCCTTGTTTGCAATTTCATCTGTGTTGATACTGAAGGTTTTGATGAAGTTTCTGATGAGAAACTGAGTGAATTTACCCATTGGCACATCTGTCAGCTTTGCAGACAGTGAAGAGAGTGTAGTAAAAGGGGTAAGTGTTTCGACTGTTTTGAGTAAAAATGAAGTAAATGACATTGCTTCTCCAGAACAAACTATGTATGGCAAAACTGAGTACATTGTTTGTGAATAATAGAAGAATATAAAAAAATTGCGAAGATTTTATCAAAATCTTGTGAAATTTAGCAAAAGAATATGTCTATTTGACAGTGCTGTCATAAAAACAGGCCATACTCACGAGAATACGGCCTGCGCTTTAGGTTATTCAGTTAATGATAATATGAAGATTAAATCTCAAACCTGTTAACAATCTCGGAGAGTCTGCTGATCTCTTCATGTGTGCTGGAAATACTTCCGTTGACAATCTGCAGCTCCTGAGCAAGGTTCTTTGAACCGTCAGTGATACTCTTCATGTTTGAAGAAATCTCTGATGTTGCTGTAGTCTGCTGTTCAGCTGCTGTTGCAATCTGAGTGATCTGGGCATTAACCTCGGTTACCTTGTCTGTAACCTCACTTAAGATTGTATGCAACTGAGCGGTTTCTGTGGAAATACCGTCCATTACCTTTACAGAAGTCTGCATGGCTTCGTCAGCAACATTAGCATCATTCTGAACCTGAGATACCATTCTTGTAATTTCCTGAGTGGAAGAGGAAGTTCTTGAAGCAAGAGCACGAACCTCATCTGCCACCACGGCAAATCCCTTACCGGCTTCACCTGCTCTGGCAGCCTCAATAGCAGCATTTAAAGCCAGCAGGTTGGTCTGAGATGCGATATCATCAATAGTCTGAACGATAGTTCCGATCTTCTGAGCCTGATCTGCAAGGTTCTTGACAAGCTGGGCATCCTGTTTTGATCTTTCCACCTGTTTATCAAGTTTATCAATGGTTTCCTGAACTCTGTGAATACCGCTAGATGTGATCTGTGATGATTCGTTTGAACTTACAGATGCTTGCTCGCAATTCTTTGCAATATCAGCAGTTGTTGAAACCATTTCGTCAGATGCTGCCGCAACAGTCAGAGAATGGGACTGGTTTTCCTCTGCTGTCTGACGGATTTCTGTAGATGAGGCTTCAATATCACTCATTGTTGAATGGACATTGTGTGTTACATCCTGAATCTGAGAAATACTGTTATGCCAGGATGTTCTCATTTTTTCCAGAGCTTCGAGCAGAGGTTTGAATTCGTCATGTCTGTGACAGACAATTTCATGATTGAGCTTTCCTGAAGCAAGTACTTTTGCATACTGTACAGCCTGACCGATGATGTCTGAAATTGCCTTAGGCATGGTAAGGATAATTGCAACAGCCACTAAAATTGAGAAAAGAGCAAGACATACAGCAATCACCAGAGGAGTGTTGCTTGTGATCCCTTTTACTCTGTCTTTGGAAACAGCTATCTGGTAACCGTTAACTTTTACAACATTCTCCTGAATGATAATAAAATCCTTCAGCATCTTGGTTGTGTAGAATAAGGTTGCCTTTTCTGTATTGCCACTTTGAGCCAATGGAATATACCCTGAATTGAGCAGTGTGATGAATTCAGAAGTTGCCTGCTTTACAGCTCCGATCTCGGTTGGGTATCTTGCCATCTGCAGTTTTTCAGCTGCAGACTGCATTTTTGCAACATTTGAACTGAGTTCAGCTTTAGCGCTGTCGTATGATGCTCCGTCGTTGATACTCTGGATAATAGTATTAACCGCAAACGCATAATCAGCAGTTGCTCTGGTTCTTCCATAGCGCTCTGACAGAGTGGTGTGAACAAAACCTGCCACATCCTTGTTGGTTATGCAGTTTGAAATGGAGGTCCATGAAAGAATAATAGAAACTACAACCAGTAAAAGGTAGCTTAAAATTAACTTTTTCTTAATTGTCATACTGGATAAAAAATTCATAGCGTTCCCTTCTTTTTTTTGTTAGGTATTGTCCGCCCCTGTTTTTATTCCGTAGTTAGTACGGTATATATAATATAGTCGGCATTGCACCAGAAATATTCAGTGAATAGTTTAATACAAGTGCAAATTCACAAATTTCTGTAAAAAAATATGAACCAGTTAACAATAATTCTTATTATTAGTGTTAATCCTTTATAAAATTTTTGCGTGGGAATGAAGATTGCTTAAAAAAATAAAGCACATAAGCTGATACTTACGTGCCTTAAAATTTTGTTAAAAAGGTTCTTATGACTTTTAAACTTTGAATGTGGAAACCATGTCAGACAGAACTGAAATCTGACCGTTTGTCTCTTTTATATCCTCATTAACATCCACAAGATCATCGGCAAGTTCCTTTGAGCCATCGGTGATCTTTTTCATGTTGGATGATATCTCTGAGGTTGCAACTGTCTGCTGTTCTGCTGCAGTTGCAATCTGGGTGATCTGTCCTGATACCTCGTTTACTTTGGTAGTCAGAGTATGCAGGATCTCTTCAATTTCGCCACTTTCGCTGGCAAGTGAATCCATTACCTTTGTTGATACCTGCATGGCCTCATCAGCCTGACCTGCATCAGTCTGAACCATCTGAACCATGTTTGTGATTTCCTGTGTTGAGTTGGAGGTTCTTGAGGCTAAAGCTCGTACCTCGTCAGCTACCACAGCAAATCCCTTACCGGCTTCTCCTGCACGAGCAGCTTCAATGGCCGCATTCAGGGCCAGCAGATTTGTTTGAGCAGCAATATCATCGATTGTCTGAACGATTGAACCAATCTTCTGGGCCTGCTCTGAAAGTTTCTGCACTAACTGGGCATCACTTCTTGATTTTATTACCTGCTCATTGATTTTATCGATTACGTTTTGAATCTTGGCTACAGATGTTTCTGTAGCTTTTGCTGATTCTTCTGCTGCTGTGGATGCGTGCTCGCAGTTCTGTGCTATATCCTGAGTGGTTGATACCATTTCGTCAGATGCTGCAGCTACAGTTAATGCTCTGTTCTGATTGTCTGTAGCTGTACTGCTGATTAAATCAGATGTATCTGTTAATTTTTCGATTACTCCCTTCAGTTTTTCAGCTGAAGCAATAACCTTTGAAATACTCTCCTGCCATGAGGCTCTCATCTTTTCAAGATCTACAAGAAGAAGTCTGAACTCATCCTTTCTTCCTGTATTGAGTTTTCTTGTCATATTACCGGTTGCAAGTTCAAGTGCAAGTCTGGAAATTGACTTGATGTGTGCTCGCAGGTTATTGGCAATAAGATAGGTTAAAAAGATTGCAATCAGAATTTCAAAGACTGTGCAGGTGACAATAGTTATATATGTGCCTGAACTTTTTATTGATGACATAGCCTTTTTGGTTTCTCTGAGCTGATAACCGTTAACTGCCACCATATTGTCACAGATTGTCATGAACTGATGATTCAGGGAATTTATGAAAACTCTGTTGGCTTCTTCATGTTTCCCATTCCTGATTAGAGGAAGAAAATCTGTTCTGAATGCTGTAAGGTAAGTCTTTGCACTCTCTTTTATGGCACCTATTTCTTTAGGGAATCTTGTCATCTGCAGTGCATCTGCACAGGACTGCATCTTTTCCATAAGAGAAGTTGACCTGCTGATAAGTTCATCAGTGTTGCCTTCGTTTGAAACCAGAGCTTTTGACAGAAAATTCATTTCATAGAAAGAATCAAGAGCACGTCTGGTTCTTTCGTATCTGACATTCAGGAATTCAATCTTTTCAATTGCTCTAGCTCTTGCTGACGAAATTGACAGTGAGGACGTAGTGGCAAGAATAATTGTAAGAAAAATAAGGCAGAAGAAACTGCAGAAGATCTTCGTTCTGAAAGGCAGGTTATTTAGAAAAGACATATGAATAAAGCCCCTTTGTTTTTGTTTGCGTCAAAAGTTCACTTTTTTTTATTTTTGTAATATTGGATAGTTAGAATAAGTTAGAAATCTTACCCGATATAATTTTAGGTTAGTTGCTCTAATCTAACCTAAAAACAATTAGAATATTGTTGAGTTGATAGCAAAATTTAAATAAATTTGTACAATAAAACTATTGATAAATATTACTAATTATATGATTTATAATTATAAAAATAAATTATATAAAATTTTAAAAGTGAAAATAATACAATTATTGATGGGGGTTATATTTTGTCTATTTGTCAATTCTCTAAATACCTTAGTGTTTTGAGGTGAATTTTGAAATATACAAAATTCTGCATGTCTACATAAAATGAACCATGATTAGAGACATTCTAAAAAAATAAAAAAAAACTTGACGAATAAAAAAAATCATCTATAATGTCTCACATCGGATGCGGGAATAGCTCAGTTGGTAGAGCATAACCTTGCCATGGTTAGGGTCGCGAGTTCGAACCTCGTTTCCCGCTCCAATATTAAGGAAGAATAGCTGAGGCTGTTCTTTTTTTTTTGCCTTTTTGTCCCATTTCTTTCGTTTTTACTTGAATTTTCTGAACACAGTCCGCATATACGTAAATATATACAGTATTTATCGTGCCTCATAAGGTATAATCACGGTATTGTTAACCATATTAATTCAACTGATCAATTATTAAGAAATAAAAAAATGTTTGTCACTTCCATAGTTACCAAAATCATTGGTAGTAGTAATCAGAGAACTGTTCGCAAGTTATCAAAGATCGTCAGGGGAATAAATGCCCTTGAGAGCAAATATCAGTCATTAAAAGATGAGGAATTTAAAGATCTTACTGAGCAGTTTAAGCAGCGTGTCGCAAAAGGCGAGTCTTTAGAAGCCCTTCTGCCTGAGGTTTTTGCGGTTGCAAGAGAAGCTGCAAAAAGATCTCTTGGTCTGCGTCCGTTTGATGTACAGCTGATGGGTGGTATTGTTTTAAATGCCAACCGTATCGCTGAAATGAAAACCGGTGAAGGTAAGACTCTGACAGCTCTTTTGCCATGCTATCTGAATGCTCTTGCAGGAAAGGGTGTTCATGTTGTTACAGTCAATGATTACCTGGCCCGCCGTGACAGTGACTGGTCAAGACCTTTCTATACCCTGCTAGGTATGACAGTAGGTGTAAATGTTCCAGGCATGAAGCCTGACGAAAAGAGAGCTGCCTATGCCTGTGATGTAACCTATGGTACCAATAACGAGTTCGGTTTTGATTACCTTCGTGACAATATGGCCTACTCCTTAGAGCAGAAAGTGCAGAGAGAGCTTAACTACGCACTGGTCGATGAGGTTGATTCTGTTTTAATTGATGAGGCAAGAACTCCTTTAATCATTTCAGGTGCAGCTGAGAACAGTTCAAAACTTTATCAGGCTGTAGATAAGCTTATTCCGGGGTTAATCTTCCAGGAAAAAGAGGATACCGAAACCTATACAGGCGAAGGTGACTATACACTGGATCTTAAGATTAAACAGGCTTACCTGACTGAGCGTGGACAGATTAAGATTGAGAACTCTTTAGTTAAGGCAGGACTTCTCAAAGAGGGGGACAAGCTTTTCTCTTCAGAGCACATTACACTGTTGCACCACGTTATGGCAGCCCTAAGAGCCCATACTCTGTTCAAGAGAGATGTGGATTATGTAGTTGAAGACGGTGAAGTTTTAATCATCGATGAGCATACAGGCCGCAAGATGCTTGGACGTCGCTGGTCTGAAGGTCTGCACCAGGCAATTGAGGCAAAGGAAGGTGTTGAGATCCACTCTGAAAATCAGACTCTGGCTTCAATTACTTTCCAGAACTACTTCCGTATGTACAAGAAACTTGCCGGTATGACCGGTACTGCCGATACCGAAGCTTACGAATTCCAGCAGATCTATGGTTTGCAGACAGTTGTGCTACCAACCAACAGACCTATGATCCGTAACGACATGCCAGATCTTATCTATCTGACTGAAGATGACAAGTACAAGGCAATTGTTAATGATATTAAAGAGACTATTGCTAAGGGAAGACCTGTTTTAGTCGGTACCATCTCAATTGAGAATTCTGAGAAACTGTCACATCTTCTGGACAAGTTAGGCATTAAACATCAGGTTTTGAACGCCAAGTTCCATGAAAAGGAAGCCTACATTGTAGCTCAGGCAGGTCGTCCAGGTACTGTAACTATCGCAACCAATATGGCAGGTCGTGGTACTGATATTATTTTAGGTGGTAATCTGAAGGCTGATATTGATGAGCTTGGCGAAAACCCTACTCCTGAACAGATTGCCAAAGTTAAGGAAGACTGGCAGAAACGCCATGATGACGTATTAAAGGCCGGTGGTCTGCATATCATTGGTTCTGAGCGTCATGAGTCACGCCGTATTGATAATCAGCTCCGCGGTCGTGCCGGCCGTCAGGGTGATCCTGGTTCATCACGTTTCTACCTGTCAATGGATGACAACCTGATGAAACTGTTCGGCTCAGAGAAGCTGAAGAATTTCATGAAAAAGATGGGTATGGACGACGGTCAGCCTTTAGAGCACAAGTTCATCACCAGAGCTATTGAGTCAGCTCAGCGTAAGGTTGAAACCCGCAACTTTGATATCCGCAAGAACCTGCTTGAGTACGATGACGTTGCAAATGAGCAGCGTAAAGTTATCTATGAGGAGCGTAATGCACTTTTAGAAGGTAAGGATATCTCAGAGACTATTCACACTATCTTTGAGGATGTTTTGGACAATGTGATTTCTGATTACATTCAGCCAAATTCATTACCAGAGCAGTGGGATCTTGAAGGCTTACAGAAGCGCCTTGCCGCTGTATACAACCTGGATGCCCCTGTAGTGCAGTGGATGAAGGAAAATGACAAGCTTGTTGAAAATGATATTCGCGAGAAGATCATTGCTTTAGGTCATGAGATGTATCAGAAGAAGTGTGATGTTATCGGACCTGAGAATCAGAAGCAGCTTGAAAAACAGGTAATGCTCCAGTGCATCGACACTCTGTGGAAGGAGCATCTTGCAGCAATGGACTATATGCGTCAAGGTATTGGTCTTCAGGGATATGCCCAGAAGAATCCAAAGAATGAGTACAAGATCCAGTCATTCAATCTGTTCTCAAAGATGCTTGATAACTTGAAGGAGCAGGTAGTTTCAATTCTCTGCAGAATTCAGGTAAGACTCAAGTCACCTGAAGAGGCAGCAGCTGAGCAGAAGGCTATTGAAGATCGTAATGAAGAAATGAAAATGCGTGAAGAAGCCAAGAAATACGCAGGAATGCACATCGGACGCAATGATCCATGTCCGTGCGGTTCTGGCAAGAAGTTCAAGGTCTGCCACGGTAGATTTATTTAAATTTTAATCCTAAGAAAAGCCTCGTTTCCGCTTCTCTGGCAGTTACGAGGCTTTTTTTTGTGAATGTTATTTAGCAGCATAGATTAAGTAAGGTAAACAAAAATCCCTCCATACCATCTTTCATTTGCAGTTGAACTTGCACTCATGTCATCTGCATCTGTAGCAAATTCAGACAGTTTTAATAAATCAATTTAGTTTTTGCAGATCGGTCTAAAAATAATAAATGCGATTTATAAGGCGTTTGTTTGGATGATTGAAAAAATATGTTCTTTTTGAACAAAATTTTCTTGACTGAAAAGGGGTTATGTGTTTTAATATTCGCCGTTGCCCAGATAGCTCAGTCGGTAGAGCAGGGGATTGAAAATCCCCGTGTCGGCGGTTCGATTCCGTCTCTGGGCACCATCTAAAATTCAAAAAAATCATTTCTTTTGCCCAGATAGCTCAGTCGGTAGAGCAGGGGATTGAAAATCCCCGTGTCGGCGGTTCGATTCCGTCTCTGGGCACCATCTTCAAATTTCAAAATTGTTTTCATAACGAGTTTGGTGTAATCTCTTTCTGTCTTTTCAGAAGCAAAAAAAACGCAAACCTTTCAGATTTGCGTTTTTAACTATGTCTGACTAACTAATGTTATCTTTATTAGGTTAAACTTTAAACTCAGCTACCATGTTCATGAGTTTTACAACCTGATCATTTGAGTCTTTGATATTTGTCTCGATATCTGAAATTGCTCCATTGAGTGCTTTAGAGCCGTCAGTGATGTTCTTCATGTTTGAAGAAATTTCGGATGTGGCAACTGTCTGTTGTTCTGCAGCTGTTGCAATCTGTGTGATCTGACCCGATACCTCTTTAACCTTATCTGTTAACTCGTTTAGGATCTGCTCAATCAGTGAACTTTCCTCTGACAGTCCGTCCATAACCTTTACAGATACCTGCATTGCATCATCTGCGTCTTTAGCATCATTCTGAACACCTGTAACCATGCGGGTGATTTCCTGTGTGGAGCTCGATGTTCTTGAAGCCAGTGCTCTAACCTCATCTGCAACCACAGCAAATCCCTTACCGGCCTCACCGGCACGGGCTGCTTCAATTGCAGCATTCAATGCCAGAAGATTTGTCTGTGATGCAATTTCATCAATAGTCTGGACAATTGATCCAATCTTCTGTGCCTGATCTGCCAGTTTCTGAACAAGTTTTGCATCAGCCTTTGATTTATCAACCTGAGCTTCTATCTTACTGATGATTGACTGAACCTTGCTTACGCCTTCTGTTGTAGTGCGTGTTGATTCATCAGCTGTAGCAGAGGCATGCTCACAGTTGCTCGCTATGTCCTGAGTGGTGGATACCATCTCATCAGATGCAGCTGCAACTGTAATGGCTCTGTTCTGATTATCCTCAGCTGTGTCCCCGATTTTATCTGAGGCTTCAGACAGCACATCTATGATTTTGCCAAGGCTGTTGGATACATTGACGATTGCAGCAATATCCTTCTGCCATACCTTTCTCATTTCCTCTAAAGAATCAGCTAAAGGGCTGAGTTCATCTTTTCTGTAATTACTGATTTCAAATCTCATATCACAGGCAGCAATCTTTTTTGCCTGACCTGTGATTTCTCTGATACGTTTTGCCAGACTCTCTGGAATAAAGTAGGTAAAAATGATTGCAACAAGGATCTCGAAGGCGGTGCATGAAAAGATTGTTATATATGTGCCATGACTTTTGATTGAGTTTATATCGGTCTTTGATTCTCTTATCTGATTACCGTTGACGACAGCCATATTTGAACAGATAGTCAGAAAGTTCTGGTTCATAGAGCCGAGCACCACATTTCTTGCAAGATTGAGATCGTTTTTTCTGATGGCAGGAATTAGCATATTGTTTAATGTATCAATATATTCTCTGGCATTATTTTTAATTGCACCTATCTCTTTTGGATAGCGGGTTGTCTGCAGAGCATCAGCAGCTTTTTTTGCCTTATCAATCAGAGCTTCTGATTCTGAAATGTAGGATTCACTGTTTTCTGCATCAGTGACAATTTTTCTGACCTGAAAGTGTAAATTGTAAAAGGAGTCCAGAGCCTTTCTGGTTCTTTCATATCGAACGTTCAGATTTTCGATTTTATCAATGGTAATCTCACGTGTGGATGAGATTTTGTATACAGATGTTGCAACAAGAACAGCAGTCAGCAGAATAAGAATGACAAAACTGCCAACGATTTTGCTTCTAAAGGTAAGATTGTTGAAGGAAAACATAACGTCCTCACTGTAAAATTATTTATATAGTTTTCAGCCCTAAATGTTTGTTTTTATGATAGTCAGTTAATAATTATTCATAATGCTTTCAGCATTATATGCATCTGTGTAAATTAAAAGTCACATTGTGTGTTAAATGCACTTTAACAGCAAAGATGCACTAGAATTTTCTTTTTTTTTGTGACACTTTTATACAACAAAACAATTATTTGTAAATGAAAATAAATTTCATAAAGCATAACTTAGTGAAACAAAAAAATTTTTTTGTCTGTAAAATTTATTGATAACTGGTACTGATAGTATGTAAAATATAACTACAAAAACAGACATGTCTCATTGTCGCTCACAGGACATGTCATCACCTTAGAAAACTTGAAAGTTATAAACTATATGAAAAAACAAATTCAGTTATCTGCAGCTGCAGAGGGGGCCTTGCGTAAGCTTGGCAAAGGCATAAAAACAGCACGTATCAAGAAGGGAATTACTGCCACATCAATGGCTGAGTTAATGGATACTACCCGTGTAACTCTAGGCTCAATTGAAGACGGTCTTCCTTCTGTATCCATGGGACATTACATCAAAGCCTTATCAGTACTGGGACTTGATCTTCGTCTGACAGGTCTTCTGTTAGAAGAAGCTCAGAAAGCCTAATCTGACAATTTCTTTATTGTCTCTTTTTTATGTATCAGATTGTGCGTGGTCTCTGACTGTGCACAATTGTTTCTCATCTGGCAGTTCATCAGATACTCATAGTCTAATCAGTGATGTCAGTTCAGATAAGTTTTCCACAAATCCTGCCATATGGCTGTCTTTTTAAAGCATTTTTTTTGCCGTTTACTGCAGTTATGACCTTACGTTAAAAAGAAAGTCCAGTATCTTTAAGCATGATCTACAGTCAGATGTAAAGATAATGGAAATACATGAGCAAATGATATGCTCTTCAACGAAGACCACTTCATGTCACTCAATGACAACCGCTGTTTTGCTCGTTTAAATCAATTAGATCATTTATGGCAAAAAAGACCCTACTTTGCATAATAAGCGTTTATTTGAACTCTTTTTCATGCTAAATTAGACACATCACAACGCAGATATTTTCAGTTTCCTTACCGGGACTGAACGTAACCTATTTAAGCTTATATATATAGAGCGTGTATTTTGGAAGAATTTAACAATAACAGAAGCGGTGAGCATAAGTCATTTAAACTGAACAAACCTGGTTTTCATGGCGGTCCGCGACTGAACAAATCAAACAGACCAAATCGTGGACGTGACAGGCAGAAGGGGCTGGTTTCCGCCTTTGTGCAGGGTAAAGGTCAGAATGCAGCGTTAAAGTGGCTGATGGAAAGCAGAACTCCTGTAAGCATTTTTCTCATCACAGGAGTGAAGTTTGAGGGCCTTGTAAGTGCATTTGATGCCTTTACCATCAGCATTACAGATGTAAAGCATCATCAGCAGATGATTTATAAGGATAAGATTTCCACAATCACCATTAAGAAGCCTGAAAATGGTTCATCCATGCATAAATCACCATTTCACCGTGGATTTGAACCTGCAGCTCCAGGAATGTCCCGTCCTTTAAGAGGTGACTCCGCTCAGAATAATGACGATGGTGTTACTCTGCCTGAAGATCATGTTGAGTATTTAGGTTAATTCATCTCCTTATAAAAGATCCAGCTGAATCTGTCAGACAAAAGAAAGGTGCCGTACACCAGTACAGGCACCTTTCTTTGAGATGAGTATGACTGCGTTTTTCTGTCTTCAGTTTTAGCCTATCTGTCACACACAAAGTAATTGATCATTTCATTGTCTTTAACTTCGATGCAGTCAAAACCACCTCTGAGAGCTGCTTTGATCCCTAACTGTCCGTCTTCAAACACAAGACAGTCTTCAGCTTTAAGTTCAAGTTTTCTGGCAGCTTCAAGAAAAGTGTCGGGATTTGGTTTGTGTCTGGTAACATCATCAGCTGTAACCAAAGCATCAATATAGTCAATAAGTCCCTTTTCCTTTAAAATTCTTGTAGCGTTTGCTGTTCTTGTACCAGTGCCGACAGCAATTCTGATCCCCATAGCTTTTGCGACTTTTAGTTCACTGAAGATCCTGTCAAAAACTTCAATCCTAGGAATATTTTCCTGAAAAATGCTAATTTTTCTTCTGACATATTCATCGATATCACCGACAGGTTCGCCTTTATTTTTGTAATATGCCGCAATATCGCGACTTGCCGATCCGCCCATGGCGTAAATGTCCTTTATATCAATGTCAAAACCGTGTTCAGTTGCAACCTGCTTCCAGGCCAGTGCATGGTAGGGCATTGAATTGATAAGAGTTCCGTCAAGATCGAAAATGAGTCCCTTGTAGTTTTGTATTTCTGAATAGTTCATAAAAGTGCTGACCTGTAGTCTTTAATATCACGATTTTAAATTAAAGCAGTATTTTATCAGACTGCTGTTCTTTTTTATAAGGCAAAATCCTACAGAATGAAAGTGTCTGTTCTTACCAGTCCTGCTGACTGTTTTATGTGCACTATTCATTTTCAGCTTTTCAAATACTACAATCGTCATTGTATTTGTGCTAATTTATCTGCATAAAGAGTGACCCTGTTCAGATACTGGATCTTCTAATAATAATCAAAAGACAATCACATGGATATCAGATAGCATGGATGTTAGAAAGGTAGAGTGCCAGACACTGATTATAGGTGCCGGTACTGCAGGCATTGAAGCCTACAAAAGTGCTGTGGAAAATGGTCAGGACTGTGTCATTGTGGATTCAGGCCCCCTAGGTACCACAGCTCAGAGATCTGGCGAGTTGCCGGTGTCTCTGCTGATGGATGCGGGTCTGTCTCTGCATGCTATAGAAAATCTTGATGAATGCGGTATTTCCTTTGCCACAAAAGTTAAGCCTGATACTTCCAACGTGATGGTGTCTCTCAGAGCTGTAAGAGCAAGAGCCACTTCTGAAGTGCTCTCCTTTATGTATAGAATTCCCGAGAGTAAAAGAATAAGAGGCAAGGCAAAATTTACAGACTCACATACAGTTATTGTTGACGGCTGCATAGAAATAACCTTTAAGACAGCAGTCATTGCAACAGGCTCGTCTCCCCTTGTAACGTACGAACAGTCCAGACTTAAGAATATTTTAACCACCAATGAATTCTTTGAACTTGAAAAACTGCCAAAATCAGTAGCCGTCTTTGGCAGCTCCAAAATAGGTTTGGAACTGGGACAGGCTCTGTCATATCTTGGTGTTGATGTGGCGGTGTTCGGTCAGAGAAAACTCTGGTCACTGACTGACGATACTATTCTTACAGTAGCGCATCAGATGCTCTCCTCAAGGTTCAATTTATATGTGGATACTTTCATCACCTCAATGGAAGATGAGGAAGATGAAGGTTATGCAATCTACTACATCGACGATCGCGGCTATGAAAACTATCTGCATATGCAGAGTGTGGTTGCCGCAACTGACAGGATCCCGAATATTGCAGGTATGAATCTGCAGAATATAGGTGTAAAACTCGACAGAACCGGCTGTATTAGTGTTGATCCAGGTACTCTGCAGACTTCAGTTGCCAATATTTTTGCAGCAGGTGATGTCTGCCATTCAGATCACCTGTCATCAGTTGCCAGATCAGAAGGCTTTGATGCAGGAGCCAATGCCGCAACATTCCCGGACTTAAACAAAAGACGCACTCAGATAAGAGTTGATATCGTGTTTACCGATCCTGTTCTTGCCATTGCAGGAAAAACTTTAAATGAGATGCGCGATTATGCCAGGGAAACTGGGGATACATTTATCACAACAGAAGTAAGACTGTCTCAGGGGCATTTCAGAGGGTTAAGAGAGGATGGCGGAATGCTGAGTATCTATACTTCAGTCAGAACACATAAAATTCTAGGAGCAGAGCTTTGTGCCTTTAAAGGTGATAAGATAGCTCAGCTTTTAGCCTTAGCCATGGAAAACGGTCTGACTGTAGAGACTCTGGCTAAATATTCTTTCTTCAATCTGTCAGCTGAAACTGTAATTACAAAGGCAGCTCAGGAAGCATTGAAAAAGTTAAATAAGAAATAGACATACAAATAAAAGGGCAGTGGTTTTTATGGAAAAAACATTAGTGCTAGCTTCTGGAAATGAGGGAAAGGCCAGAGAGTTTCGCGCCATTCTGGAACCTCTTGGTTTTAAAATTGTTCTGCAGAAGACTCTTGGAATCGATTCTCCTGAGGAGAACGGCAGAAGTTTTCTGGAAAACGCCATTATCAAGGCAAGATACGCCAGTGAGAAGTCAGGCATGTGGGCTCTTGCTGATGATTCGGGGCTTGCTGTTGATGCCTTAAACGGAGCTCCCGGTATTTATTCTGCCCGTTACGCCGGTGAACACGGAGACGACAGAGCAAACAACACAAAGCTGCTCGAAGAGCTGAAAAATGTTCCTGAAGGTAAGAGAACAGCCAGATACTACTGTGCCTTATGTCTGGTTCGACATGCCGACGATCCTGTGCCTCTGACTGTACTGTCATCATGGGAAGGTGCAATCGGATTAAAGGAACTAGGTTCTGGCGGATTCGGTTATGATCCTCTGTTCCTTGTTACCGGAAGAAACTGTACTGCAGCTCAGCTGCCTCCTCAGATTAAAAATTTGATCTCTCACAGAGCAAGGGCACTGCAGGCATTAACCTATAAGCTAGAGCATAATCTTTCATGACAGTTCCGCTTCCTGTAAGTCTCTATGTTCATTATCCATGGTGCATACGCAAGTGTCCGTACTGCGATTTTAATTCCTATCCTAAAAACAGGAGCGTATGTACTGATGAGTCATATCTTAATGCTCTGCTTTCTGATTTTTATCAGAATGTAAATCTTTTATCAGGCAGAAAATTTAATGCTGTCTACTTCGGTGGCGGTACTCCATCTCTGTTTCCTCCTTCGCTTATGGAAAAGCTTTTAAAGGAAATTTATCCGTACTGTATGGATGAGTGTGAAATTTCCATGGAGGCAAATCCGGGAACTGTTTCGCCTGCCTCCTTAAAAGACTATAAGAGTCTTGGAATAAACAGGATCAGTCTTGGAGTTCAGAGCTTTGATGACAGGGAACTGAAGCTTTTGGGCAGAATTCATGACTCAGAAACAGCTGTAAAAGCCTGTCAGAGCGTTATAAAAGCAGGATTTAAAAATTTCAATATTGATATCATGCACGGTCTTCCTTTTCAGACCGCTCAAAAGGCTCTGTCAGATCTCAGAACAGCCGCCTCTTTAGGCTGTAATCATCTGTCGTGGTACGAGCTGACATTAGAAGAGGATACATATTTTGGATCTCATCCTCCGCAACTCCCAGATGAGGACTGCCTTGCAGATATTGAAAATCAGGGATTCTCTCTTTTGAGTGAACTTGGTTTTAACCGATATGAAGTATCTGGTTATACTAGGGACAGACGCTGTCAGAACAATATCAACTACTGGTTTTTCTATGATTATTTCGGGATCGGAGCCGGAGCTCATTCAAAAATAAAAACCGGTGATAAAACCTGCAGAAGAGCTAACCGTCAGGATCCTAAAGCCTACATGGAGGACGTTGAGCAGAGAAAGGATAATTTCTTTGAAGTAAAAAAGACCGATCTTCCATTTGAGTTCATGCTCAACCGTCTGAGAGTTTTTGATGAAACCGGGTATGATGAGTTTGAACATACCACTTCTCTTGATTTTTCAGCAGTAAAAGAAAAACTGTACAGGGCAAGAGATGAAGGTCTTTTAAAGTTCTCTGATACAGGGTATTCTCTTACGGAGAAGGGGCGCTGGATGCTCAATGATATTCTGGAGTTATTCCTGTAGATTACAGTTTATTGGCAGAGACAGAAGTTTAAGTTACCAGAAATCTCAAAAACGTGTTTTTTTAATATATTTATCAATAAAACGTGAATTTTTACAGTTTAATAAATCAATAAAACGTGAAAATTTACAACTTAACGAACCAATAAAACGTGAAAATTTCAGCTGTTCAGCTCAGAATAACGTGAAAACATATGTAGCTTAACGTTGTAGAGAGAAAAAAAACTGCCATACTGCAGTTCATTTCAGCAACTTTCATCGTAAGCTACAGTACATGGATATTGTCAAAAAAAAGTTCAGATTTGAATATTTAAACTCTCATAAAGATTAAACTATCACCTATAATTGATTTAACAGCAGTTATCTAACATTAAGACTTATAAAGAATTTATAGAGAGTTTACAGGCAGAGTGCTTCTCTAAACTCTTTTCAAGAGCAGAGGCTCGTTCCTCTTAAGGACATTTTATGAACATCAATTCAGAAAAACAGAGACTGACTTCTCTTCTGTCATTAAAATCTGCTCCACAAGGCAAAATCGATGGAGATTTCAGAGTTGCACTCTATGCCGTTGCCGCCATGTATCAGCTAGATTTTTCAAAAAGTAGCAACTTCGGTCTGTGTGCCAGCCTGCTTGGCGCAGTGGGCTTTAAAGGCGATATCGGCAGATACAGGACTGAAGATTATTTCAATACTCTTGATGATCTGGTTGCAAAAGGCGCTCTAGAGCAGATCTGCGACAGGAAAGTTTATGCTGTTCCAAGCGAGATTAAAGTTATCACAGCCAAAGTCAGATCAGTAGAAGATCCTCTTTTAAAGGGACTGGACGACGTTAAGCATTTCTGCTACGTGATCTCTGATGAAACCGGAAAGGAATATCATCTAAATACTGATCTTGTGATCATGCCAAATGATGAGGTTGAAGCTGTGGTTACCAGATCAAGTGACATTGCCTTTGTAAGGAATCTGACCAAGGTTCGTCAGTGTGTGCTCGGCAGAATTATGCTCTTTGGCAAGAAGAAGGCCTCTTTAATGCCAGATGAGGCTAACTTAAAGGAGATGTACTTTGATTTTGCGTCAGCTTCAGATCTTGGCGAGGCAAAATCAGGTGACGTCGTTATTGCTCAGATTGTAAAGCGTGTAGGTTTAAACCGCTTCCTTGTAAAGACACGTGAAGTGGTAAAGGACATAGGCAATCTCAACAACATTATCGTAATGGCTGTACTGCGCAATGATATTCCTCATGTATGGCCTGATAACCTGATTAAATCACTGTCAAGAATTCCAAATGAGGTTTCTGCAAAGGACATACATGGAAGAGTGGATTTAAGAGATCTTCCGCTGGTTACCATTGATGGTGAGGACGCAAGAGACTTTGATGACGCTGTTTACTGTAAAAAGGAGGGAACAGGCTGGAGACTGTTTGTCTCTATTGCTGATGTTTCCTACTATGTAAAACCGGGGACACTTCTTGATAAGGAGGCTGTAAATCGCTGCAATAGCTGCTATTTTCCTAACTTTGTAATTCCAATGTTGCCGGAAAAACTGTCTAACGGGATCTGCTCTTTAAATCCAGATGTTGACAGACTCTGTATGACCTGTGAGATGGTGATAAATAAACAGGGCAAGATTGACTCCTACAAATTCTATCCTGCCGTAATGAGGTCACACGCAAGACTTACATACACTGAAGCCTGGCAGATGATTTCTGAAGGTACAGTCATCTTTGAGGAACACAAGCCTGTAATGGATGATGTCAAAGAGTTGTACAACCTGTATCAGGCTTTCAAGAAAGATCGCCGTAACCGTGGCGGTATCTCTGTGGAAAGTGATGAGCTACACTTTGTATTCAATGAGAATATGGAAATTGAAGGTGTAAAACCTTTAGAAAGAAATGATGCTCATAAACTTATTGAAGAATGCATGATTGCAGCAAACGTTGCAGCAGCCTCATTTGTCTCGGAGCGTCAGTCTCAGACTCTGTACAGAGTTCATGCAAAGCCTATGGAGAAGAAACTCGGCCTTCTGGTAACCCAGCTTGCACGTTTTGGCCTGTCATTAAAGGGAGGTGACAGCCCAACCTCTAAGGATTATATGCAGCTTGCCGATTCTGTGGCAGGTCGTGAGGATGCAAAAATCATCAATGAGCTGATCCTGAGAAGTATGTCAAAGGCTGAATACAGTCCTGACAATATTGGCCACTTTGGTCTTGCCCTTGAAAAATATGCTCATTTCACCTCTCCAATCAGACGTTATGCTGATCTGCAGCTCCACCGTGTAATCAAGTATCTTCTGGAAAAAGAGCAGAAACACGACTGGGGAAGAATCGGTTCACGCTCATACACCAAGGCAGAACTTGTTGCACTGGGTGTTAAGTGTACGGACAGAGAAATTGCTGCTGCAACAGCAGAACAGGAAGTTGACGGCACTTTAGCCTGCATCTATATGGAGAAATTTATAGGAGAGGTTGTCAGTGGAACTGTAACCGCCTGCACCAAGTTTGGAGTATTTGTTCATTTGGATGACTATGGCGTTGACGGCATGATCTACATTGGAAACTTTGACAGCTATATGACGTTTGATGAGCGCACTCAGACTCTGGTTTCAAACCGCGGAGAGGTTTACGCTGTAGGCAAGAAGGTAAGAGTAGTGGTTTCAGGTGTCAACGAGGAAGAGCACAAGATTGATTTAAGACCAGATACAATGAACAAGAAAGAGCTTATGTATCTGAAAAAAGAGCGCGATGCATTAGTTGCAAAACGTCAGAAAATCAGTCAAAATGCACCGCATTCTGATAAAGAGAAGATCTTGAAAAATCTTGCCGACATTTCTTCTTCCAGAGTTGCGGCCGATGAGGACAAAGTGCAGAGGAAGGTATCTCGAAAAGAAAATACCGCCTCGCTTGAAAAAGAGTATATATCAAATCCTTATGGATCAGCTGTTAATATGGAACAGATAAAATTCCCAAAGAAAGGCAAGAAAAAATCAAAAAGTAAAAAAGGTAAAAAATAATGTTTGTTAATCAGAAAAAGAGTCGTGCAAGGGAAATTATTTATGGTATCAATGCAGCACTGACAGCAATTGAAACTTCACCTGAAAAGATTACAGCCGCATGGGTGGTAAAGGGGCGTGAGGAAGACAGGAGAATTCGCCAGATTGAGCAGAAACTTCTGTCTGTAGGCATCAGACCTCAGGTTGCAATGCGCCACAGCCTTGATGAAAAGACTGACAATGGTGTTCATCAGGGAATTGTGCTTGAAGTAATTGCCACACCACCAAAGGACGAAAGATTTTTAGAAGAGCTGCTTGAGAAACTCGAGGACGAAAAGCAGCTGTTCCTGATCCTTGATGGGGTAACTGATCCAAGAAATTTAGGTGCTGCTATGCGTTCAGCCTGGGCAGCCGGTGCTGATGCTGTTATTGTTCCAAAGGACAAGTCCGCCTCACTGACTCCTGTAGCCAGAAAAACAGCTGACGGTGCAGCAGAGCAGGTTCCTTTTGTTGCTGTAACCAATCTTGCAAGAACCATCGAAATGATGAAAGAACACAATGTTGAAGTTGTTGGTATGGCAGGTGAAGCTACTGATACAATTTTTGACTATGACTTCCAGAAGAAAACTGCTCTGGTAATGGGATCTGAAGAAAGCGGCATGCGTCACCTGACACGTGAAAAATGTGATGCTATTGTTAAGATCCCAATGGCTAAGGGAGTAGAATCTCTGAATGTTTCAGTGGCTGCTGGTATTGCCATGTATGAGGTCGTAAGACAGTTTATTTCACAAAACGGTTAAGCAAAAGTCATTTTTTGCTGTTAAAAATAGCCTGAAAAGTCTCACCTCAGGCTATTGAGTTTTATCTTATCAAGTTAACAACGCTGCTGACAATATGGATACAGTTATCCGTCAGTCAAAAATGCTTTAACTCATAACAAAAATTAAGACAAGATTAAGCATGGCTGTTCACGTCTTTTATTCAGCAAAAAGCTTTTGAGATTTATTTTGAAGATGACTTTATTTTCTTAACTTCAACAGCACAGTTCTTTCCTGAAAAGGCTATACCATAAGCAAAGACAGAGTTTATGTCATCGTTATTAAGGTATGGAGCAGAATAGTTCTTACCTTCAATCTGAGATAGAGCTTCTCTGGCTTTGGATTTTCTGCTCTCAGAGCCTGTGCAGACTTTTAACTCAATAATAACAATCTTATCTTCTCTTTTACTCTTAAAGATAATATCAGCATAACCGTCACCTGATTCATAATTCGAATGATAGTTACTGATGATATCTTTACAGTTTGAAAACAGTTCGTTTAAAAATCCGTGGTAGTAATTCTCATGAGGAGCTTTAGTTGCAGTGTCTCTTACGGATACGTAGTGTTGCAGCAGGTCAAAGAGAATGTCTGATGCCTCTTGAGCCTTACCGTCTAAAAAGCTGTTTACAAGACTGGATGCTGTATTGTCCTTTGACAGTTGTTCCTTAAACTTCTGCTGAATGTTCTGTATAAAACACTCTCTGATTTCCAGATTTGGTATTCTTACAAAAATGTTTTTGCTTGAAGAGTTAGCTTTTGACAGTTCTTCTGTTGTCTTATCCCAGTCCAGGGTTAAATAACCTGTATGCAGAAGCAGTGACCAGAAGTCATCAGGATTGTGTTCTGACAGACTGTCATAGTTCATGGAATCATTGAGACTGAAACTTATTGACTTACCATCTATGAGGTCCTGCATCTTCTGAGTGTCTTTATCTGTAAGATATCCTAAATATTCATAGACAGCAGAGCTTGAGGTGGTTCCTGTCCAGTAGTTGTCAGCATGTATCTGCTGTAATTCACCATCTATTTTCAGTTTGTAATTATTACGAATGAAATTTACCACATCCCATGGACAGAACATTTCTTTGTCATAGAATCTGTATCCGTCATAGTTGTCCTTTACAAGGGAAGAGTATTCTGACAGGTCATAGTCATCAAGGAATCTGTTTGTTTCATCCTTGGTAAAACCAATTAAGCCTGTATAGTCTTTTTCTGTTGCAGTTACAGTATTTACATAAAGATTGTTTACTCCTGTAAAGATACTGTTTTTAGCTACCTTTAAACATCCAGTCATAACTGTCTTGGTAAGAGTGTTCTCATCTTTTAGAATACCTAAGAAGCCTGACATTAGAGTTACCATTCTTGCATGGTAATCGGCTATAAAACCTTTGACATCTTTATACAGTACTGAATTCTGTAAATCGTGATATGAGGCTTTTGCAAGTGGAACATCATATTCATCTATGAGCAGAACTGGAAGTTTACCGTATTCCTTGTATAAAAGTTCTGACAGGGTATTTAATGCATTTGTCAGATAGTCTGAATTCTCAAGCAGTCTTAAAAAGCTTATATCTGAGAGTTTTTTTAATTTATCCTTATCTGAATCATTTAACCTAGGACTTTCTAAAAGATATTCATATTCAGAAGCAACTTTTGATACGACAATGGCAAACATCTTATAGGCGTCTTCAAAGTTATCTCCATCCACACTCTTTAAAGTGATAAAGATAACAGGATATTTACCCATGTACTTTTCACAGAACTCTGTGTCTTTTAATATTTGTGTTCCTTCAAAAAGTCTTAGCTGTTCTGAGGTGTCAGTTGGATTTTCTTTGTTTATCTTTAAAAATGAGTTGAGCGTACTCATAAAGACTGTTTTACCAAAGCGTCTTGGTCTTGTAAACAGAAGTACCTTGCCACTGCCTTCAAGAACATTTTTCAGGTATGAGGTCTTATCCACAAAGTAACAGTTATCATTCCTTATTTCCTCATAACTGTTATACCCGTAAGGTAATGGCAGAAACTTCTTATCGCTCATTTGGTTATCCTTTGTAAACATCTATATGAATTATACATGATTAAACTCAGATGAACTTTTATAAGTGATATTTATTGATAGAAATAATTATTTCTGGTAATACTAACCTGGTAGTGAGCTTAAAAAACAGTTGCATATGCCATAAGAGCAGCTAAGGAAGGCTCATAGAAAGACTTTTATTAATATTTAGATGTGTCATTAGGCAAAAATCAGGTGAATGTTTAGATATATAACAAGGATTGCTTGTGTCTTAGATATAAATTTCAACGTAAGTTTGTTTTGACTAATTATTGATGAATGCAGAGAGTTGTGCTTGTGAAAGTATCATTCTATTTTTTTCTCGATTCATATGTGTGAACGTTCAATTTGTGATAATGGCAGGCATGAAAGAACAAAAAAAATACAGCTTGAACTGATAAGAAAAAATAGTATAATGTTTGCACTCAGTCGTGTAGGTAAAACCTACATTCGTCTCCTTGTCTGATAAGCTGACTGATTTTATCAGACTTTTACCGTAAGGGGCATTTTAATGCGTAACTACGAAATCGTTTTCCTGGTTCACCCAGATCAGACAGATCAGGTTCCAGGCATGATCGAGCGCTATAAGGGCGAGATCGAGAAGTCAGGTGGTAAGATCCATCGTTTAGAGAACTGGGGCCGTCGTCAGTTGGCTTACCCAATTCAGAAGGTTCACAAGGCAACCTACGTTTTAATGAACGTAGAGGCTGATCAGGAAGTTATCGATTCAATCGAAAACAACTTCCGTTTCAATGATGCCATTATCCGTAACTTAATCATTCGTACCAACGAGCCAGTTACCGAGCAGTCACCTATGATGAAGGCTCGTGATGAGCGTCGTTCACGCGATGATGAAGCTCGCGCACCTAAGGCTGAAGTAGAAGCTGAAGAAGCTTCTGAAGAAGTTGCAGCTGAATAAGGAGAAAAAACATGGCACATTACTATCACCGTCGTAAGTTCTGCCGTTTCACTGCAGAAGGTGTTACCGAGATTGATTACAAAGATGTAGCTTTATTAAAGAACTATGTTACCGAGTCTGGTAAGATTGTTCCAAGCCGCATCACCGGCACTAGCGCTAAGTATCAGCGTCAGTTAGCAACCGCTATCAAGCGTGCTCGCTTCCTGGCTCTTTTACCTTATACCGACCTACAGAGCCGCTAATTAGGAGCTTACAATGGAAGTTATTCTATTAGACAAAATTGGCCGTTTAGGCGGTCTTGGTGATAAGGTTAAGGTACGTAACGGCTATGCTCGTAACTACCTGTTACCTTTAAAGAAGGCTGTTCTTGCAACTAAAGAGAACTTAGCAAAGTTTGAAGCTGAGCGTGCTCAGTTAGAGGCAAAGATTGCTGCAGAGTTAAAAGCTGCTCAGGATCGTGCTGAGAAGCTGGCTGCAATCGGCAAGTTTGTTATCTCAGCTCAGGCTGGTGATGAGGGCAAACTGTTCGGTTCAGTTGGTACTCGTGATATCGCAGAAGCTGCTATCAAAGCTGGTGTTGATCTTCACAAGTCAGAAGTTCGTTTACCAGATGGTGTTTTACGCACTGTTGGTGATTTTGATATCGAACTTCAGCTTCACCCTGATGTAAAGACAACTGTTGTTGTTTCAATTATTCCAGAGAAATAATAATCAGTTTCTTATAATAAAAAACGGAGACTAGGTCTCCGTTTTTTTTGACCCTGACTTAAAGGTAGTCTATGAATGAGTTTCTTCTTCCTCTTTTAAAGTGGGCCGGCGGTAAAAGGCAGCTTCTTCCAGAACTGACATGTAATATGCCTAAATCATTCGGTACTTACTTTGAACCTTTTATAGGTGGAGGTGCAATGCTTTTTGAGATCCATCCTAAAAAGGCTGTAATAGGTGATATCAACGAAGAACTCATAAACTTCTACAGTGTAGTTAAAAATCAGGTTCAGCCTCTGTTAGAGCTGCTCTTTACATATGTTAATTCAAAAGAGTTTTTTCTTGAAAAAAGGAATATCGACAGAGATCCTGAAAAATTCAGGCTGCTGTCTCCGGTTGAAAAGGCCGCCAGAACCTACTATCTGAACAGAACCTGTTTTAATGGTTTATTCAGAGTAAACAGTAAAGGTCAGTTCAATACACCTTTTGGATACTACAAACGTCCTTTTAGTCCAGTTGTTGGCAGGTTTTTAGCCATTTCATCATACCTGAATGATCAGAATATCACTATAAAACATGCATCATATTTAGAAACATGTAAAGATTGTCAGAAAGGAGATTTTGTTTATCTTGATCCTCCTTATGATCCTGTTGAAACACACAGTTTTACCAGTTATGTCTCTGATGGTTTTTCTCGAGCTGATCAGTGTGAATTAAAAAATTTATGTGATCTGCTTGACAAAAGGGGAGTCAAATTCATGCTCTCTAATTCTGCAACTCCATTTATTAAAAATTTATACAAAGACTATAACTGCATTTTTATTAAGGCAAAGAGAGTTGTCAATCCTTCTCGCGTAGGTTCAGGTAGCGCAGATGAGATCTTAGTTAGAAACTACAGATAATCTTTTAAATTTGCTTAAAATCAGTCTGTTTTCATTTACAATAACCTAAGGTGGAAACAGATATGCATACTCGAAATTCTCTTGAAAATTTAAAGCCGTTTGTCAAATGGGTGGGTGGTAAAGGCACCAGCGTGGATCGCCTGTTACAGCTTATTCCAAAGCATATTGACACTTATGTTGAACCTTTTGTGGGATCAGGAGCTTTATTCTTTTCATTAAACTTTAATAAAGCCATTATCAATGACTCTAATTCTGAGCTTATAGCAGCCTATCAGGAAATCAAGGAAAACGTCTTTGAACTTGAGATGTATCTGTCCACTCTGATATATGACAAATCTCTTTACGAAAAGATACGTGCATGGGATCGTGAAAAGGACTTTCTGAAACGACCAAGAGTTGAAAGAGCGGCAAGACTCATCTACCTTATGAAGACCTGCTATAACGGTCTATACAGGGTTTCTAAAAAGAATTTCTTCAACACACCGATGGGAAACTATAAATCACCTCTGATCTGTGATGTACCGACATTAAATGCCTGCTACAGATTTTTAAATGACAGGAATGTGTCTATCTACAATCAGGATTACGCCACTCTGTTTGATATTATTCCTGACAATTCATTTGTGTATCTTGATCCTCCATATTTCCCTGTTTCTAGGACTGCCAATTTTACCTCCTATCAGTCAGACAAGTTTAAAGAAACAGAACAGTTCAGACTGTTAGAGTTTTGTCTAAAGCTTCACAGAAGGGGAATACGTTTTTTACTGTCAAACTCTGACGTTCCTGAGGCAAGAGAAATATACAGCAGGTTCAACATAAAAGTACTGGAAGTATGCAGAAGAATCAACTCTGATACAGCCAGAAGAAGTGCTGTAAATGAACTTGCTGTTACCAATTATGATGTAGCTACAGGAGAACTGTTAAAGATAGAATAAGTCATACCTGAAAACTGCTGATTACTCTTTACAACAGCTCCTGAACAGGAAACTCTTTTCTTGCGGTATCTACTGCATTTAAATCAATATCTGCCTTTAAGACACCTTCAGCTGTGTCTAATGACGCAATCACTCTTCCATAAGGTGAAACTATCATAGAATTGCCAAGACCTTCCATTACAGGAGAAATTTCACCGGTCTGATTGCATACAGCAAAGAAAACCTCATTGTCATAGGCACGTGTTTTGGACATGGCTCTCCATATATCCTCACAGTCGTGTCTGAAATTATCATCCTTTAACTTTTCCTTTGGAAATATCCATGCGGTAGGAAGCACTACAAGTTTAGCTCCAAGTTTCATCATATCGTGAAAGTGCAACGGATAGCGGATATCAAAGCAGATTGCAATTCCCGTTTTACCAAAATCAAAATCAACTGTGCAGATCCTGTCTCCAGGTGAGGATTTACTTCCTTCCTGACCGCCAAAATAATTGAACAGGTGGATCTTGTCATAGGAGCCTATGATCTCGCCTTCACGGTTTATGGCAAAAGAGGTGTTGTACAGTTTTGTTCTTTTTTTTCTGACGATAGATCCTGCGATAAAGTTTGTATGGTAGATTTTTGCAAATTCTCTTACCTTATCAAGGATAAAGCCTCCTTTTTCATCTGTCGCATGATTTACATAATCGGTGCTAGTCGCAAAAAACTCAGGAAGTACTACAAGATCAACAGTTTCATCTTTGTCTAGGCTTTTTTTTAGGGTATTTTGAAGTTTTAAAAGGTTTGACTGTACGTCGCCAAACACCGAAGAAATCTGAAGAACAAGAATTTTTGCCATGACTTTTCCTTACTGTCACAAAAACAAAAGGAACATTCATGTTCTGAGTGTTCCTTAATGCTTTATCCAAACTGAAAAATTAGACCGTATCAGAAAGATTTACTTTCTAGTAATAATCCCATGGATCGCCGTTGAACTTTTTGATGTCCTTACGCACTCTGCGAGGCTTTTTAGCAGGCTTTTTCTCTGTCTGTACAGAGATATCATCAGATTGAACCTCAACAGGATCAATATATGTAGTATTGCTGTTTCCTGCATTAAGGCTCTCTGATGCCACTTCTGAAGCCTGTTCCAGGGCTTCATTCTGCTCTTCAGAGAGTATTTCATTCTGCTCACGGGTTACTTCCTGTGAATTCTGAGAATAGTCATACTCGACTTCAAGTCTTTCCTGATGTGCTTTTATCTGCTTTGCTGTATCACTAAGATGTTTTGCAACAGGCTCAAATTTGGCTATCAGAGCAGCCTGACGCAACTGAGCTGCGCTGTCAGTCAGCTGTTTTAAAGGAGAGGTCATCTTTTTAGGTTTGCTTGACAGCTCTTTTGGCAGAGCACTCTTTCCTATGCTCTCAGGTTTTCCGAGAAACTTTGGCTGTGAATCAAGAATATAGACATCAAAAACACACTTGATCCTGGCAAAGAACTCTCTGATACCAATGCGGTTTATAAAACCTGATGAAGGATTGATGGCGTTGAATCCCACCGCCTTCAGATCATACCTGTCAGCTATAAACAGAGCTCTTTCGTTCTGAAAACCCTGTGAGATAAAGGTTGCAGATTTTAAAAGAAACACTTTTCTGGCTCTTATAACAGAATCTAGCGTACTGATACCCGCAAAATCAAAAACAATTCTTTCTGCAGGAACTCCTGCTTTGACCAGAGCTCTTTTCATGAGACGAGGCTCATTGTAAGATTCGTGGCGGTTGTCTCCTGACACCAGAATGTAATCAATTTTACCCGACTTAAAGAGCTGAGATGCAGCCATGATCCTGTAGGTAAAAAACTCATTCGGAGCCCCACTTGATCCAAGAGGAGAGGTTCCGAACAGCACACCTACTTTATTGTAGGGAATTTTATCGATGCTCTCATAGGTTTTAAAAGCATAGCTTGAGATCCTAAAACAGCTCAGAACAACGAACAGAATTCCTGCAACTAAAGCTAAAGCTGCCAGATAACATGTTGCGCTTAAAAAGCGGGACATGTCAGATGAGAACTTTAAGTCATTTTGATCTTTGTGTGACACTTTATATCCTGGTAAACAGTCCTTTAATTAGAGTACGTGCTTTACGCAGTCAAGAGCACCTATCTTCTGATAGAGTGCTTTGAGATTTTCCGGTGTGGTTACCTTTACCGGTACGGTGTAAGACACATAGTTTCCCTTTGAACTTTTACGTGGAGGATCTGTTATTTCCTTCATTCCGTCCTTTTCAACCGTATCTATGACCTTTTTTATCTCGCCGATAGAGTTTACAACGGTAGAGTCAACAATTACTCTGAATCCTACTACAGAAGGGAACTTAATCAGTTCTTCTAGCTTTTTGTAATCGTCAGCCATCTTTTATCCTTAAATGCTGTTTATTACGTGATTCTGCAGGCTATTTCTGCTCTGCGACTTCTTCGTCATCTGAACTGAAGAACAGACAAACCTTATCCCACATTTTTCCGAAGAAACCGCCCTCTTCGATATCCTGTGCTGACACTAACGGTACAGAACTGATTATCCTGTTATCCAGTTTAACGTCAATAACACCAAGCTCATCGCCCTTCTTTAAAGGGGCCACAAAAGTGCTGCGCTTGAGTTTGTAGCTTAGCTTCAGATCATTCTGTCTGCCTCGTGGAATTAATAGGTTCAGATCCTTTGCAATTACAAGATCAACCTTACTCTGCTTACCCATTCTTACATCTCTGTTTAACAGAGGCTTGTTTGCCTGTACAGGAGTGTAAAGCTGGAAGTACCTGAATCCGTATGTGAGCAGGGCCTTATTGTAGTTGGCACGCAACTTTTCTGACTTGGCTCCGATCACAGCTGCAACCAGACGCATGTTGTCATTTACTGCAGATGTCACTAGGTTATAGCCGACCTGAGAGAGGTGTCCTGTCTTAATACCGTCAACTTTCATTGAGTTATCCCATAACAGACGGTTACGGTTGTATTGTCTGATTCCGTTGAAGGTAAACTCCTTCTGTGAATAGATAGGGTACTCATCAGGTAAATCTCTGATGATTGCACGACCTAACAGTGCCATGTCATAGGCTGATGAATAGTTCATCTCGTCAAATAGTCCATGGACGTTTGAAAAGTGTGTATCCTTTAAACCTAGCTGTGATGCATAATTGTTCATCACTGACACGAAGCCTTCCTGTGTACCGGCAAGATGAATTGCCATCGCCACGCATGCATCATTTCCTGACTGAATAATAATGCCGCGTACCAGATCGCCTACCTTAATGGTTTTGCCAACTTCGATGAACATCTTTGATGAGTCGGTATATTTCTTTGACCAGGCATCCTCGGTAATGGTTACATTATCATCCATATGCAGACGGCCGGCCTTGAGTTCCATACCGATAACGTATGCTGTCATCATCTTTGTAAGTGAGGCTGGCCAGATTTTTTCATGGGCATTCTGTTCGCAGATCACACGACCTGAGTAATAGTCCATTAAAACCCATGACTGAGCTTCAAACTGAGGTGGTTCTGGGACTACGATAGGTGCCGGTGCCACACCATGAGCTTGAGAGGCTGCAGGAGCGGTTCCGTTTTGAGCCTTTACAACTGCAAAAGGATCCGGAATTGCATCATCTGCAAAGGCACCTGATACTGAAACAGAGCTTAATGCTAGTGCTACTAGTGAAATCTTTAAAGTATTCTTAACTGACATTTTGAGTTCCTGATAACAATTTATTTAATCAGTTTTAAAATCTGTTTTAAGTGTTTACTCTATTTTTATACAGAGTAACATCTAGAGTGTTTTAATTTTAATTACTTAATTTTAAAACTTTTTTATAAAACAATCACTATAACCTTTTCTTTTTAGAGTGTTCATGGCGCTGCGTGCTGTAGATTCTGACAATGGGCCTACAAGTACACGGTTGATATTTCCATCCTTTGCGATAATAACAGGGTAGGAGATCTTGCCTGAAACGTTTGATTTTATCTCTTCGGCCATCTTGTCTGAATTGCATGCCACAAGCTGAATGTAACTGTTGCCTCCTGACAGAGCTTTTGCTGATACATAACCTGAACCTGCTGCGCCAGCGTTATTAAAGACATTGTCTGAGACATAACTGTTCAGTCTGGTGTAGATCTTTTTGGTTCTGTTTGAAGCATAGGACTTAATACCTGTTTTTACAGAAGATCCTGTACCCCATGACCCCCGAGAGGTGCCTGATGACGGACTGATGTTATATCCTGCCGGTGTTCCCACTGCATTGGCGTAGGTGCCGGATGGATTTACCTTTATAAGCTCAATTCTGACCTTTGAGGTGCCGGTGCCGATCATGCCGATGGCTCGTGCCGATCCTTCTGACAGGTCAAGAATTCTTGTGCCGACAAACGGTCCGCGGTCATTGACTCTTACAATGACCTTCTTTCCGTTTCTTAAATTTGTAACTTTAAGGTATGAAGGCAGAGGCAGGTTTTTATGGGCTGCAGTATAACCCTTCTGGTTATAAACCTCACCGTTTGAGGTTTTTTTACCGTTAAAACCGGGACCGTACCACGAAGCAGTACCTTCCTCTATATAGGAAGTGGCTCCATTCCAAATCATGTAGTTTTTGCCAAGGACTGTATAATCGTTATTACATCCTCCGGTTCTCTGGGATTCGTAGACAGGTTTTGCTCCACCGATCCCCTGAATATTAACCTTTTCCTTTTGAGGCATAGGCCTGGTTCTGTCTGGTCCCGTTCCATAGGTATAGCCGCCTCCTGCAGAACCGTGTCCTGTTGAGGAACAACCTGAAAGAACTGATATTATGGATAAACAGAAAACACTTAACAGTGCGAATTTATTTTTAATCAAGGAATTCTGCTCCTGTGAGGAACCTCAATGCCACGTTGCATTTTTATCCTGTCTACGTTCATTGCAATGAATTCAGACAGCTCAAAAACTGCTCTGGCATATAATGGAGAGGTGTTATAACGCATAATTGTGTTAAAGTTGTTAAGACCTACGACATAACCTTTACTTCCATTTTCAAGATCATAGCCGAAGAGTCTTACTTTCTGACCTTTGGACAGGTTTACTTTGGTTGTGGCTCCTGATGCATAAAGTTCCTCAACTGTTAAATTCCACTGTTTTTTCATCAGATCATTCACACTGGCGTTGTGAGGATGTACCCCATAGCAGATGCCTCTTCCTGTCTGCCAGCCGTGGCCCTTAAAGTAATTTGCAACAGAGCCTATGGCATCTTCCTTATCGGTAAACAGATTGATGTGACCGTCTCCGTCAAAATCCACAGCGTAATCAATATATGCTGAAGGCATGAACTGACCCATGCCCATGGCTCCTGCATAAGATCCTCTGATACTGTCATAGGACCAGTTTTCACGATTTGCAAGATATACAAAACGTGCAAACTCTTTAGAAAAGAAAGCCTCTCTCTTAGGATAGTTAAACCCAAGAGTATACAGAGCATCAAGTACCTTCCATGACCCCATGTTTTTGCCGAATAATGTTTCCACACCGATAATTGCACAGATAATTTCAGCAGGAACTCCATAAGTGTTCTGAGCTCTCAAAAGGGTCTTTTCATTTTCAAAATAGAAATTAACGCCAGCCTGAATTCTGGATACGGTAATAAAGATCTTTCGGTACTGCCACCATGGCTTTGCCTCGCCAGGTCTTGTGATTGCATCTATGATCTTCTGCTGATACACCGCCTGATTTAAGGCATCCTGCAATGATTCGACAGGAACCTTTGCAAAGGCTGCAAGCTCATTTAAATCAGCCGCATCAGTAGCTGCTGCACAAAGAGCTAGTGATAAAACAAGCGGTCTGACTGTCCTTTTTAGAAAATCTTTCATGTAAAAGCTGCCCCCGGCAGTCTCCTTGTTCTCTATATTAGTTTTCTCTGAAGAAATTTGTCTTTTTGTGAGTATGGATAGACATGATCATGCCAAAGCAGATTGTCAGCGTGATCATCGCTGTTCCTCCATAGCTGATTAATGGCAACGGTACACCCACCACAGGCAGAATTCCCGATACCATGCCGATATTTACAAAAATGTAGAACATAAAGGTAAAGGTAAAACTGCCACATAGAATTCTTTCAAAGTTATCTCTTGTCTGCAGGGTAATGAGTACACATCTGCCGATGATGAAACAGTAAAGAGACATAAGGATCAGAAAGCCCACAAGACCTGTTTCTTCGGACAGCACTGCAAATATAAAGTCTGTATGAGGTTCTGGCAGAAAGTCCAGCTGTGACTGTGAGCCCTGAAGCCAGCCTTTGCCGTAAACTCCGCCTGAGCCAATAGCAATTTTGGACTGAATAATGTGATAACCCGCGCCTAAAGGATCTGATGACGGATCGAGCAGTGTGAAAACACGCTGTTTCTGATAATCGTGAAGTACAAAGTTCCACATTACAGGCAGAGCCGCAGCAGTTGCTCCAGCTCCCACAATGATCCACCACCAGGATAGTCCGGCAATGAAAATAGCAATGAATCCTGCAACTGCAACCAGGGATGCTGTACCCAGATCAGGCTGCATCAGAATTAAAACTGTAGGCATGCCAACTATAACAAAGGCGATGATGGTGTTTAAAATCTTAGGAGGCAGGCTACCTTTGGATAAAAAGGTTGCAACCATAAGAGGCATAACAACCTTAAAGATTTCTGAAGGCTGGATCCTCACTATGCCCAGATTCAGCCAACGCTGGGCTCCTTTTGAAATGTCTCCGAAAAGCTCTACCAGAACAAGCAGGATAAGCCCTAAGATATACAGATAAACCGAGAGCTTGGCGTAGTAGCGCGGAGGGATCTGAGCTACGGCAATCATCAGAAGAAAGGCTGCACCAGTTCTTGTGACCTGCCTTGTCAGCATGTCAATCTCCTGTCCTGAAGCTGAGTAGAGGACGAATAATGAAAAGCATAAAGCCAGAAACAGTCCGAACAGTAAAGGTAAATCAACATGGTGTTTGGAGAAAAAAGTTCCCTGAACCCTGTTGGCGTTTACCTGGCTTAATGTTGTTTTGTCTTTTGATGTCATTCTACTGAAGTACCACGCTTCCACCCATACCAAACTTTACCACCTGAGGATTTGGATCTCCCATATAGCCGTTAGGGTACAGGTCCAGTAAATATTTATCGATAATTGCTCTTGCAACAGGAGCCGCCTTTGTGGAACCGCCGCCTTCATTCTCGAGAATTACCGCAACTAGAATTCTTGGATGCTTAAACGGAGCATAGGCGACAAACAGAGCGTTATCACGGTGTTCCACCTTCAGTCTGCTTGCATTGTATTTTTCGCCCTGTTTAATCGATACAACCTGTGCTGTTCCTGACTTGCCTGCCGCTTTGTATTTTGCTCCGAAGAATGCTCTTCTGCCTGTACCTTCAGGACCGTTTACCACCAGATACATGCCGGTTCTGCAGGCTTCAAAGTACTTTGGATCCTTAATCTTTAAATTGTCCAGTGGCTCCTGCTGCTGATACTGACTTACCTTTCCAGTGACAGGATCAGACACTTCCTTTAAAAGATGCGGAGTTCTTGTAACACCGTAGTTGGCAAGAGTTGAATGTGCCTTGGCAAGCTGCATCAGTGTTGATGTCCAGTAACCCTGACCGATGCCGATAGGTACGGTATCTCCAAGGTGCCATGGCTGACGGAATCTGTTTCTCTTCCAGTCACGGCTTGGATTGATACCAAGAGACTCTTCGGACAGATCAATACCGGTTTTTCTGCCAAAACCGTAACGGTCTAGGTAGTCATGAATTCTATTAATACCGGCCCTGTAAGCTAAATCATAGAAATATGTATCTGCAGAAATCTCAATTGCTCGGTACAGATCCATCCATCCGTGGCCCCAGGGACGCCAATCTCTGAACTGATGTGTAGAACCTGGCAGTTTAAAGTATGGAGGTCCAAAGAAAGATCCTCCTGGAGTAATCAGTCCTTCATTCAGACCCATTAGGCACATCAGAGGTTTTACCGTTGAGGCCGGTGCATATCCACCCTGAGTAGCTCTGTTGATCAGAGGGTGTCCCGGATTATTTAAAAGCCGTTGATACTCTCCGCCTCGTATGCCTCTTACAAAAGGGTTTGGATCATAGCTGGGATTTGAGTACATCGCCAGGATCTCGCCGCTTGCAGGATCAATGGCAACTACCGCTCCTTTCATCTTGCCGAAGATCTCCTGTGCATAGTACTGCAGTCTGATATCCAGCGTTAGAGTGATGTCCTTGCCAGGCTCTGGAGGATCAAAGTTTAAAGTTCTTACAACCTGACCGTGGCTGTTAACTTCAACCTTTGAGGAGCCGGTAACCCCGTGCAGGTAATCCTCATAGTATTTTTCAATACCGAGTTTACCTATTTCGGTGGAGCCCTCGTAGTTGTCGATCTTGCCTTCAGCCTCAAGTTTCTTGACATCATTTTGGTTGATTCTTGAAACATAGCCTGTTGTATGAGTCGTGATATCTGCAAAAGGGTAGTAGCGTTTCAGATTGGCCACAACCTGTGCATTCGGATAGCGGTATGAATTAACTGCAAAAGTGGCAATCTGCTCTTCAGATAAAAAGTTTGATAACTCTACTCCTGAAAATCGTTTTCTGGTTCTTGATTCAGCCAGAAGTCGCTTAACGTCCTTTTCTGATAAAGACAGGGTAAGGAGCCTGTTCAAGTCGCGAATGGTCTGTTCAGTATTTATCTGCTTGTTCGGAAATATCACCAGATGATAAACAGGGGAGTTTTCTGCCAGAACCACATGGTTTCTGTCATAGATGATGCCTCGTGGAGGAACTACAGGCATTACTTTGATTCTGTTTTCATTTGATCTGGTCTGATAGTCATTAAAGGAAATGATCTGCAGATAGTAGAGGTTGCAGAAAAGCACTACCACCATAAGAATGGAGATACCAACACAAATAAAAACTCTTGAACGAAAAACGCTGCTTTCTAATTCCTCATTGTGCGCCCTATTGTCCGACTTGTTTGAAGAATTTTTCTTTTCATTTTTTGAGCTGAAAAGGGCACGCTCTTTGCGTTTTTTACTGCTACTGAAAAACAACTTTTGACTCTGTTTTTGTAATAATTCTGCTTAATAAATTTATTCTGATTACGGTCTATGCTTTTTTAATCTGGTATTGTAGCGTTTTGCTTTAAAAATATCTTTGAAAAATGTCTTTTTTTACGAAAAAAGTTAACTTTTCTGAAATTCTGAAATATTAAAGGCCTGTATGCGGTAAAACAGCTGAACCTTAAGACTTGCCTATGCTCTGTGATACGGAAGATTAGCGTATATGCTGTATCCTCTATAAACAGTTTCCGCCAGAAACACTCTTACCAGAGGATGAGGCAGAGTTAATTTTGACAGAGACCACATCTCATTGGCCTTTTGTCTCACCTCATCAGTAAGACCGTTAGGTCCGCCTACAATAAGCACTACATCCATACCCAGAGACTGCCATGATCCAACCTTTTCTCCCATCTCGCAGGATGTGTACTGCCTGCCTCTTTCATCTAAGGCAATGATATAAGCTTTTTTAGGTAAAGCTTCTAGAATCAGCTTTGCCTCCATCTCCTTTGCTTTTTCCTCTGAACCCCTGCCGTTTCTTCTGACAGGAGGAATTTCCTCAAGAACAAGCTTCATTTCAGAAGGAAAACGCTTCTGATAATCGTTAAAACCTTCCTGAACCCATCCTGGCATCTTGGTGCCTACAGCAAGCAGAATAATCTTCATGTAACTGCAAAACCTTTTTTCTGGAGTCTTATTCTCCAATCAGTAAATATTTATTACTCCTGATTACCACTTGCAATGCAGCGGTAAAGATCGTCAAGTTCATAACGTTCACGAACCTCCTGCTGCATAATGTGGATCATGAGAGTTCCTGTATCCACGATTACCCATTCACCTAAAGCTTCACCAGATACTCTGATCTGCTTTAAACCGTCCTTATAGAGAGTATCAACCAATCTTTGTGCGATAGCGCTGACATGACGGTTTGAAGTTCCTGTGCAGATCATCATGTTGTCAGCAATGGATGAGTTGTTGTTCAAATCGATATTAATAAGGTCATGAGCCTTGGAATCTTCAAGTGTTTTTACGCACTTCTCTATTAAAAGTTCTTTTTCCAAAATTGTTCCTAACTGTTCTGACTGCATTAAAGATGTTTTAATGCAGGGTATAGTTTACTGCTGTTTATAAATGCCTTTATCAAGAATATATTCAATGACATATTTGTTTAAATAATTTTTGCAGCAGGGATAATCATCAATATGTTCAAAAAATACTGATTTTTTTGCTGAATTTTCATATTTTTGATAATAATCTTTAAATTCTTTACGTATTTTACTAGAACTTACATTATGAAAACATCTTTTTAGTATGATGCAGTAGTGATTATTGACAAAATCTATGTCCTTATATTTTATAAGCTCATTTTCGTCAGAAATTTCGCTGCTATCCAAACTGTATTTTCTTATAAAGGGAATGACATCACTGTTAATGTCATTATATGAATAACCTTCACGTCCGGTCACCACAAGATTTGCAAACTTTATCAGTTCAAGCCCTCTGTACCATTTATCAAGATATGCAAGAGAATCCATACCCATACAGAAAAACAGGGCATCATCATGATAAAGAGTTTTCAGCTTTTCCAACGTATCGAAACTGTAGTGCCGAATATCAGGATCTTTTTCGATATCGCTAATCTCAAAACCATCACTGTCAAAAGATGACAGGGTCAGCATCCTTACTCTGTCATCAAAGGAAATATGGCAGGTATTCTTATGAGGCGGCATGGCATTTGGAATTATTAGAAACCTGTCTAAGGATAGAACTTTTTTGATATACGAAGCCAAAAGGTAATGATCTTTATGTACAGGATTAAATGATCCGCCTAATATTCCGGTTCTCATTACAGTGATCTCAGGTTTCTTACTTTCTGATTGCATGTCGATACAGCCATATTCTGTAAATGCATGAGTGCCTCATCATTGTTAAATGCCTGATAGGCTTTAGATGCCAGAGACAGCTCTTTTACAAGATAGTCATAATAGTCCTGAGGCATATTTTTTGCGGCAAAGACAGCTGCATCCATGGTACTTATGGCACTGATCCTGAGAGGTTTGAAAAAAATCATCCTGTCTTTGTAGTTAACCCTGCCCGTTAAAAGCTCACTGTGTTCTCTTAACAGACTGATTGCATTGAGTAATCTGTCAAAACTGCCAATGACTAAAGGAAGTACCTGTGCCAGAGAACCTGTCTGGGTAAGTGATGACAGGATATTAAGAGCTCTGATACTGTTCTTCCCTGCTAAAACAGCTGACTCTGCAAACTCAAAACCTGTATAACGGCTGTTTCCTGAGATATATTCAGAGGCTAGCTGCAGGGTTATCTCTCTGGTTTGTGAAGTTGTTTTTACAAGTTCAAAAAACTGATCTACAGACACAAGATTACCTTCACAGCTTAAGCTTAAAAATTCTAAAGCATCATCTTTTACAGAAAGTCCAAACTTGTTTCCTGCAAGGTTTCTTATCCACTGTGAAAACTTGGGTCCCTCAGGAGGATACAAAATCTCAATTTGTGCACCAATAAACTTCAGGTTAGCTATTACAGCTTTTGCCTTGCCATCCACACTTCTTTTGTCGGACAAATCGTCTTTTAGCTTGTTAGCTACAGGTGTTTTGGCAAGAGTGGAGTTAATTCTTCCAATTTCAACAACAGACACAACTCCGGGGCGAGATCTTACAGCGAGCAACTGCAGTACCTGTACAGCAACAGTATTTAAGTCATTTAAATAGATTTTAATGATTCTGTCTCCACCAAATAAACCAGGATCGATAAGTTCATTTTCAAGTCTTGCTAAATTAGCTGCAGAACCAGAGGTTAAATCAGATGAGGTAAACAGCATAAATTCTGCCTGTGGCAGTTCCTGCCTGGCCTGAACAATTACAGCCTTGCTTCTTTCATTTTTTAAAAATGGATCATCACTTGAAAAAATGTATACAGGTGCTAAAGACATAGGATGCTACTGTTAAAATCAGAGGATTGGTTATTTTGAAATCCAAAATTATAAACTTTACAAATAATTGGCGTATACAAAGATTCTAATTACTAGTAAGCAAAAACACAAGTAATTAGAATTTTCTGAAAGTTAAATTCATGGCAGTAAATCTAATCTGTAAGTTTTAAAAGAAGTAACTGAACTGGGGTTATGTCATCAGTAAAACAAGTCTTTCTGTCAATAAATATCACTTATAAAAGTTCATCTGAGTTTAATCATGTACAATTCATATAGATGTTTAAAAAGGATAACCAAATGAGCGATAAGAAGTTTCTGCCATTACCATACGGGTATAACAGTTATGAGGAAATATGGAATGATAACTGTTACTTTGTGGATAAGACCTCATACCTGAAAAATGTTCTTGAAGGCAGTGGCAAGGTACTTCTGTTTACAAGACCAAGACGCTTTGGTAAAACAGTCTTTATGAGTACGCTCAACTCATTTTTAAAGATAAACAAAGAAAATCCAACTGACACCTCAGAACAGCTAAGACTTTTTGAAGGAACACAAATATTAAAAGACACAGAGTTCTGTGAAAAGTACATGGGTAAATATCCTGTTATCTTTATCACTTTAAAGAGTGTGGATGGAGATAACTTTGAAGATGCCTATAAGATGTTTGCCATTGTCGTATCAAAAGTTGCTTCTGAATATGAATATCTTTTAGAAAGTCCTAGGTTAAATGATTCAGATAAGGATGATTTAAGAAACATTATAAATAAGAGTTTTTTAATGAAACTTGAAAACTCAGCAATACTTAAGACTTCATTAAATACCCTGTCAGAACTTTTATACAAGGAATACGGTAAACTCCCAGTTCTGCTCATAGATGAATATGATGTACCATTAGCCAAAGCTTCATATCGCGATTTACAGAATTCAGTACTGTATAAAGATGTCAAAGGTTTTATAGCCGATTACCATGCAAGAATGGTAACTCTAATGTCAGGCTTTCTTGATATCCTCAAAAATGAGAACACTCTTACCAAGACAGTAATGACTGGCGATTTAAGAGTCATCAAAAACAGTATCACTACAGGTGTAAACAATATTCATGTTAACTCTGTAACAGCTACAGACACGTACTATACAGGACTGTTTGGTTTTACCAAGGATGAAACAAACAGATTCCTTGATGACTATGACCTGTCAGAATACTCTTCCCTTGTAAAAGACAACTATGACGGATACAGGTTCTATGACAAGGAAATGTTCTGTCCATGGGATGTGGTAAATTTCATTCGTAACAATTACAAACTGAAAATAGATGGTGAATTACAGCAGATACATGCAGACAACTACTGGACAGGAACCACCTCAAGCTCTGCTGTCTATGAATATTTAGGATATCTTACAGATAAAGATACTCAGAAGATGCAGGACTTAATTGACGGTAAATCTATCAGTTTCAGTCTCAATGATTCCATGAACTATGACAGTCTGTCAGAACACAATCCTGATGACTTCTGGTCACTTCTTCTGCATACAGGTTATTTAACACTGGACTGGGATAAGACAACAGAAGAACTTTCAAAAGCTAACTCTTCAAGCAAAAACATTTTTGTAAGAATACCGAATCTGGAAATAAGAGAGTGTTTTATACAGAACATTCAGCAGAAGTTTAAGGAACAACTGTCAAAGGACAATACAGCATCCAGTCTTGTAAACAGCTTTTTAGACGGTAAGGCTCAAGAGGCATCAGACATTCTCTTTGACCTGCTGCAACACTATGTATCCGTAAGAGACACTGCAACTAAAGCTCCTCATGAGAATTACTACCACGGATTTTTAAACGGACTGTTTTCAAACTGTAAAGATATCATCAGTGACTATCATTCAAATTATGAATCAGGTGACGGTTATGCTGATATTACATTTAAGTCAAGGCGCAATTCCATAGCTGTTGTTATTGAGATAAAGGCAGTTGCCAGGGAAGAAGATCTCGATGAATATGCTCAAAGAGCATTAGAGCAGATTGAAGAGAAAAACTACTGTGCTCCTTTTTTTAAGATATCAAGGGTAAAAAACATCTTAGCCTTTGGAATTGCATTTAGTGGAAAGGACTGTGCTGTTTTATGCAAAAAAATAAATTGAACAGCTTAAGTATCTAAATTTCATATATGAGAAAAAATCATAAAAAAAGCTCAAATTTTAATTTGAGCTTTTAGGATAACGCTTACAAACACTTAAAAAAGGTTTATTTTTCACTGTCATCTGATTTCATGAATCCTTCTTCAGACAGTGATTCTGGTGCCTGATGAGGGATCTTTGGCTCTACCTTTGGTAAAGAGTAGTCTTTGTTCCTGTTAAGAACCTTCAGTCCGTTATTAAGATCACTTAAACTTACAGACTTGCCCTGAGATACTTCTGCATCATGTTTAGCACTTAAAGCTTCCAGCAGTGTCATACTTCTTGAATTATCAATATATATGTCATTGTTATCTTCATCTTTAGCTAACAGCAGTTCAGCAGGAGCCACGAAAGGTTCGTCAGGATCAGTCTGTTTTCCAAGATAGTTGATTCTGGCAATCATCTGCTCTGCCAGAACCTCATAACACTCTTCTGTTACCAGATCCTGTTCGTTTGTTGATGCCAGAGTATTGTCGGCCTTATTCATGGTAGTTCTGGTAAGACCGTTTCTCATGATGATAGGTTTTGGGCTGTTAGGAATAGTGAGCTTTGCCTGAGTTCTTACAATAACATTGTACTCAAGAGCTGATCCTCTGGAGTTAATAGAGGCTAAAGGCATACTTACGCTTGGAGCTGTAATAGTTAGAGAAGGGATATCCTTTCGTTCATCAGGTTTTCTGTTGGAAGTTCCCTGATAATCGACTTTAACCCCTCTCATTTCAAGTTTATGCACAACAAGTTTATAGAATTTGTTGTGATAATCGCCTGAGACGGCAATTTCTGAAATATTGGTACCAAGCCTGTTCTGATTAGGAACGTGGAATCCGCAGGAACACAGTCCCAGCATCAGAGTACCTATACATACAAGCCTGAATTTCATTACTACCGCCTTTTATTACCGTATATCCCAGCTTTTATTACATTCCAGCTGTTTTTAAATCAGATGATTCAGATAAAATCATATAAAAACAGGTTAGACTGCAACGATATTAACCAGTCTGCCCTTAACATAGATGGTCTTCTTAATCTGTTTGCCATCTGTGAACTTCTTAACCTCTTCAGTTGCCAGCGCCTGTTCTGTTACTGTGTTTTCATCAAGATTTGGGTCAATGTTCATTCTTGCACGAACCTTGCCGTTTACCTGAACTACAACAGTAATTTCATCTTCCTTCAGGGCATCCTTATCAGCTACAGGCCATGATTCCTTATCAATCTCTGTGGTATTTCCAAGAACTGACCATAATTTAAAGCAGATATGAGGAACGATAGGGTAGAGCATCAGCACCACGTTATTGTAAATCTCATAACGGACTGCCATTGAAACCTCATCTGAATCAGTGCATTTTGATGCTACATTCAGAAGTTCCATGATGGCTGCAATTGCAGTATTGAATGTCTGACGGCGGCCGATATCATCGGTTACCTTTTCAATTGTTGTGTGCAGATCATGGCGTAATTTACGTAGCTGAGGTGTCAGCTTGGATTTGTCTAGTTTTACACAAGGACCTGCTTCGACTAAATCCTGAACCTGTGACCATAACTTGCGAAGGAATCTCTGAGAACCTTCCACGCCAGACTGTCTCCACTCAAGAGTCAGTTCTGCAGGAGATGCGAACATCATGAACAGTCTTACAGTATCGGCACCGTACATTCTTACCATATCTTCAGGATCGATACCGTTGGCCTTGGACTTTGACATCTTAATCATACCTTCATGGTGAAGTTTATGACCGTCTTTATCTACAGCTGAAACAATATTACCCTTTTCATCACGGGTAGGAATTGCGTCCAGAGGATTTACCCAGTTCTTAGTGCCGTTCTCATCAAGATAGTAGTAGGCATCAGCAAGCACCATACCCTGACATAACAGGCGTTTGAATGGTTCGTCATACTTAACCATGCCAGCATCTCGCAGCAACTTGAAGAAGAAACGTGAATACAGCAGATGCAGCACAGCATGCTCAATACCACCGATATACTGATCAACAGGTAACCAGTAGTTGGCAGCATCCTTATCAAACATTTCCTTCTCGTCACGAGGTGAGCAGTAGCGGGCGTAATACCATGATGACTCCATGAATGTGTCGAAGGTATCTGTTTCACGAGTGGCCGCCTCGCCATTGTAGGTTGTCTTGTACCAGCTCTCGTCAGTCTTCAGTGGAGAAATTACGCCGTCAATCTTAACGTTGTCTGGCAATTCAACAGGCAGATTTTCATCAAGCTCTGGCACAATCTCACCAGTCCTGTCGATGGTCAGCATTGGAATAGGTGCTCCCCAGTAACGCTGACGGGAAATACCCCAGTCACGCAGTCTGTAGTTTACCTTTCTCTGAGCACAGCCCATTGACTCGAGCTTATCGGCAATAGCCTTGAATGCCTCTTCAAAGTTCATTCCGTCAAATTCACCTGAGTGGCATGCGATACCATGCTCGGTGAATGCGTGCTCTGACAGATCAGGATCACCTGACTCTTTTGACTCTTTGATTACAGGAATGATGTCAATGCCGTACTTCTTTGCAAACTCGTAATCGCGCTCATCATGGCCAGGAACTGACATCACAGCACCGGTACCATAATCCATGATCACGAAGTTAGCCACATAAATTGGAACTTTGCGGCCATTCAATGGGTGGATGGCATAAAGACCTGTTGCCATACCCTTCTTTTCCATGGTTGCAATATCTGCTTCTGCAAACTTCTGGGTACGGCATTCCTTACAGAAAGCGTCAAGTTCAGGATTGTTCTCACAGCATTTCTTTACTAGAGGGTGATTAGCTGAAATTGAAATGTAGGTAATACCCATGAAGGTGTCAGGACGGGTTGTATAAACAGTAAAGCTTTCATCACTGTCTGCAACCTTAAAGGTGATGTTCAGACCCTCAGAACGTCCAATCCAGTTGCGCTGCATGGTGCGGACACGCTCAGGCCAGCCGTCGAGCTGGTCAAGATCCTTTAACAGTTCATCAGCATAGGCGGTGATCTTCAGATACCACTGTGGAATTTCACGCTGTTCAACCTTAGAACCGCATCTCCAGCAGCAACCGTCTTCAACCTGCTCGTTTGCAAGAACGGTATGATCAACAGGACACCAGTTTACAGTGGAAAGCTTTTTGTAAACCAGACCCTTTTTGTACAGCTGACCGAAGAACTTCTGTTCCCACTTGTAGTATTCAGGACGGCAGGTGGCAACTTCTCTTGCCCAGTCATATGACAGACCCAGTGACTTTAACTGCTTTTTCATATAGTCAATGTTTGAATAGGTCCAGTCGCCTGGCTGCTTGTTATTCTTGATGGCAGCATTTTCAGCAGGCATGCCGAAAGCATCCCAGCCGATAGGAGCAAGAACATTCTTGCCAAGTAAACGGTTAAAACGTGCAATTACGTCACCAATTGTATAGTTACGTACGTGACCCATGTGCAAACGTCCTGATGGGTATGGGAACATAACCAGGCAGTAATACTTTTCTTTATTCTTATCTTCTGTTGCATGGAAGGTTTGATGATCGGCCCAGTATTTTTGTACTTCTGGCTCAATTTCTTGTGGATTGTATGCAACTTTATTGGCAGACATCGACATTGCTCCGATAATAACTCTAAAACTTTTATGAGACTCTTTTCATTCAAGAGAATCAGTTTAAATAAATCTGATTAAAAATAATCTCATATTTTGCCACATTTACAGGCAATTTTGACCAAAGTCACGCAAAAATATATGCGGGAATTCGTATTCAATATCTTCGTTTTGCTCCAAAAATACAAAATTGTGCTCTCTTGCGCATTTTGTTTATAAAAATAGTACAATTAGCAAAGTTTTGAAAACTGTACAAAGTAAAAGAAATCAGAGACAGATTTATCATGTTAAAAAAATTAGCACTGGCAGTATCCCTGGCAGCTTCTTTTCAGGCAGCAGTGGCCACCACTAATATCTATCCTCTAAACGGTCATCAGGTTTTAGGTGAAGAGCAGGTTTATTCTATTGCCGATACAGGAACCACCACTCTTGAATATGTGGCAGCAGCCTATCATCTTGGCCTGTCTAATATGATTGAGGCAAATCCCGGAGTTGATCCTATTGTTCCTGCTAGGGGATCAAAACTCATTGTTCCTACAAAGCTGATCCTTCCTCCTACAGTTCATGAAGGAATTATCGTAAATTCAGCTGAAATGAGACTGTATTTCTTTAATGGCGGTAATGTTGAGGTTTATCCTATCGGTATTGGTCAGTTAGGTAAGGGCACACCTATGGCATGGGTTACCAAGGTTGAGCGTAAAAAAGCCGGTCCTACATGGACTCCTACTGCAAAAATGAGAGCAGAGTATGCTGCCGAAGGTGAGTATCTGCCGGCAGTGGTTCCAGCAGGTCCTGACAATCCAATGGGACTTTATGCCATGTATGTGGGCAAACTTTATGCGATACATGGTACCAATGCTGAATTCGGTATCGGTCTGCGTGTAAGTCACGGCTGTGTACGTCTGCGCAATGAGGATAACGAAACACTGTTCCATAAGGTTCCTGTAGGCACTCGCGTGGAGTTTATCAATCAGCCTATAAAATTTGCAGAAGAACCAAACGGAGATCTTTACATTGAGGTTCATCAGCCTCTTTCAAGAAGTGAATCAGAATTTGAGGATTTTGATACAACCGTCCCATTCTCATTCACTCAGGCACAGTTACAATTCTTTAAAGATCCAAGAATCAATCAGGATATCCTGAAAAAGGCTCTTGATGAACGTTCAGGTCGACCTGTCCTTTTGAATCCACCAGAGTTTTAACTGTAGTTTTAATGAGAATACGAGCAACAGCGTTAGCAGTTCTGTTACAGACAATTGTGCTGTCAAATGTCTGCTCTGCACAGATTGAGCTTCCAGGCTACGTGGATCCACGTTTTGGCAAGCCAAGGTCAACGCTGTATGATTTAGTTACCGCAAAGCCGGAACCTGAGGAAATGTTCTGGCTTAAGGAATCTCTGTTTACCCCTTCAATTGTAGCTTCAGAAAAGAAAGCGGAAGTTCTTTTTGAAAGTAAAACTTCAGGAAAGGTAAAGCCTCCAAAGTCTCTTACAACCTTAAGCGATTCGCTGTCTGACTATGTGGATGCCAATACATCAAGCGTTCTTACCTATCTTTTTAAGGATTATTTAAAGAAAGGAAAAAACTACACCATACCTCTTATTGTAGATACAGACAAAAATCGCGATTCAGTGGGGTATGATGAACACTACTCCTTTGATTCGGTATGCTCGGGACTGGGTGTTTTAGAGGCTGATCTGAAAGGAAAGTGTGTCAGAGAAAATGAAAGTTCCTTCGGTTTGATTGAAATCAACTATTCAAAAGATCTTGAACTGTACAAATCAAAACTGCAGTTAAAGCAGCTTCCTGACAATGGCATAAATGAATCATATTCCTTCAAGCTTTTAAGCTCTTTTCCTGCTTTACTCGGATTCCGTTCTGCACATGACAATACGGGTTTTTTAGGAATACTGACTTCTTTTGACAGGCTGATATATTCAGAAAAACTGGGGCGGTACATAAAGCCTGAAAACAGATTTTCCGAATTTGGAGAAGACTGCTTTTACTCTTCATACGATAAGTGCGGACTCTATTTCGGAGGCCAAAATACCCAGCTGCTGTTAGGTCAGACTACAGAAACTCATGACAGGATCCCATTCAGTAAAGATCTGAATCTTGGGATCCATTTCGGTTTTAAAAACAGGCCTTACCTGAATCTAAGAAATACCATTCTTTCAGATTCAACATTCATCAATTACGGCTTTTACACACAGGCTGAACTGATGATGTTAAAAGATCTAGGATACAGCATAAATGACAGAGAGTTTTATTCAAACTCGCTGTATAAAAGCGGAACCAGGCTGAAAAGAAAATATGTTGTCCTAAATCAGGGATTCTATGCCTGGTCTGATGCAGATCATGATTACAACAAAGACCGTCCGTCAAGAATTCCGGTTTCAGTTGCAAGTCATGTTTACGGCAGCTATAACGATGTGGTTCAAAAAGGTACTATTGCAAGTATCGGTTACTCATCTGTAGGTATCAGAATAGACGGTTCATACAACACAGTTACTGTGGATAAGAATGCATCCATCTATGAAAACGGCATAGGATCGAGCGGTATAGCAGTAACATACGGCAGAGACAACATAGTAAACATAGACGGTACAGTACAGGCCAGTTCTGAAGACGGAGTTGCCCTAAGATTTGATTTTGGCTCAAATGTACTTTCTGATATGCGTGAGTATCAGGGATCATACAGAAGAGTCAGAACCTATGATGCACAGCGACATATTCTGACAAGAGAAAAAGCTCAGTCTGTCAGTGCACCTGAGGAAATCAGAGGACCTCTTGTATCAGAACTCAACATCAGAGGATCAGTTTCCGGCAGAAAAAATTCCATCTATATTGATGAATCAGCTCATGTAAAGCAGATTAATTTCATGAACAGAGCAAAGGTTAACGGTAATATCACCTCAAACTGGGAAGCATATACGGTTGACAATGGCAGAACCTTTTACGCAAATCATAAAAATCATGCACTGCTGCCAGGAATTTTACAGTTTGATACGCCATTTACCCCTATTAATGCCTATGAGGTCAGAAAGAAACTCTCATCGCTGTACACCAATGTGAATTTTGGAGTGAAAACTGCTGATTCCTCACTGGAAAACAAGCTTCTGCGATATGTTCCTGATAAGAAGTCGTCAGTGGTTATAGATGGCGATATTTCAGGTAAGACCCTGATGCTGTCAGCCTTTGGCGGACACACCAACATCAGAGGCTCGCTGGATGTAAAACGCCTGTATATAGGTGATTCTGTTGTTAATTTCAAGGGAGCAAAAAAAGGATATAACATTGTCGAGGATCTTGAAATAAGCCGTGGAGGTCAGCTTGATCTTTCAAACGGGATCCCTGACACATTTGTAGTGATAAAAAATGCCGTGATTTCAGGTAAGGGTGTAATCTGTGTGGATATTGACAAGCAGGGCAATATTCTTGACAGAGTCGAAACCGAGAATGGTTTCAGTGCTCATGACTCAACTGTAAATCTCGAACCTGGATTATCCTATAACGATATTAAGAGTTATCAGTCTGATCCTAAGGCTTTATTAAGGCTGATGAATACTTTTAACAGGAAAGCCAATGAACTTTTAAATCCGTATGGTGTAAGTTCAAAATTTCCAAAGCACATCTGGTACATACAGGGTGATATGGGAAGAAAGGTAAGCTGCTCTTCACGCGGATGTCATCTTGGTGACTTTGTGAACAGTTATTCAAAATCAGCTGAAGAACTTCCTCTATGGCGCTATATTCTAAGCTTTACAGGGTGTATCTTAATGTTAATGCTGTCAGTTCTGATCCTCAGAAAGACAGGAACCGGACGATTCGGTTAATCTACTTTTACACTCTGAAAATACTGAACCTATATATACGTCTGTCATCAGAAATGATAAAAGCACAAAGCCTAACGTGGCAGGTGTAAAGATAAACTGTCAGGAGAATTGTGTGAGCAGTGCGGATAAAGCCGGCAACGAACTTGATGAAGGATATTTCGATCTCCGAGAGGTGCTCACTGAGGATGATATCAGAGCAATTTTCTCTCATATTTATTCTTCACGTTCAAAAAAAACAACTTCCTATAAATTTGCCTTAATCAATGCCATTTTATGCAATCTTGCAAATGTAGATAAGACTTTGAGTCTGTCTTTTGATACAGTTTTTTATTATTTTGCACAGTCCTACTGGAATATCATCGTCCATTCAGGCATAAGACCTGCCAGAAAAGATCATATTGCCTCTATTTACAGAATCATTGATGAATTAAGTCACAAACTTGACATTAACGAGCCTTTGCCGTTTGAATCACTGTCAGAAAATAACTGCCGCACAGTTGTAAAAAAAGTAATGTCAGATGCTAAAAAGTATGTAATCGGTGCACTGTTTGGAGACTCTATGCACACCTTCTACAGTTTTAGCAAGAAAGATGAGGTTATAACGCTCAATCCTGTGGTATATCAGTATCTTCTGAAGAACAAGACTCTGATTGAAAAGGTAAACTTTCTTGAATGGACAAAATACCTTTTAGACAATGAACTTGATGAGGAAAATCCAAAGAACGTTATAGACACGCTGACTCTTTCAACCAAACGCTATAATTTAAGCTCATTCCAGAAGATCCTTTATGATGAGCTCAATGAACACTGCTGTTTTTACTGTAAAAAGATCCTCAAAGACTCTGAGGTCCACGTGGATCACTTTATACCATGGTCATTTATTAAGGATGATCAGCTGTGGAACTTTGTTATAAGCTGTTCACACTGTAATGAGAGTAAGAATGACAGACTTGCACCAGAAAAAGAGCTGCAGGATCTTATTGACAGAAATAAGGATATTATAGAGATGCAGCAGAAAAATATGCTGTCTCACAAGGACGTCAGTCTCATCAATACAGATGAATATGACAGTTCAACCTTAAAGCGCTTTTATCATATTGCTAGAATGAACGGTTTTGAGCTGTGGCATAAGAAAAACTAAACGCATTCATTTCTTAATCTGTCCTGAGACTCAGAGTAACGCAATCTCATCTGGTAGGTACCTGATGAAAACTGTCGTTACTCTGTAAAATCATGGTCTTATAAGCTTATTCATCTGTTCCTGAATCTGGTCTGGTTTTCTTACAAGTCCGTAAATACCGAACATTACAAGTAGGGCAATAATTATTAGAACTCCATAATTTCCAAAACTGCTGTAAGGACTCTGACCTGCTACAGGTGTGAATGTAAAATCAACTGATCCTGCCACATCTGACGGCATTATCTTTTCAACTTTTCCAAACTGGTTTATATATGCAGTGATACCACTGTTAGTGTCTCTCAACATTGGTTTCTGTAGCTCAAGTGATCTCATTCTTGCAATATTCAAATGCTGTACAGGAGCTTTGGTAGGGCCAAACCAGGAGTCATTTGAGAGCATTACTATGGCGTTTGTTTTATCTGAATCCATAGCTTTTACAGTTTCAGGAAATATTGCCTCATAGCAGATGGCCGGAGTGAACTGTAAACCTTTGACTCTGACAGGCTCCTGGACCATATTTCCATATGAGAAACTGGAATTAGGAATTACAAAGATCGAACCTAGCGGTCTTAACAGCTTTGCAAAAGGAACAATCTCGCCGAAAGGTACCAGCTCTCTCTTGTTGTACGGAGTAATTGAGAGAACATCATCTGTTTCTCCTAATGCAATGATTGAATTGTAAGCATGAAGTCCGGCATCGGGAGTTGAGAGAATACCGGTGATAAGAGTGCTTTCCTTATCTTTAAAGGCATTATTCAAATCCTCAACTAAAGCTGTTCCGTATTCAAGGGCAAAGGGCAGAGCAGATTCTGGCCAGATGACAAGACGGTCTTTTTCAATTTTATCCTTTGTAAGATCCCAGTAGGTTGCAACCACCTCTCTGGTTTTAGAACCGTCATTCCTTACCTGCTGTTCGATGTTTCCCTGCACCATGGTAACTTCAATGTTCTTTAGCGGTGTTACGAAGCTTATTCCCTCTAAAAAGATCCCCAGAAGTAAAATTACAGCGGCGACAGGCAGGAACAGAAATCTGCGCAGAGCAGTAAGCGCAATTGCGCCTGACATAATATAAATCAGTGCACAGATACCTCTTACGCCAATAAAAGGTGCATAGTTCTTTAAAGGTCCGTCAACACAGCTGTAGCCTGGATACAACCATGGAAAACCTGACAGAAACCAGCCTGTAAAGAAATCTCCTGCAGTGAATGCTACAGGCATAAAGCAGATTAAAAAAACTGCAGTTCTGCCTTTTGAAAGGTAAAAGGCTATGGTATTTAAAACAGAATATGGCAGTGCGATATAAAAGATGCTGAATACAATGATTACAAAGTTGGACAGCACAGCTGGAAGTTCACCAAAACCTTCCATAACAAAATTAAGCCATGAAAGTGAAACGGTCGCATAGGTACTATAAAAGATAAGAGTTGTAAAAAAAACTTTCTTTTTCGATTCTGCTGCAGATAACAGCATCATTAAAAATGAGTATGCCAGTACTGCAGTAGGCCAGATTTCAGATGGAGCCAGAGCACAGCTTAAGAGTACACCTAAAACAAGAGCACAAAGGGCTCCTCCCCATTTACTGTTTACTAGGCTCAAAAGTCTTGAGCCATCCAGCGCATTCATTAAAAAGAGGATAATTTTAAACATATACAGCTCTATGTCCTGGGTTAGAAATCAAATTCGTAATATGTCATATTAAAAAGCTGCACGTATGCAGCTTTTATGATCAGTGACAGTTATAAAAGACAGTCTGACGCCTTTATTCCTCATCAGTCTTTTCGTTTATCTGAAGTTCAAGGAGGTGAACTCTTCTTTCATTTGCCTCAAGAACCTTAAAGTGAAAATTCCTGATATCTATGCATTCGCCGACTTTTGGAAATTTACCCAGAACATGGGTAACCAGACCTGCCACAGTATCAACATCTGCAAGTGTGTCAAGATCAGACTTGAAGTATTCGTCGAATTCCTCAAGTGGGGTAAGTCCGTTGATAATATAGGAACCGTTATCCTTGCTTCTGATGATATTCTCTGAATTTACTTTTGTATCATATTCATCGTCGATATCGCCGACAATGATTTCGAGAATATCCTCAATGGTAACAAGACCGGAAACACCACCAAACTCATCAACTACAATTGCAATATGGAAGCGGTTCTGCTGGAACTCTTTGAGCATGGAATTAACATGCTTGGCCTCAGGCACTATTACAGGACTTCTCAGAAGTGATCTGATACCGCCGGACAAAGTCTTAAGACCTGCCGTATAGGGAATAAGATCTTTTGCTAACAGAATACCAACCACATGATCTTTGTCTTCACTGATGACAGGATAACGGGAGTGGCCATGGTCTAAAACAACTTTTGCTACTTCCTCTAAAGAGGCATTGACATTGATTGTCACAATCTCTGAGCTTGGGATCATTACATCTGAAACACGCAGACGGTTGATATCAAAGATACCCTGGATCATGTCCTCAGTGTCTTCATCAATCACATCATTTTCAGATGCCTCATGAATTACCTGCTCAAGTTCATTCTGATTTGATGGTTCTCCCTTTTTAGAGAATAATTTTGATAAAAATGACCCATGCTCATCATCATGACTGTCGTTCATATCTGTTCCTTTTGCTCTGTGTTCTGTCCTATCAGTCTTACTGTTAACAGTAAGACTGAATTTTATCTTAATAAAATAACTGTGTCTCTGGAGATATTTCTGTCGGAATGTCTTATCATCAGTCTGTTTCGTAGGGATTTTTAAATCCAAGTTCTGCAAGAGCTCTGATCTCCAGCGGTTCCATTACCTGAGCATCACTTTCTTTGATGTGATCATAGCCGATTAAGTGCAGACATCCGTGAATGATTAAATGGCAGAAATGCTCTTCAAGAGTTTTATTCTGTTCTTTGCATTCGCGCTCTAAAACCTCTTTGCAGATCACAAGATCTCCGATAATAGGAAGCTCCTCAATTCCTTCAGGCATTTCGAAAGGGAAAGACAGAATATTTGTCGGTCTGTCCACATGCCTGTAGGTTCTGTTGAGATCATGAATTTCATCGCTGTCCACCATACGTATGGTAAGTTCAGAGTCTTTGTTTCTGCCTCCTGTGATGAGGGCGGTTTTAGCCCACAAGGTCATCTTTTCAAGACTTGGATATGATTCTAAAGGTTCATCTGTAGCAATCTGCAGGTCAATATCAACTTCCATTTAAGACTCCATGTCAGAATTCTCTTTATTCATGGCTTTTGTCATCTGCTCCTTCAATCTTGTCTGTTCTCTGTCATAAGCATCATAGGCGTTGACAATGGCAGCGACAACCGGGTGACGAACTACATCACCTGATTCAAAGAAGGTAAAACCGATTTCCGGCAGTGAGTGCAAAACCTCAACTGCCTGTTTTAGGCCGGAGCGTACATTTCTTGGTAAATCTATCTGACTTGGATCACCTGTAATTACCGCTCTTGAGTTGAATCCGATACGTGTCAGAAACATTTTCATCTGTTCTACTGTTGTATTCTGTGCCTCATCGAGAATAATGAAGGAATCATTTAAAGTGCGACCTCTCATATAGGCTAAAGGTGCAATTTCAATGATTTGTCTTTCAATGAGCTTTTCAACCTTCTCAAAGCCGAGCATCTCAAAGAGCGCGTCATAGAGTGGTCTTAAGTACGGATCAACCTTCTGTGACAGATCTCCTGGCAGGAAACCTAATTTTTCACCGGCTTCAACTGCAGGACGGGTAAGAATGATCCTGCGGACTTCATTGCGCTCTAAAGCATCAACAGCTGCAGCTACTGCAAGATAGGTTTTACCGGTACCTGCAGGTCCGATGCCGAAACTTACGTCATGAGCATTGATCTTGGTGATATAGTCTGACTGATTTGAGGTTCTGGCTTTTACAAAACCTCTTCCGGTCTTGAAGTTATTGGCCTTATGGTACAGGGAATTTACAGAACCTTTTGATTCATCATTTTCATAATCGTGCTCGTCATTTTCGACATGAGAGAACTCGGTGATGGCAAGATGAACCATATCAGGTGTCACTTCAGAAGGTTTTTTTGTGCCCTTGAGAGGAGCTGTGTCAATATAAAGACTCTTAACCAGTTTTTCAGCCTTTTTGACCTTTGAAGGTGCTCCCTCAATATGGAAGTGAGCTCCAGAGTAGGTGATTTTTACCCCAAGTCTTTTATCTATCTGTTTTAGATTCTCATCTTCAGGTCCGACCAGATAGGCAATTCTGTCCTTACTGTCAGGTTCAAGTGAAAAATCTGTAACAATGTTATTCATGACTTAATTTGCCTTGTCTAATTTGATTTAACCAGCTGTCCTTTTAAGGTATGAGCAATTACTGATGTTATCTTTACATCGACCATATGGCCCACCAGGGATAGAGGGCCTTTAAACACTACAATACGGCCTGAAGAGGAACGAGACTTTAATTCGCTCTCGTCTTTTCTTGAGGTGCCTTCAACAAGACATCTCTGGACAGTACCGAGGAAGGACTGTGTGTATTCTGATGCCAGTTCCTCAAGTCTGTTCTGCAGTCTGTAAAGACGTTGCATCTTTACTTCCTTTGGTACAGGATCTTCAAGTTCAGCTGCAGGGGTTCCAGGTCTTACTGAGTATACAAAGGAGAAACTCTGGTCGAATCTTACTTTATCTACGACCTTCATAGTCTCTTCAAAATCTTCGTCTGTCTCTCCTGGAAATCCTACAATGAAGTCAGATGAAATATGAACTGTAGGCCTTGCCTCACGTAATTTTCTTATAAGCTCAATATACTCTGCTGCCGTGTACCTTCTGTGCATAGCCTGTAAAATTCTGTCTGATCCTGACTGAATAGGTACGTGGATGGAATCTGAGATCACATCAAGATCATGCACTGCCTTGATAATGTCATCTGTAAAGTCCATAGGATTTGAGGTGGTAAATCTTATTCTTTCCACTCCGGGAAGAGCAGCAATTTCATACAGTAAAGATGAGAAGTTGCAGACAGTACCGTCAGCGTTCAGTCCATGATATGAATTTACGTTCTGACCGAGTAAATGGATCTCTAAAACTCCGTTTGAAATGTGGTTTACACATTCATCGAGAATATCCTGTACCGGGCGGGACTGTTCTTCACCTCTGGTATATGGGACAATACAGTAGGTGCATTTGTTTGAGCAGCCTTCCATAATGGTTACAAAAGCGCTAGGACCTACAGGACCTGACTCTGGCATATAGTCAAACTTGTCTATGGCGTCTGCTGTAACATCCACTACAGGTTTACCTGTTGCAGTAAACTGACCTATCATCTGAGGCAGGCGGTGAATTGTTCTTGGTCCGAAAATGATATTAACGCTTCGGTCAAGTTCGAGGATCTGCTCTGCAAGCTCTGAACCTACACAACCGCCAAGTGCAATAATGGTGTTTTCGTCTATGTCGCCTGTGTGTCGCCATGAGGCAATCTGGTTGAATACCTTGTCTTCGGCTTTAGCTCTTACAGCACAGGTAACCAGAACCACGATGTCGGCATCCTTTGGGGAACTTACCTGCGCAAAACCTGCAGCAGTTAAAAGATCCTTAATTCGTCCTCCGTCATAAACGTTCATCTGACAGCCCCAGACTTCCACATAGAAGGAGCCTAACTGCATTTTTAAATTTTCTTTTAGGGTGGTTGTAATATTCATGTTTTTCTAATTTACGGGTTTTCTGACAATACATTTGTCAAATAGTTCTGTCATTAAAGTGTAATCACCTGCAAACGCATTGATTGATGCATAGAGCATCATTTTAGCATTGCATCTTGAATAATCCACATAAAAGCCTGCAGGCAGCAACAGTTCTCTTATAAACTCTCTTTGAGTTCTGCCGTTGCCTTCTCTGAATGGATGAACAGCATTAATCTCTCCAAGGTAATAGGCGGCTCTTGAGGCAATATTATCTTCAGAACAGTCTTTGAGGTAGTTTTCTTCCCTGAGTTTAAAAAAAAGCTTCGTAAGTTCTTTTTCTATAAAACTTACGTCGCAGAATAACAGCTCTTTGGAGATGTTAACCATGCGAAACTGACCTGCCCAGGTATAGATATCCTGAAAAATATAGTGATGGATCTTTTTTAGGTGAGTAAGATCGAAGTTTCCTGAAACCGGTTTTTTTAAGAGGTCAACAATCCTTGCTGCTGTGCACATTCTCTCCAACTGAGAGAGGATCTTAGGATCATGCTCCCCAAAATTATTGATAAGAACTTCTGTTCCAGGATAGCAGTATACTGTGTCGAAGGACGAAGCTTCCAAAATTCAGGCTGCCTTAAACTCTCGGGTTAGTTTTAATAAAAGCTCCTGATATTCTTTGAAGGTGATCCTGCCGTCAGCATAGCTTTTTAGCAGTTTTTCCTGTTCTTCATTCAGACTCAGATTTTCCATTTCAAGAGTAGCTTTTACTTCGTCAAGTAGCATATAAACTCCGTTGGTTAATTCACATGCAAATTATATCAGAAAAGGGCATAACAGGACATTGAAAACGCATAAAAAGTGCATTTTTAAGTGGCGAAATTGCTCAAATTCAGACTCACAGGAACAAAAAAAATCCCAGACAAAAAAAGACGTCTGGGACTGGATGAGGTATGTGTGAACCTGTAAAAGTGTATTTCTACACTAAACACTATGAATGCACATCAAAAACAAACTTGCTTGCGTTAAGACAAAACAGCGAAAATTCATTCACTGTCATCTCAACCTCAAAAACAATGATACAGACTGAAACTTAGTAAACACTTAGAAAATCTGATTTTTATTTTTCAGGCAAAATTTTTTTTAGGTAAAAAGTCTGATCCAGAGCCTTTCTGTCGCAGCATATTAGTTCTTTTTAAGCTTTTTTCTTTGTCGAAATATTCAGAGTCTCAGGTGTATTCTGTTTTTTTTTTAGCTGAACAGTCCCATTCAAAATCAGTTTTATGAAAATAAATCTGCAAAATAATTACTTGTACAATATTTATTGATACTGTTGATTTGTGTTTTACACTTATTAAAAATAATAACTTATAAAACAGATAATTATGTGTAAATGTCTGTAGTAATATTAGGTAGGATATTCAAAATTTTAATTATTAATGTTTTTACAAAAACTTATCTTTTTGCAGTTATAAATTAACAAATCCTGTAAACAGACTTTACTTTTAATTCTGACAATATTCACATAGTTAAAACACATGCTATGGAGAAATAAATGTCAAATTCAAGTCCCGATCTGTCAAGACGCAATTTTTTTAAAGTATCGGCAGCTGCCGTTGCTGCTGTTGGTGTGGCAAACCTTCTCAAACCTTCATATGCCGCACAGCTTAATATAAAAACGGTAGCCTTGTCTGATCTTCCAGAAGATCCTGAAGAAGTTGCAAAGTCTTCTGATCTTGTACAGAAAGCCTGGGATTATCTGCTGTCAGAGATAAATTCATTACATGATATTTCATTAAGAGAAAAGGTTTTAGGCTTTTATCAGAATACTGTTCCCTCCTTTATGGAACTTTATCAGGACAGGACCGCAGTATCTGCTGTCTACAGAAAACTGTTGCAGGAAAAACTTGTTGATCCGTCATTAACCGACGAAGCTCATCTTTTTCCTCCATTAAAAGATTTAAGCTCCCGTCCGCAGCCTTTTTTCTCAGCTCCTGGCAGTGGCTACGGCAGTCATCATGCCTATCCTGGCGGACTTGCAACTCATACAGCAGTAAATGTGGAGATCACCAAGTCAATTTTACAGACCTACTCTCATATCATGGATTATGAGTATGGTTATGATATTGCACTGTCAGGTCAGTTGCTTCACGATCTTGCAAAGCCATGGGTATTTCAGTGGAACCGTGACGGTTCCTGTCTGAAGGAGTACTCCATTGCAGGTACCGGTGCTCATCATATCTTCTCAATTGCCGAAGCCATTTACAGGGGAATGCCTGCAGATGAGGTTGTCGCTCAGGCCTGTGCACATAATCATCCTGGAACTTCAAAGGATGAGGAGCAGGTTGTATCCTGGATTAAGGCAGCATCTATCCTGGCTTCTGTCGATCCTGTACAGAGAGGTCTTCTGTCAGGTAACGGCAGAAGATTGCCTACTCCTCACAGACAGGCAGGTTACCTCGTTCACTTGGGTGATCACGATTTCGTACTTTCTGTTCCTGCAGCTCAGCAGTCTGTAACTGTTCTCAAGGAAGTTGCTCAAAAAGACTACGGTATGAATGAAAAGGATCTTGAGGGGAAAAAATTCAATACCTTCAGAAACTATATCGCTTCACAGTACAGCTTCATGCATATTCATCAGGCAATGTCAGAAGCTGATCCCTACCTTGCTGTAAAGGCTATTGCAAAGAAGGTTATCTCACAGTAATCAGTTTTGTCTTAATTCTTTGTGTATTAAAAACATAATCGCTGCCACAGGAGACTGTGGCCTTTTTAAGGAGAAATAAAATGGGTGCAATGTCAATCTGGCACTGGGCAATCCTGCTTTTAGTTGTAGCTTTGGTTTTCGGTACCGGAAAATTAAAAAACTTGGGCAGAGATTTGGGGACTGCAATCAGTGGCTTCAAGTCAGGACTTAAAGAAGATCAGAATACTGAAAATTCACAGGATCCGGATTTGAATGCTTCAAAACATGAAGGCCAAAAAGAATAGTAAAACGATGTTCGGTTTTTCATTAGAAGAGTTGCTGTTGCTTTTTGCTGTTTGTTTTCTGGTACTAGGCCCCAGAAAAACAGTTGAAATGGCATACAGGCTTGGAATTCAGGCAGGAAAAGTAAAGAACTATTACGATTCATGCAAAAGGGAGTTCGGCTTTGCCGATCTAGAGTCGGTAAAAAACTCTTTTACTCAGAATTCTGCTGACATGGTCATGAAGGTAAATTCCGTGTCGGCTTCTTTAAAAAATGCAATGAAATCAGATGCTGTCTCAGGAAAGCCCAGGGACTTGTGTTCTTATTGTAAGGAAAAGACTTCTTACACAGAACCACGTCATAAACAGGCTTCTGAAACACACCCCTGTCAGTGTAATACTCCAAAAATGGAAGAGCCTCCTGATGAAGACAGCAGAAAATCTCTTGAATTGAGAATTGCCTCTCTTGAAGCTGAACTTGAAATTGTTAAATCAGGACTTTTGCTGATAAAAAAATAAAAACCACAGTAATCTTCAGTTTGAATTTACAGATTTCATCATGAAAAAAAGCAGTCTTAAAAGTAACAGTCACATGAAGTATGACAGCACTGTCTGCTCACCTTTTGTCGCCAATCTCTATGCTCTGCGAAAAACGGTGATCATGTGTCTTGCAGGGGTTGCTCTGTGCATCGTAGCTTTAGTTCCATTTACAAGTGATCTTTTTGAAGTGTCTTCAAGACCGCTTCTGTCAGCATTGCCTGCAGGATCGAAAATGCTGTCTGTAGGAGTGATTTCTCCTGTTCTCGGTCCATTAAAAGTACTACTTTTCTGTGCCTTTGTGCTCTCTCTTCCTTTTACTCTGTATCAGATTTGGAAATTTGTAGCTCCAGCTCTTTACAGCCATGAAAAGAAAACAGCAGTTCCATTTGTACTGTCAGCTGTTTTTATGTTCCTTGCAGGAACTTTTTACTGCTACTTTGTGGTTTTTGGAGCACTGTTTCCTTTTATTGCTTCATTCGCTCCTTTGAGTGTGAATTTTGCTCCGGACATTGAGGCTTATATAAGCTTTCTTCTGCATATGTTTTTAGCTTTTGGTCTGGCCTTTGAAACTCCTGTTGCAGTGTTTGTGCTGGTCGCCAGCTCACTTGTGAAACTAGAACAGTTAAAAAGAATAAGACGTTATGTCACAGTCGGAGCCTTTGCTCTGTCTGCAGTGCTGACTCCTCCAGATATAACCTCACAGCTCCTTCTGGCCCTGCCTTTATTGGTGCTCTATGAAATGGGGCTTCTTGCAGCCTCCATCTTTCATTATGGAAAAAGAAAAACTCTGTTGCCTGTCAGAGCATCCTGACTTTTAACCATAGTTTCTGCATCTGAACAAGTACAGTCTGACGCTGTATTTGTTCTAAAGCTAATTGTCTTCAAAGATCCTGCTGAAGACAAAATGTCCAATCATATTGCCACCTGGGGTGGTGTAGTGGGTCTTGTCATAATACAGAGCCTTACCGTCAGAGGTTCTGGTCTTAAAATAGCCGTTTCCTAAATCCTGAGCTTCGTTTCTGTCAATGAATTTAACATTATCAGTGCTGTCGGCGTATTTCTTAATGGCTTCATTGATAAGCTCTCTTCTGTATTCTAAGTAATCCTTTGTAAAGCGGCATCTGTCTGAAAGAAAGATGTGTTTGAGGAAGCTGTTCTGTAAATTTACCTTAAGGCAGTTTACGATGGACTGACTGGTATTGATACCCTGTCCGATGATGTAGAAATTAAGTTTTGGATATTTTTTAATCTGTGAGTCAAAATCCTCTGTAAGCGTTCTGAGAAAAGCCTTAAAGTGCTCATCATTATCCTCTAAAGAGAATTCTCTGAGGAAATAGGTGTAGTAGAAATCCCAGCGGTTGCCGATTACAACCCTGTCTCCATCCTGCATTCTGGACAGGACGTATTTGTAGATCTTATAGAAGGTCTCTCTCTCTTCGTGGGTGGAGATGACCTTAACCTTATATCCTGAGAAATTAGGACCATATCCTATGGTTCCGTGCATAAACATGAAATACAGCGGTCTTTTGTTGATATCTCTTAAATAGTAGCTGTAGTGTTCACTGTGGGAATCGCCGACTACAAAGGTATGAACCTTTTCATTCTGATTTCCCAGCTTGTAAACTGGGACCTCATTTAAAGTCATCATGATTTTGGGTTTGTAGTTTGAGTCCTTTATGTTATCGAGAATCACCATCTTTTTCCCGTAGGGATCAATATATGGCGAGAGCAGATTTTTTCCATCCTGAAAAAGAATACAGGCAGAAGCTGCAAGACACAGAACATAAAGAGAGGCTGACTGAGACAGTTTTAGCTGTTTCTTTTCAAGATACAGGTAGGAAACAACTGTAAATAACGCAACAAGAACGGTGGCTCCTGATAAATGAATGAGTTTAGAACTGTAGCCTAAATCAAAGCAGAAGATAATAACAGGCCAGTGCCACAGGTACAGAGAATATGAAATTCTGCCGATTGAAGTTAAAGGCTTAAATCCACAAAGAGAATGCTCATTGTGTGCTGCAAGGATAAGAACTGTTCCAGTAACGGTAGTAAGTGAGGTTGAGATGTACCAGGCTGCGCCATTACTCAGAGCTGTTGTGAATACAGAATAGAGTATCAGAGCAAGACCTGTAACTTCACATGCGTACTGTAAATATCTTCTGTGTTTAAAGATAAGATCATGTACTGCATCTGAGTAAAGACAGAGCACTCCACCCAAAATCATTTCCCATATTCTGGTGTGGGTTAAAAGATATCCCTGTCCGCCTTTTGAGAAAATGTAGGAACTTATAACAGACAGGACTAAGACTGCACACATTGCCTTTGGCAGGTTCTTTAATGAAAAGAGTTTTATAAGGAGCAGAACCAGAAGAGGGTAGATAAGGTAGAACTGTATGGTGATGCACAGGTACCAGGTATGCAGTAGCAGTTTTTCGGATGTATCAAGAGCAAAATAACCGCCTGAAGTGGCAAAACGGTAGTTGCCTGTAATGGTTAAAGCACTGATAACCTCCAGTGAAAGTTCTCTGTAGACAGAAGGAAAGAGAACAAAATATCCTGTAACGATACAGAAAGCACAGACAGCAATTAAAGGGGGCAAGAGCCTTAACAGTCTTCTTTTGTAAAAGGCTCCAAGAGAAAAACTGCTGTTTTTAAGTTTAAAGACAATTCCTGAGGTGATGAGAAAGCCTGATATGATTAAAAAGATATCAACGCCTAAAAAGCCACCTGCAAAGGTGGTGATACCTGATGATTCAAATGATTTTAAAAGATCAAAAAAGTGGTAGAGCACTACCGCTATGATCGCAATACCTTTAAGTCCGTCTATATCACTGCGGAATTTTGCTGCCATATGATTATTCCTAGGCTTTTTTCAGTCAGAGCTAAAGCTCAGATTCTTCAAGATTCTTGTAATATTCCTGTTTTAAGGCAAAAGTGGCTTTCGAGTAGTCAATGATCTGCTTTAACAGTTTTTCTAGATCCTTATTCTTTGAGTAGTCAGCTGCTGCAAAATATTTTATTCTTTTGTCTCGGATAAGGGAGTGAACTCTTTCTTTGTTTTTAAGCTTCGGATCATAAACACCAATGGCCTGTCCACCAAGTGAGTTTACAAGTTTCATGCAGGGAATATCTGTCTGGCTGTCACCGATATAGACAATGTTGTCAAAAGGAATTCTTATTGACTCTTTTGGAAAATAACGGTTAACGTCATTGTCATTGACGTTTAGAGTTCCTTTTGAAATTCTGAATAAAAACTGTGTTTTATTTGTAAAGTTGATATTCTGTGCCGGCCATACTGCATTGCCGTTTCTGTCATAGTAGAATGAATTAGCGTAGATGGCTCTGAATCTGTCGGCAATCGAAGTTCCCTCGATCATTTCTTTGAGACCTGAAGAGATGATGTAATGCTCAACCTCAATATCGCACTTTTTGCCGTAGGCATTGATCCTGTCAAACCAGGTTTCGACTCCCTTGTACAGCTGAACCTTAGAGCCAAACTCCTTTAATTTGTCCTTTTTGACCTGAAACTTGCCGCGGGCTCCGTTTAACATCAGGTACATGTACGCCAGATTAGGATCCATGTCATTTTCAAGAGCAAGTCTTGTTGCAAGATCCCAGAACTCATCGACATTTTCATTTATCTGCTGAATATAGCCCTGAGCCTGCATTTCATAAGGGGTAAGCGTTCTGTCGAAGTCATAACAGATGGCAAGAATGTTGTTTTGATTGTATGGCATATGATTATTCCTTATTCTGTAGGTGAAAGCTTACTCCAAAAAGAGTTAAAAAAATTTGATATTCCTAAAAAAGAGCATTAATGAAACTGAAAATCTTAAGAGATAACTGCTTTTGTGAGAAAAAGACGAAAACACGGCATTCAGTTGGAATGTCATCAGAAAACATAAAAATTGAGTACAATATAACAAATTTAATTTTGGAGAGACTATGTCAAATCATGAGCCTGCAGAGCAGGATTATTTTCAGCAGTCAAAAGAACTGTCAGAAGAGCAGAAAAGACAGGGACAGACTTTATATGATCCATATAAAAGTGCACCTTTGAGCATGAACGAAAGGATATATTTCAATACCTCAGTAGTGTATGTAACCTTAATCTCATCGTTCGTATTTGCTCTTGTTATGGTTGCAAAACCATCCTTTTTCAGCGCATTTTTAGGTTTGCTCTGGGCTTTACCCGGACTTCTTGTTTTAACCGGTTTTTACCGTGGCAGAAGTAAAATGCGCCTGCGCACATTTCATACTTTTATTTTTGGAGCCGAACTTTTATTCCTGTGCTATATTCTGCTGCTTGTGGCAACTGCTGTATCCTCAGCAGAACTAAGAGACAGTTCTCTTTTGTATACGGCAGTTTATCCTGTGTTATACATTTTTTACGTACTGGCACTGGAGCTTGGGATCTTCAGAATTGTAAAAAAACATGAAGAAGCTTATTACAGTGAGAAATTAAAAGATCCACTAAAAAAATACTAAGCAAGGTCTATTCTTTTAAACATAAATAACTTTTAGACTTAAAAAGTTTCATTGATGTTTTATGCCAGTCAAAAAGGTAAAAATGACATCCGTCTGATGTCTGTGATATGCAGGTTAGGAGAAACTATTAAAAAAGTTAATTTTTCTTGTTGACAATTTTTAATTTGTCCTTATAATGTGTCTCCGTTGTCGAACACAATTGAAAATACCTGTTTAGGGGTATAGCCAAGTGGTAAGGCAGCGGGTTTTGATCCCGCCATTTCCCTGGTTCGAGTCCAGGTACCCCTGCCACTGTCATTTTGTTCGATAATGGAAATGTTGGGGTATCGCCAAGTGGTACGGCAGCGGATTCTGATTCCGCCATTACCTAGGTTCGAATCCTAGTACCCCAGCCATAGATAAGTGGCTATGTAGCTCAGTTGGTTAGAGCGCGGCACTCATAATGCTGAGGTCACTGGTTCGATTCCAGTCATAGCTACCATAATGCCACCTTAAGGTGGTTTTATTTTATCTGTCTTTCCTTTTATTTCATTTCTTTTGGGGTATCGCCAAGTGGTACGGCAGCGGATTCTGATTCCGCCATTACCTAGGTTCGAATCCTAGTACCCCAGCCATAATCTTCCCCTTTTTTATATTGCTGTTTATTGTCAGTCAAAAGTCAATTTTCAGTAATTTAATCATATATAATCACAATACAAATGTCACAAAAGTGATAAAAGCAGGACATAAGCATGAGCAACAGAACATTTCTGTCACTGCCTACAGGAAACGAGATCTTTTACGATGTAATAACAAAGAACCGTTACTATGTTGATAAGACACCTTACCTGAAAACTGT
>CAKQDA010000009.1 GCA_934218695.1 uncultured Succinivibrio sp.
GCAAGCCGGCTTTTGCTTAAATTAAAAAGCACTGATGAATATTGTTATATTCTTTTCAGTGCTTTCAACAAATTTGCGGAAGAACCTTTTTTTAAGGGCAGGACATTATTGGGAGATTAATAGGAATGGCTTTTAAATCTAAGTTTCTCTTTATTAATGAAAAACTGCTCCCTAAAAATATTTTTACAGAAATTAAAAAAACTGTCATCCTGCCATTAAAAAAACTTCTGGTTTCTTACTGTCAGGTAAATCTCCTCCTGTTAGTAAGATTTCAAGTTCATCTCTTTTTAAATGAACAGGAAGTAAATCCTCCTGAAGGATGGTTTTGAATTTACCATAGTTCAGTATTCTGGTGGTACAGTCTGTTCCATAGGTGTCAACATGCAGGATCTTACAGATGGTCCTTTTGGCGTTAAAGGTTACAATAGTGATTTCATCTGTTACGTTCCAGCAGACTCCGAACTGATTGGAGCTTAACATAGCCATTAAACGGTGAATACAAAATCTGCCGTTTACAGGCTGTCTTACAAGGATGATCTTTCCTGTCTGAGATAATATTGACATGATAGAGACTCCTTCTACTGCAGTGCCTTAAGAACTTTTGATATGGTTATATCCATACCTTCAAGGGTGGCATCAAAACTGATTTGAAGACCCTTAAGTCTGATAACCAAGTACTCTTTCTTTTTGTAAGTTTTTTTTCTTTTGGCTTGGATGGAACTACAGAGACTGCATCTTCAGAAGTTTCTTTACAGCTACTGTGAGCTCTTGCTTCAGGTGTTACTGCAGGAGCAGATACTGTCATCTGAGATTTTACCTCTATCTGAGTATCACAAAACTGTGGTATAGACTCAATCTGAATTACTTCATCGCAACAATCACAGACTTCACCGTCAAACCTCTTTGCAAGATTAAATGCACTTGCTTTGCTAAGTCCCAGTTTGATCCCAATGTTATGAATACTCAATCCCTGTGACTTTAAGTTTAAAAATTCTTCCTTAAGATGTTCTAAAGTCAGATGCTCTTTCTTCTGGTAAATCTCTTCCCCAAGATGAATTCTTGCTATTCTGTCTACAGTCATCTTGGTTAAACCATATTTATGTGCAATCTGATAAGAACACAAAATACTTCCGGTTATATCTCGAACGATCTGCTCTGTGTGAACTGCATTGTTTGATGGTACCATAAAATTTCTCCTTTTTAACGGACACCACAAATATTATCTTTTTCAAGGAGTTAAGAAGAGGGAGAAATATTTACCAGTTACGAGCTTACACCTGAATTTCTCGTAAACATCACTGATTCTAGAGTGGCGTCTTATTCAGTGTTGGAGTTGATGTGTGATTACTTCAATTCTGTCACAGCAGTTCGCACTAATAAGGATGCAGCGTTAATTTGTAAACTGAAAGAGGCTGAAAAGATTTTAAGAGAAAAGAATGATAGCTTGGCCGAGAAATACAATGATGCTATGACTGAGCTTCTTAACACAAAGGAAACTATTCTAGATTTAGATCATACTCTTTCAAAAAAGGAAATGGAGATAACTGATCTAAAAGCAAGAATAGAGAGCTTGAACTCGATTTAGAAAGGTGCAAACTTTTCCAGTAATATTTGAGGGCTGGTTTCAGCCCTTATTTTGCAAACTTAACACAAGATCTCTGCAAACCACTCTCAAGATCTGAGCGAACCAACAGATCAGATCACTGCAACTTTTAAGCAGTACATCCAAAGAGCCACAATACTGGAATTTCACAGACGCCTGCATCGAGATGTCCGTACCATGGGTGAAATAGCCCAAAACTGTCAGGAGACAATGAGAATCATTCCTTTGTCAGAAGCAGTAAAAGAATTGTTCGACAGATTGATAGAATTCCCTGATAAGCTAGATGCAAAAGGTTGCTTTGTTAAAGAAAAACTGAGAACTGTAAAGCACATGCTAAAAGTGCTTCTCTGTAACTGGTATCACGACATGATTGACTATGTAAAAGCCATATTTGATTTCTGCCCAAAACAAATACAGATCTCAGGTTCACAGAAGAAAGTGCTTACTTAAACCTATCACATTGTATTTAATCGGTTGTTAAAGAGCACAACCGCAGTAGAATGCGGTCTATAGTTAAATTTTAACCGTGGAAAGTAGAGTATTAATACTTTAACCTAAAGTTTGATCTCTGAATCACATTTTTAAAGAGCAAAATCAGTGTTGTAACTAACTGATTAATTTACATTAATTTTTACTCTAACCATTTTACCACTTTGTGACTTAGATCAAATGATGTGGTCGCCATATTCTGTTATTCAGAAGATGATAAAATATACATTTATAAAAATCTTTGTGAAATACTCGGTTATGAGCATAGGGAGCATTTAACACGTCAAACTGAATCTACTTCCCAAAGATTGCTATGGGCTATTCACGAAGATAAAACAACGGACAAATCTTAGCACTATTATACAGCTGAGTTTTCAGAAAGAGATGTCTTTATCCTTGATACAACAACGGTCTCAATAGGCTTTAGGCAATTTGCTGAGCTAAGAAGTAAAACATAGGGGATAAACATAGGAGTTTGTTTTGGCTAGTTTAATTGATGAAAGAATTAAATATTACTCTCGCAATGATGTAATGAATCCTATTATTAGGGATATGGCTGTAAAGTGTTATTTAGATAAATATTCAACAAAAACATCTTATTCTTTCGAGAATATAAATGACTTGCTTGAGTTCTTCAATGTATTGAAATACTTTAAAGATTTTAATAGTAAGACACTTACAAATTTAAAAGTAAATTTAGAAGATTTAGGTAAAAATTTTAAATGCGCAGTTGGAAGATATTTTAATAACATAAAAAGTGAAGATGAACTTAAAGAAATAATTAAGTCCACTGACAACCAGTATCGTGATGAACTAATTTTAATTTTCAGTCAATTTAGCAATGTAACAAAAAAAATCTTAACTGACGATGTAATTATCTTTCTTTGTGAGAATTCATATCTTCAGTATATATTAGATAATAAGAATTTTCTTAATAAGCATAGTCATGTACTAAAAAGCCATTTGTTTTCGCATGTAGATTCTTTTCCACTCTATTTATCAAAAAATTTTGTAAGTTCTAATTCTCCTTTTAATTTTACTTCAGAAGAATTTAATTCTCTTATAGATAAATACATTCACCTTCCAAAAGGTAAAATTAACCTTAATTCTTTAGATCTTATTTTGAAAAATAAATTACTATCTAAAAAGATCAGGTACCTAGTTTGTAAATTTAAAGATGACCTTATAAAGGAAAGAGTTAGTTTCACTAATATAGAATCTGTGATTAAATTAGTCCCTCAAGATGAGATTTCAAAATTTGAAACAAATGAAGGTGAATTCTCATATTGTTTTTCTTATGACCTTAAATGGTTAAAAAAATTTATTGACTTCCCTTCAATTTTGAACAACTTTAAGTATGTCTTTAATCTTGTTGATTATAACAATAGAATTTCTTTTACAAGTGCTCCTTTGTATAGAAAAAAGTCAATTTATGAAATATTCAACTGTAATAAACAAAATTTGAATGAATTTGATTCAAATGATATTTGGGACAATTATTTTATCTCTTTTATTCTTAAAACTAGATCATATTGCAGTTTTTTAAAAGACCATAATATATACCTTGAAGATGTGATCGATTGGTTCTTTAGTGATTACATAAAAAAAGAGTTTTCAATTGATAATTTCATAGTCAATATTAAAGCAGCTAAAAATTTAGAATCATACTCAGATAAGATAAAACTTCTGCTTCCTGAGTTTGAAAGTATCTTTAAACAATTTGAAGCATACTGTGAATTTAAATATGTCAATCATGACTATGTATCAAGCTCTTTGAGCATAGGAGAAAATTCTTATCCTGAATCTCTTATAAAACCTGAAATCACTTATGTTGAAAGGAATGATTCTGACGATGCTAAGAAAATTTTCAATGATTTATTTCATGAAGACTATAGACTAAAAGGACACAGAAATCTATTCGATTTTCTGAAAGAGAACAAAAAAGGTTTTGACTCTCAGTTATTATCTGAATTGTACACAAGTTTTAACCTGTTACTTAAGAACAAGATTCTGTTCCAAGATACTAACGGAGAGCTTTTAGCTGACACGTCTAAGTTATCTCTTTTAGAACAGGTCGAAGACTATGGTTATCTCTGTTACAATTTTCTAAATGACGTAGATCAAAAAGATGTGAATGAGCTTCTTAACTGCAATTTACTAACTTCCTACAATTCATTTATGTCCAAACAAGAAAATGATTTATTCAATTTCGTTTTCAATAATAAATTCAGTAATACCACATTAGGTATCAGAAATCTTTACATGCATGGAAATCCTTCTCTTAATGAGAACGAGCATGAAAGTAATTACTTTATCTCTTTGACAATGATGATTGTCTTAGTCCTTAAATTGGATGATGCTTTTACTTTTATGACTAATAAAGATCATGGTAAAAGAAGGTTCAATAATGTCTTTAAAAAGCATGACAGTATTGTTCTGACCTAAATGGACTTATAGTTAATAGCTTTCTTTCTAATGCGTAATTTAAATTTTATAACTACTAATATCTTAAGGTAGCACAATGGATTATAAAGAAATTAATAGTGTTTATGTAGCAGCTTACATTGCAAAACATGCTGTGATTAAAAACTACTATATTGATTCAACTAAACTTCAAAAAATCTTATATGCATGCTATGGTACATACCTAGCTATAACAGGCAAAAGGTGGTGTATTGATCAGCCTAAAGCATAGCCAAATGGACCTTTTTTCAAAAGGTGTACTATTTTTCTTTAAAGCATATTGAGCTTACTGAGTCTCTTTTGGAATTACCTTATACATTAAACAATTCATTACCAACTGATGAATTAAAATTACTTGATCAAACTGTTACCTTCTTTTCACAGTATCAGTCCTTTCAACTGGTAAACTGGTCTCGTAAAGAAGGTGGTCCATGAGATAAAGCAACTAACCATGGATATAATCTTCATGTTAAGATTGACGATTCTTTATAGCCGATTATTTCAAGACTATAATAAAAGTGAAAAGTAGTGGAGAGCAAAGTTCCTAATGTAGAGTTTGATAAAGATAAGATCGATGCAGAAAGTCGAACAAATTTGTCTTCAGATCTGTTCGATTCTAAGCTAAGAGAAATCGATCTTGCAATTAAAAAGCAAAAGCTCATCTTTTTGTTTATCAAGAATGTCTCTCTATGTTGTGGAGTAGCTTTGTCTTGGATTACGGTAATATGGTCAGTATTATCTCTAAACCACTCTTTTAAAACACTACGGTGATCTTATTGCTTTATATGAGCTCACACGTGAGCCTTTGATTCTTTGTATGTATGGACTTTCAATATGCTCACTTACAGCATTGGTAATTACTTTGTGTTTAACTTTAACTAGGATTTTCGTAAAAAGAAAAAACAAGACATTGCCAAAGACGGTAGTAACATCTCTTCTAGAAGAGTTGCAAAGGAAAGGGTAATTCAAATATTTTATTAACAGTTGTAGCTGTTCCATAGATAGAAGGTTATTCTTAGAGAATTAACTGATTTTACTATCCACTCAAAAGTTTAATTTGACCTTTTGTAAACTTGCTTCTGACTTTATTGATTTCAATGCAACACATAGAACTTGTTAAGGGAATATCTTATGAATGACGATGTAAAACGAATTTTGACAAAAATTCATAATGCCTCTGAACAAGGTTCTCTTTCGTTTTTTGTTGGCGCTGGTGTTTCAATGTTATCAGGTCAACCTTCCTGGACAGAGTTGTTAAATAACATAAAGTCAATTTGCGATGAAGTTGTAAAGAAAAACGTAAAGAATGGGGACGTTGATAAGCTCATTGATTTGGTACTTGAAGATAAAAAGAAGAATAAGATTACCAATTCTATTAGAGATATCAAGTCAAAGAAAAATACTGACAGTGGCTACAATTCTTCTAAAGATAATTATGCTAAAGCCCAGGTTACATTTGATGCTTTAGGATGCTCTAAGGAAAAATTCAGTGAAATTGTTAAATTTTGTTTTAATGAGAATGCAGAGGCTAATGAAATACATGACAAGATCTTGTCGTTGAATCCAGCATCTATCATTACAACAAATTTCGACAATTTAATTGAGGCTGCTTGCAATAGTAAATATGAAAATTATGTTACTGTAGCCTCAGATGATGAAGTTTCATCAATTCAAGGTCGACATTTTATCTTAAAAATTCATGGTGATTTTGAACATAAAAATATTGTCTTTACAGAAGACAGTTACCTTGATTATGAAAGAAATTTTTCTTTGGTATCTAGAATATTGACATCGATATTAGCTACTAACACTGTTGTTTTTATCGGATATAGTCTTTCAGATTTCAATATTAGACTACTGGTTAATCTTTTAAAGCCTCTTTACCAAAAGATTGAGAAAGATAAAAGATCTTTAAAATATAGAAAGGCATCAAAAATAATTAAAAATGATACCAGACCAATTTTCTATAGTGTAGGCAAACAGAAACTTAGCAATCAAGAGGAACAATATCTAAACAATAAAGGAATAGATGTTATAGATTGTTACGATTTAAGAAAATCGGATTGTTTTGTAGGATATGAAGCTCATTATTCAGACTTATTTTGGTCAATAGAAAAATCAACACAATGTAGTGCAACTGACAATCTTTACAATAGCTTACTTACTTTAGATGATTTCAGTGTAGTTACACTAGACATGTTAAGAGACAAATTGTCTTTCCCTCTAGAAGAAATCAATGTTTTTGATTTTGAATTATTTTTGAATATAGATAAATTTACAACTTACTATAATTTTTTAACTAAAGGGAATGAAATATCCTCTGATGAAAAAGAAAAATGCTCTCTTATATCAAGAGTCTTTATTAAAGCAGGTATTGAAAGGATAAACTCAATTTCATTTGATAAAGAGTCAATTTCGCTACCTAATATTTGGAATTCAAATGTCCTTGATGACAGCCTTGCTTTCTATGAAGATTGCGTATCGTTTAATTACAAAAAGCTTGAGACGTTGTCTAAACGAAAAAGAAACTATAAATGCAGAAATTTAGCCCTATATCGTTTGGGAAAGAATCAACAACTATTTTCATGCATAGAGAAAGATTTTCAAAAATTATATCCAAAGAATCTGAGTGAAATAGATTTTTATATATTCAAATTGAATTATGACTATGCAGCATCGTTATCCGAAAGAGAACAAAGATATATAGAATATGAAGAAAAGATAAATCGAGATAATAAACTAATAAATAAAAATGAAGAAGACTGTAATGAGCCGATTGTTAAAGAAAATCAACCTGTAGATGGTTCCTTTAAAAATGATTTTGATATCAATACCACTGCAGAAACAGAAAATTCTAAAGATAACCATAAAGTTGCCTCTGTTGATTTAAATAAGATTAATGCATCAAAACTCTTTGACAACATGTCAATAGAGTTTAGGTCTAAATATCCATTTGTAAAAGACTGGATAGATTGTCCTTTTTCAAGAAGCAATTTGAATAACATTCATAATAATTGCAAAAAAATTGATTCATTAAAAGAAAAAGATAGCGTATCTTCTTGCAATTATCCTAATCTCGCATTGTTTTATGTGCTTAAAAATTTGCAATTTTTAATTACAAATGGAATTTTAGATGACAATTCAAAATCATGGAAGAACACTGTAATTGAAGTGTTAAGAACCACTGTTACAAAAATTGATATTTCTGCGACAAAAAAAAGTAGTTTATTTGGCTTTCAGGATTTAGTAGTTTTTGATCATGAAATATTTTTCTTATATATAGAGTATTTTTCTTCAAATGATCTTATAAGCCTTTTTAAATTCAACAAGATAAAACAGTTAAATTGCGGTGTACAAAACAAAGAACTAAGTTCAATTGAAAAATCAATTAACAATCTTCTTAACTATGCAAAACAAAATGAAGATGAATTCAAAGGTTACCGCCTAATAGATCATGGAATGCATTTAGTTCAAAAAGTTAAAAATTTAATAGTAATATGCTCCTATCTTAGCATCAGTACGAATACTATAAATAATCTTGTAGATTTTATCTTAAAATATCCAGCATTATTGTGTGATGCCACTTCTGAGGTTTATTTATTCTTATCATCAATTTTAAACGAGTCTCAAAAATACAATTCAAAATTAAAAAGACTTTTAAACAGTTGGTTAAAAGATAATTTTGAAAATTTTATAGAAGTGCAAAAAAAATTTTATTATCTAAATTTCACTTACTTTATTTATTTGTTTATTGATTTTTTATATAAAAAATCAAAACCAAAATGGCTAGATGGATTTTATTTATCAGTGTTTAGAAATAGAAAAGAAAAACTTTACAACTTTTTTGTTACTGCATTATGTCATTACGTGTCAAAAGAAACTTTAGATCTGTCATTAAAAATAGCTCACTCAATAATACAAGAAAATGATGTTATTGATTTCAACTTAGTTTTATTAATTATCAAAAATAATGACTATCTAAATAAAAATGAAATAAACAAGTTGTTGGTTTATCTTAGGTCGATAGCTGAAGAACATAAATCTTCCAAAAAAATTCGCTATCCTGATCCATTTAATAACTTTTTTACAATAGCTTATTTTTGTACTTTTGGAAAACTCTCAAGTGTATTCGATGAATTCATTGGTGTAGATGATAGATTTGACTTCCTATATCTCTACAAAAATTTTGACTTTTCTAAGTTTAACTGTGATTGGCTACTACCTGAATCTGACTCTGTTCTCTCTAATTTCTTTTCAGATAAAACAGTAAAACTAAAGGTCAAGAAAGCTCTTACAAATAAGCTCAAAGATCCTGATCTTAACCAAGAAAAGAAATCTAAATTCACGGATATTTTCTTCAAATACTTTGCTGATGATTGATATGTCTTCGCATGGACCAAAACGTTAACACTAATCCAATTTAATTAAGAAAAGTAAACAGCAGACAAATATCCACACATTTTAGCAGAGTACTTTCAAATTGTTATCTGAAGATTATTTTTTAAGATCAGAATTCATAAGAGAGACAGATCAATGACACAACTTCTAGGTATACATATAAAAAACTTTAAATGCCTAAATGATATTATTTTAGGTAAGTTAAGCAATACTAAAGAGGAACCATTAAGCAATCTTACCTCACTAATAGGCCGGAACAGCTCTGGTAAAAGCAGCCTCTTTGAAGTCTTTTTTTTCATTTCAGATTGCTTAAAGTTTGGAGTTGAAGATGCTTGCCTGGTACGAGGTGACTTTCAAATTTAATCACTAAAGACGAGAGGGGGATGCGGACAAAATCCTGAACACCTTTGCTAATACTAATCAAATCTGAGCCGGTATTGTACCGGGCTCAATCCTCCTAATGTATTTTTGATTCTGTCGTTATTGTACCATTGGATATAATTACTCAGGTATGTTTTTAATTCATCTAAAGAAAGCTCTTCAATTGAATGATTATAAAAGCATTCTGTCTTCATTCTTCCAAAGAATCCCTCACAGGCGGCATTATCAGGACTGCAACCTTTTTTAGACATTGATCGTATAAGTTTGTTGTCATTAGTTAATGATATCCATCCTGGCCATCTGTAATGACAGCCTCTGTCAGAATGGATTATTGGTCTGCTGTCTGTCCTTTTAAGTTTTTTTATGGCTTCAGTTAAAGTATCATTTGCTAGAGTTGCTGTAGGTTTATCTCCTATCTTATAAGAAACAATTTCATCGTTGAAGCAGTCTCTTATAATTGACAAATAGAGTTTTCCCTTACTGCATGCAAATTCTGATATATCAGTCAGCCATTTTTCATTTGGGGCTGATGCAGAAAAATCCCGATTCACTATATTAGGTACTGCAGGAGAAAGTTCTCCAAGGTAAGAAGAGAATCGTTTCTTTTTACGTTTGACAATCTTTATTCCTTCTTTTTTCATAAGCCTTCTTATGACTTTTTCTGAAAGCTTGTGGCCTGCGTTCTTTAATGCAGTATAGAGTCTTCTATAGCCGTAGCATTCATAGTTTTTTATAAATGTTTCTTTTAGCAACGCTCTGCTAGACTGATATTTATCATCTTTGAGCCGAGACTGTTCAACATAATAGTAGCTGCTTTTTGACATCGATAGAGATTTAAGCAGAGAGAGAATCGAATACTTGTTTTTTAAGGCACTGATAATTTGATACTTCTCTTTTTTTTTTTTAGCTTTTATATCAGTGCCTTTCCCTTTTTTTAATATTTCAAAGACCTCTGTCATCACGTCAACTTTCATCTGCAGCTCTTTTACCTGCTTTTTAAGCAGAGCTATGTCATCAGAACTTGCTTTAGAGGTTTTAGGAGATTGCCCCTTTAGCTCATTTTTCTCATCTGCTACTTGAGTTTCAAGCGAATCGGTCCTTTTGATTTTCTTTTTCTTCTGTTGCAAGCCAAATACTCCGTATTTAAGATACTTTTTTCTCCATATATATATTATATTGCGAGAAATGCCTTCTTCAATTGCAACATCACGAATGTTTTCTGTTCCTTCAAAACATCTTTTTAGGATCTGAAGCTTACGCTCTGCTGAATAGCCATCATGATCCATCTTAACCTTAAGATTTATACTCTTGACTCCACTGGGCATAAGATTTGGAAACTTACCATTTGTTGCCTTTCTTTGGTTTATCCATTCATACAGGGTATGCGCAGCTGGATAACCTAACTGCCTGACTGTAGGAACAACCTTTTTAATTTTGTCATACAGTTTTAATGCTGCAATAATTTGTTGGACTGTATATGCCATAGATCACCTCGTTTAGGTGTCCAGGATTTTGTCCGCATCCCCCTCTCCTAAAGACACTGACCTAGCAGAGCAAAAAGCTCAATTTAACAAAACAACATCATCAACTTTAATTGCTGAAACAGCTTCTTCCACTTTAAACTCATCTACTTTAAAATCAAAATTTTTATCTACAGATTCGGCTTCGATGTCTTTTAAGTTTTGTTTTAAAGGTAGAAAAGATAATGAGCTTATAACCTACACTCTATCTGTTGGCTATCACTTGGCAGAACCTGAAAATAAAGATCATGCTGAAAAAGAAACTAAAAACAATGATGCTTTTAAAGCAATTTCAGTTTCATCTTTTTTAGAAAAGCCATCTCAAGATCTTTCTTCATCCTATGTAAGGACCACCTCTGCAAGAACAACCTTTGCAAGATCTCCATTAACGACATCAACTTCTGCAACATCAACACACAACAACAAAACTGTCAACATATGTGAAACCGACTTCCTTATCAACATCATCTTTAACTTCAAGTAAAAGACCATGTGTTCTTCATGAAAGCATAATTAAAACAGTTAAAGATAAAGCTAGTGGTAGCAAGGATCGGAAACCGCGCCTAAGATCGGTCTAGTAGCGCACTTTAACTTGAGTCTAGTAGCGCATTTTATATATGGACCCACTTAAACTTGCAAGAGATTTTGATAACTTTTTATAACGTAGTAAATGTAGCTATATATCCGGTCTCTTGTTTACTATCCCTACTCTGACCTCTATGGTGTTTGCGACTGTATTCCTTAATTAGTTTCTCGGCATTTATTGCCTTTAAAAGCGTCAGGTTTGGTACAGTCCAGTTTTACCTGTTATGCCAAATTTATCTTTCTCTGTGCATTTCCCTGGTGGGAACTTTTTTGCTATTTCTCCTAAGAGTTTTTATAACAAATCTTTTTAAGCAAGCTGAAGTTCAGCAGATGTATCTGATATCTCATTTGCTTTGTTTTCAAAGGCTTTTCTTTGAGTTAGCATTGCCCATAATATTCTGATTATCTTATTGGCAACAGCAATCATGATCTTCTTTGCTGGTTTGCCATTTAGCTTTAATCTCAGAGCTAATCTATCGAGGTGTGTATCCTTTCCTTGTTCAAGATGCCTTGATGCATTCTGTATAACCGCACAGGCACATTGTGCTAACAGAGCGCTCTGAGATATCTGTTTCCAGTCTTGGTTATGCCACCTAAGGTAGAACGACCTCCTGTAGAATGCTGACTTGGAACAACGGTAGCCATTTCACGACCATTTCTAAACTGCGATGCATCACCAACCTCAGCTACAATGGCACTGGCTGTAAGAGAACCTACTCCAGGACAGGTTAAAGCTATCTTAACAAGCTCATTATCTTTATTAAGAGACTCAATCTTCTCTGACAGTTCTTTTTCTCTTTGTTCCAGACGATGGTAATCCTCAAACAGAGAGCTTATAGCTACTCTTAAATTAACATCATGTATCTTTTCGCATTCATTAAACAAAGCTTCTATTTCTGAATTAAAACTGCCTTTGCCTCTGGCTACTACAATTCCGAATTCAGCAAGGATACCTCTAATTCTGTTGCTAAGTTCAACTCTCTGTGAAACTGTTGCTTTTCTTAAAGTATGCAGTAAAGCAACTGTTTGCTCTTCAACTGTTTTAATTCTTACAAACTTGGTATCAGGCTGTATTCCGCATGTATAGATAGCCTCTGCATCTCTCTCATCATTCTTGACTCTCCTGTTTCTGAGAAATGCCTTTACATGCTGTGCAGCAATGAGCTTTACCGTGAATCCATGACCTTCAAATAATCTTGCCCAGTGCTGACTTGCTGAACATGATTCCATAAAGATTAGACAAGGACCCTGCTTTAAAATGTACTCAACAAATTTTGAACGCTGTACCTTGGTATTCTTCTTTTTACCTGTCTTCTGGTTTACCACCAATACCTGAAAAGAATTCTTAGCTGTATCAATAGAAATAATTTTTTCGACATTCTTTGCAACTTCATTTACAATCATCTTGTGGACCTTCTTGGTTGTTAATTTACTTTCTATCGATACTATACACAGTTAATCTGTTTTTAGCATCTTCAGCTTAGTGGGTCCACACCATTAAACTCAAAATGTGTATCTATGAAATTCGATATAATAAGCATAGGAATGTGCAAATTTCACTGCTTTACTTTCGTTATTTTCTTCACAACAATTTTTTTGTGATCTGAGACAATCTTTTGAGAACAGTTATAAACATACAAACTACACTTTATATGATGAACAAAATTGTTTTGCTATAATGCTTATATAAGATTTTAACGTACTAGTAAAAGTGGAATTTGAAGATCTGAATAAGAGATATAAAGAAGAAGCTGCAGCAGGCAACTTCAATCGATCCAATGCTCTCTGAACTAATCACTGTGATGATAACTCTCTATGAGAGCTTATCAGAAATGTTTGCAGAGCAAATATCAACCAGTTGTAAAATAAAAAGTTGTAATAGAAAAACTTGAATCAAGACTTGGCAATAAATCCATTTCTGTAAAAAGAGCAGTGATGAGAATATCAATTGTAAGAAAATAAGTCAGCAAGCGAAGCATGTACTTTAAAAACTATCTGAGTATTCTCTCTGTAGCTCATTTTTAACTTTACTGCTTGCTTGCACTATTTAATTGGTTTCTTAGATTGCCTAAGCCTTCGTAAAGACTTCATCAGATAAAGTTTTTACCATCTCTACCGTGACTTGATGAGTCCAAGGTCTACCTTGTTAATCAAAAACGGACTGACAGCCTTCTTAGACAGTCCTTACGGATTTATGCTCATTGGCAATGTTGAAGAAATAGGCATACTACGTAACAGTTTGTTGGCAAGCGATACCTGTAGTGGAGGTGAGAACCTGACTGTTCTTTTTTCTCTGTGTAAAACGACACTGATTTTCAATCCTATATGAAGAAAATTACTGAAACAATGACACATCATATGAATGAGATTGAATTTGAAAAGGACAAAAGAGGAACCATCACTGACTTTAAGAGTCACAATATTTCCTCTGTAGTCCTAGATAAACATATACCAAGGAATATGGCATAATTAGAACAATGTGATAGGCTGTTTCTTACATTCAAAGTTGAATTTTACTTAGATTATTTTTTGTGACATATTTGAATTATTAAGGTGTGTACTGTGGCAGATTATTTTCCTATTAGAGCTTCTGTAATTAAATGGGCTTGTGAACGAGTAAATTTGCCATTTTCAGAACTCTCTAAAAAACATAAATGTTTTGCAAATGAACAAAATGGATTGTTTAAATTAACAATGAAACAGTTAGAGAATTTGTCATCAATACTTCGTTATCCGCTGTTTTATTTAATGCTAGACTCTCCTGTAAAAGAAATTGATCAGCTTTCTATTAGTGATTTTAGAACAGTTAAAAGCTCAAAAGTTAATCCAAGTATAAATCTGAAAGAAGAAATTGATTTTTGTAAATCTCAGCAAGATTGGTTTTCTGATTTTGTAAGACAAAATGAAATTATTCCTTTTGACTATATTAATAAATTTACTTTAAAAGATTCACCTAAATTTGCAGGAGATACTCTTCGAAATTATTTAGGGATCACATATAAAAGTGCTAAAAAGCCTTATGAGTACAATAAAATTCTTAAATCAATTTTTGAGGAGCACAATATTATAGTCAACACAAGTAAAGTTTTAAAACATACAAAAAACCAATTATCCGTATCAGAATTTAGAGGGTTTGCATTAACAGATAAGTTTGCTCCACTAATTTTTGTAAATGGAAATGATTCGGTAAATGCACAAATCTTTACGTTATGTCATGAACTAGGTCATATTTGTCTTGGATTAAGTGGTGTATCTGATATTTCATGTAAAAATAAAATTAAATCAGAAAAATGGTGCAATGAATTTGCAGCAAATATCTTGCTACCAGAAAATGATATTCGTGATGATTTTGAAAAAATCACAGACATTGATTTATTTTTAGAAAAAAGTGTAGAGAAATATCACGTAAGCTTAAATGCAATACTTATCAGAATATTAAATTTAAAATTAATATCAAAAACTGATTTTGAATTTTTTTGGAATAAAGCTGAAATTCAATATCAAAAATTCCTAGAATCCACAAAAAAAATAAAGAAAACCAGTGGAGGAAGCTATTATCGAACTGTAAATTCGAGATTAAGTAGTCTCCTAACTAAGTCGTTAATAGCAGCAACTTCAGTAGGGCAGACGACATATCGAGAAGCAGCTAGTCTGCTTGGATTAAAATCGGTCGATACATTCTGTAAATTTGCAAGAGAAAATGGAGTGTAATAATGAGTGGTACTACTATCCCAAAATACATAATAGATAGTAATGTTTTTATTCAGTCTCACAGAAGGTATTATCAATTTGGATTTTGTCCTGGTTTTTGGGAATGGATCGAAAGGATTAATTATGATAATGGTCTCATATTGAGCATTGACAAAGTTTATGAAGAATTAACCCAAGGCAACGATCTCCTTTGCGAATGGGTAAAAGAGAGAAAAGATCGTTTTGCAAAGTTTGATGTTGAGTCAATGAAATATGTATCAGAAATTCATAGGATCTTAAAAGAGCAAGGTGTAGAGGAAAGAAAAATCACAGAATTTGTTGATAATACAAAAGCCGACGCATTTTTGATTGCATACGCTAAAGCTCACAACTGTACATTGATTACTCACGAAGTAAGAACTAATAATATAAAAGCCCAAAAAGTTCATATGCCTGATGTATGCGATATTATTGGGGTTGAATACAAAACTCTCTTTGAAATTATGAGTTGTGATACATCAAATTGTTTAGTTCTTTCAAAAAACAACAAGATTAAAAAACTTGGATCAGCATAATTTTGATCTTTATAAAAATTTCACATATGAACCACTTCAACTTGAAATAAATATTATAATTTCTTTTGTAATCTAATAGAATCATACATATATTGTATTTTTAAATAGTAAAACTGCAAATCAAAGAATCAGATGCAATGAGCAGACTGGATATCTTTGATAGTAATTTAACATAATATAAATTATGCGAAGTTGCAAACGTAATTTTTATCAACATTATCTAACAAAAATAACCTCCATAATGAGGAAAAAGCCAGACACTGTATTAAAGACTAGCTCACTTTCTCTTAGAATTATCTTTATTTATTTCGTGTTCTAAACCTATACTTTGTATTTCTTGAGATAACAATTCTTCAGAATTGTTAAATTATCAGCAGATCTCTCATGATTTTTCTCAAGATCAGTTACTGTATTTGAAGAATGATCATAAATATTATGTTTGTTTTATTTATCATGTACAACATTTTGTATGATATTCATTTTTTTTTGTTTGAACCTGTAAATAATTAGCAAACTAAGTATAAGGATCTCTTTTCAGAAAAGTTGTTACATTCTCTTTTTACATAATGAAGCTATTTTACATTCACTACAGAGTGCTCCTCTAGCTCTGCAGATATATCTTCCGTGTAATAGTAACAAATGATGTGCTGTTATTAGATATTTACTGTCAATCAGAGACACAATCTTATCTTCAACTTCTTTAGGATTTTTACCTAAACAGAATCCAGTTCTGTTGCAAACTCTGAAGATATGAGTGTCTACAGCTACAGTAGGCATGTGAAAAGCCACGTTTAAGACTACTTTTGCTGTTTTTGAGCCTACACCTGGAAGTTTAATAAGTTTGTCATAGGTATCAGGCACTGTGCCGTCAAATTCATTACACAGCATTTTTGACAGTTTTACAAGATATGATGCCTTTGATTTATAAAGGCCTATGGTACGAATGATCTTACTTACCTGTTCAATAGACATAAGACTCATAAGATATGGCGTTGGGGCTATTCTGAATAACTCTGGAGTTACTCTGTTTACTGATTCATCGGTTGTTTGAGCTGATAGTACCACAGCACACAGAAGTTCAAATGGATTTGAAAAATGAAGTTCTGATTTGGGATCAGGAAAGCATGATGAAAGGATATCCATCATTTCTTCACGTTGTGCTTTTGTAAGTAAGGAATTTTTGTGAGCCATAACTAGTAAGTTGAATCTTTTCAGAAATTCATAATTGTTTGAACTTTATATTACTGTCATTATAAATCACTGTTGAAAAAAATTATTTACCTTTCTGTTCCATACATAATACTTGAGTACCGTATTAAATAGATCAGTTTTTTGCTGCAAGGAAACAAAATGACTGAGATGATGTATCTTAAGTTTATGCATATGGAATTTCATTTGATAAAAGGACTGTGAGGTTCTTTGTAAGAAGATAAAAGAGCTAATTTGACTGAATATCTGTTTTTAACATGGCTACAGTAAGTATAAGTAAAAAAATGATTTTTTATTACACATTGGACTGACGTGTGACATCCTCCTCTACTTATAGAAGTAGGGGCTTCCAGTTCGATATCTCTATCGAGATAAGCATTAAATTCAGTTTAAAACAGTTATCTGAATATAAATTAGAAAATTTACAGCTCTTTACATACAACCAGCGACTAGTTTTGAATTTAAACGTAAACTGATACTTTATTTTTAGAAATTTTCAGTCATTTGCATTCTGAGTAAAAAGTGTAATGAAATAAAAATAGAGCTGTATGACATTCCTGGCACGTAAATTATTTTGCAGTTTATAAATGATTAGCATAAATAATGCTGTTAAACTTAGAATTTTTCTCAACACCTTTTGACTTTGTTAAAAAAGTAATAAAATTCAGCGTGTAAGATATTTTATGCAAGTGAAATAAAGTGACAAGTCCAGCTCATTCCTTCAATACGAGCGGAATAACAAAACTAAATCCATTTTATTAGCTTATTCTGAACATTGCCTTTGGGGTGATGTTTTTATGTTTTATCTGATGTGATACAGTTTAGGATACACATAAATTCTATGGCTCACTATTTATTTTTATTTTTTGGCGCAGCAGTTGTAAATAACTTTGTACTAGTCCGTTTTTTAGGCTTATGCCCTTTTTTAGGTGTGTCCAATAAGATTTCAGCCGCTTTTGGTATGGGCCTTGCAACTTCCTTCGTGCTACTCATTACCTCAATTGCCTGTTACTTTGTTAACACCTATATCTTAACTCTGTATTCATTAGAATCTTTAGAGCTGATTATAGATATTGTCATTATTGCTATAACCGTACAGTTAGCAGAAATTGTGATCCGTTTTTTATCTGTAGACCTTTACAATTCTCTTGGTATCTATCTGCCTCTTATTACAACAAACTGCATTGTTTTAGGTCTTGTCCTGCTGCAGGGATCATTATCATTTAATCTTGCTGAGTCAGTTGCCTTTACAATAGGTGCAGGTTTTGGTTTTACCCTGGTACTTGTTTTATTTGCAGCCATAAGAGAAAGACTTGCTATTTCAGATGTTCCTGAACCTTTTAAAAATACAGCAATTGCCTTAGTCACGGCAGGACTGCTTTCTATGGCATTTATGGGGTTTGCAGGATTTGCAGGAAGTGCAGCATGATAAATTTTGAGTTCATTATTGCCCTAACTTTAATACTTGCAGTTACTGGCATTCTTCTGTCGGTTTTAGCAACTTTTACTGAATCTAAAAGTGGAAACAGCAGTGAAAAACGTATAGAAAAACTACTTCCTGGAATTAACTGCGGTCAGTGCGGATATCCTGGGTGTCAGGCTTATGCCAAAGCTCTTTCTTCAGGAAAGGCTCAGGCTAACCTGTGCAAGCCTGCCGGTGCCGATGTTGCAAAACAGATAGCTTCAATGCTTGGAATAAACTCAGGTGATGTTGAAGATTATGAAGAACAGCTCTTTTCTCCTCGTCAGGTTGCCTATATTCACGAATCAGAATGCACAGGATGTGGTAAATGCAAAAGAAAATGCCCTGTTGATGCTATCTCTGGTCTTTTAAAACAGCCTCATGTGGTTGATCCAGAAGAATGCATAGGCTGTGATGAATGTATTAACAACTGTCCTGAAAAGTGTATTGAAAAAATTAGACTGGAACGTAACTTATCTCATTTCAACTGGAATATACACTCTGTTCAGATCAAGAGTGGGAGCTAACAATGGCATCAAAACAATTACAGAAAATAGCTCAGGCAAAAATCTGGAAGTTCTTTGGAGGTATCAGGCCTAAAGAGCTCAAAGACACTGAAAATTCCAGAATTGAAGATCTGAAGTTACCATCTCTGATCTGTCTGCCAATTGAAAAGCACTTAGGTAAAGAAGGAGAGATCCTGGTAAATGTAGGTGATCATGTTAAAAAAGGTCAGCCATTAACAGCTACAGCAGGTCGACTTGTACCATGCCATGCTTCAACTTCAGGCACTATCACTGCAATTTCAAGGGAGCTTCTGCCTCATCCTAGCGGTTACACTGGACTTTGTATTTCGATAAAACCAGACGGTCTTGATGATGAAATTGAGCCTGCTCCCCTTCAAAACTGGGAGAGTATGAGCAATGATTCTATTTTATCCAGAATACACAGTTTCGGTATAGAAGGACTTGGTGGAGCTCAATTTCAGACTGACATCAAGTTAAAGTCTGCACTGGATGAGTCTTTAACAGGATGTAATGTTCTTATAATTAACGGTTGCGAGTGCGAACCTGCCATAACCTGTGATGACAGGATCATGCAGGAAAAGGCAAGTGAAATTGCTCAGGGTATTAAGATTTTTAATAAGATACTTAATCCTAAAATCACTCTTGTTGCCATTGAAAACAACAAACCAAAGGCCATATCAGCAATGGAACAGGCCTGTGCAGAGGTTGCAACTATAAGAGTTATTCCTACTGTTTATCCTTCAGGTTCAGCGCGCAACCTAATCAGGGTTTTAACTGGTATTGAAGTTCCTTATAATGCACACACATCAGAATGCGGTATCGTTGTTGACAACGTAGGCACAGTTCTGGCTGTCAAAGAGGCTGTAATAGACGGTAGACCTCTTACCTCAAGAGTGGTTACAGTAACAGGAAATTCTTTAAAAAGAAAAGGTAATGTAAGAGTAAGTCTTGGAACTTCTGTAAGATTTGTTCTCAGCAACTACGAACTAAATCCAGAATTTCATCAGAGGATCATCCTTGGAGGACCGATGATGGGATTTACCCTGCCATCGATAGATGTTCCTATTACAAAGTCAGTAAACTGTATCATGGCGCCTGACTCAGTTGAAATTCCGCGAATAAAAACTCCGTCAAACTGTATACGTTGCGGCAGATGTGCCAGAGTCTGTCCAAGCCGTCTTGTGCCCTATCAGATGTATAATCAGTCAAAGGCACATAATCATGCAGCTGCACAGAAGTGCGGTATTAAGGACTGTACACTCTGCGGCTGCTGTACCTATGTATGCCCTTCATATATTCCTCTTACCGCTCAGTTCAGATATGAAAAAGCTGTAGAAAAGCATATATATGATGCTGAGGTCAGAAATGAAAGAGCCAGACTTCGCATGGAGGCACGTAACAATCGTTTAGCTGAAGAAGAAAAGGCTCGTGCTAAAAAGAAGGCTGAGGCTCTTGCTAGAATGAAAGCTCAAAAGGAGGCAGAAAAGAACATGTCACCTGAAGAGCTTGCTGCTTCCCGTCAGAAAGCTATAGAAGAGGCAAAACAGAAGGCCCGTGAAAGAAAAGCAGCTTTAATGGCTTCTAAGAGTGCTACAGCATCTGAAAAGGTTATATCTTCAGAAAACTCTCATGAAGCTGCCACAGTACAGAGGATCAAGGATGAACAGAGAAAAGCCATGATGGTGGCAAAGCATCAGGGACATCTTGAAAACTCTATTCTTCCAAAAAAGGATGATGTTGAAAACAAAGTGGCAAGAGCTCAGGTTGAAGTTGTGGATACGCTGCCTTATGCCTTAAGAACTCAGGCTGGTGTCAGAGACAGCATTCTGAGTATCAGAACTTATGATGTGGTTAACATTAAAAACGATCTTCATCCTTTAGTTGGACTTGAGCCTGATGACAGTCTGCAGAACCCTACCCAGAAAAAGGTAATTCCACAGGTTCTACTCTCACATCAGGAGCAAAAGGCCGAAAACAATACTCTCCCTCAGGCACTAAAGAAAAAGACACTAAGAGCAAAAAGGTAAAAAATGAATAATAATTTTAACGGTGTTTCAAGACAGAACCTTGGAATTGAAACAGCTCCTCATTTAAAAGCACCAATGACCACCCAAAAGATCATGGGGGTTGTATCTTTGTGCCTGTTACCTGCTTTTGCAGTTTTAATTTTCTTTTTTGGCTTTGGAACCTTATATCAGTTTTTAAATTGTCTTCTTACAGCTGTTGTCTGTGAGATCATGGTTGCTCTTTTAAGACACAGATCAGTTCTGAATTCCTTATCTGACCTGTCTTATGTTGTAACTGCTGCTATTCTTGGAATGACACTGCCACCACTCTTACCGTGCTACTACTCGGTGGTTGCCACTGTTTTTGCTGTTATTGTGGTTAAGTCCGTTTTCGGAGGTCTTGGCAATAACATTTTCAATCCTGCAATGGCAGGTTTTGTCTTTATTGTGATTTCTTGCCCTCAGGCTGTAGGTGTATCCTGGATAAAGCCTGCCCCATTTGCCTATACTGTTGCTTCTCTTGAGAAAACAGCAGATGTTATTTATGACAGAAAAAGATCTGAACCACTGAAAAGAGAGATAGAGGCATTAAATACAGTTTTACTTGATGAAAACTCAAAAGACGATTCCTTACAGGATAAAAATACTGATCCCCTTACAGCAACAGCCATAAAACTTGAAGATTCTGATGCTCTTAGTAGTTCTACTTCAGTTGAACAAACCGATGCCACAACGGGAGCTACATTTTTAGAGGAAATCAAGGCATCAAGAAAGAGCGGCACCCTTTACAGGCTTACTGATGTTGATTTTCAGACATCTGAATATGTTGCCTATCTGTGTCTTGCTCTTGCCTACCTTATTGGAGGAATTGTTCTTATTGCATTTAAAATCATTCTGGTAAAGATGGTTTTAGTTTTCTTTTCATCTGTTATTGTCTTCTCACTGGTATTGTCATACATATTTCCAGGATATTTCCTACCACCGGTTGACACTGTTCTTTTTGGCGGAACCATGATGGCGGCTTTCTTTATTATTACCGATCCTGTAACTAATGCCGGTACCTCAAAAGGAAGAATTTATTTTTCAGTTTTAGTAGCTTTCCTTATTGTGCTCTTAAGAGCATTCGGTTCATACTCTGATGCTGTTGCTTTTGCTGTAATGCTTTCAAATGCCGCAGCACCTTTAATTGATGTCCTAACGCATAGAAGGCCTTTTGGCTACAGGTATAAAAAAGGAGGGCTACAGTAATGAAAAACACTAATGTGGAAACTCTTCTTAACACATCTGAAAAAGAAAAACATCGTATGAATAAAGGATTACGCTCAATTCTGTCGGGAGTTTCTCTCTCTCTTGTAGGAGCTTTATGCGTAGGTCTTATTCTTTATGTTGAAAATACAACAAAATCTCAGATTGCTGAAAATGAAAAAAACAGCATTGATGCAAGAGTTATGTCTCTGCTTCCTGGTGAGGCTAAGACTGCAGGTAACAGAATCACGTGTTATCAGATAAAAAAGAGTAAATATATTGGTTCAAATCAGAAACTTTTTGTATCAAGCAGAGCCTCTGAGGTTACAGGATACGTTATGACCTATGAAACATCTATGGGATATTCCAATCCACTAGTGATGATTGCTGGTTTTGACAAAGATAAAAAAGTTTATAAGGCTGATATTCAGTTTTCACTGGAAACACCCGGTCTTGGTGACAAGGTCGATCGTGCTCATGGAAGTTTTCTTGATCAGTTTACAGGTCATTCATATGATGATGCTAAATGGGATGTTAAGAAACTTGGCGGTGACTTTGACTATATTACAGGATCTACTGTAACCTCAAGAGCTACTGTTGTAGCAACTTCAATGGCTCTAAAAGAACTTAACACAATCGATCTTTCAAGATATTCAAAATGCAGGACACATAACTAAATGAGTGAGATCTTAAAGCCTGTTGAAGGCAAAATTGAAGCTTCAGAATATAAAACACAGACAGAACAGAGTATCGTAAAAATATTTTTTAAAGGTATCTGGTCAAACAATCCAGGACTGTGTCAGTTGCTCGGATTATGCCCTCTTTTAGCTGTAACCACTTCCGCTGTCAGTGCCACAGGGCTTGCTGTAGCCACTCTTCTTGTTTTGTGTGTCAGCTCTTTTCTTGTGTCTATTATCAGAAAACTTATCTTTAAAGAAGTTCGTATTCCAATTTATGTGCTTTTAATAGCTACCATGGTTACTGTTGTAAAGTTCTATACTCAGGCATATTTTCAGGATCTTTACTCTCAGCTTGGTATTTATCTTTCGCTTATAGTGACTAACTGTATCATTATGGGAAGAGCAGAAGCTTTTGCCGGAAAAAATGGTCCTGTTGCCTCATTTTTTGATGCTTTAGGTTGTGGTATTGGTTTTTCTCTTGTCTTATTCGTTTTAGGTACGCTACGTGAGATTTTAGGCTCAGGCACATTCTTTATGGGAGCATCAAATCTTTTTGGCGAGCTTGGCAAATCATTAGAATGTACAGTGATGACAGCCGACTATACTTTAATGGTAGCTGTTCTCCCCCCTGGAGGATTCTTTATTCTGGCGTTTTTAATTGCTATAAAGAATTTTCAGTCTAATTTTAGACGCAATAAGATCGAAAATAGTTACAAGATCAAGTCAATTCAAAACTGAATAATAATCAGATTCCTCTCTTTTACTAAAAGTCTGTCTGTACAAGAATAATATCTTAAGACAGACTTTTTTATAAAATCTGTCAATACTGTCAATAAATTCCACTTATGAAAGTACACCTCAATTTATTCATGTATAATCCATATAGATGTCTACAAAGGATAACCAAATGAGCGATAAGAAGTTTCTGCCATTACCATACGGGTATAACAGTTATGAGGAAATAAGGAATGATAACTGTTACTTTGTGGATAAGACTCCATATATAAAAACGTTTATTGATACTGACAAGTCAGCTGTCATGCTGTTTACAAGACCAAGACGCTTTGGTAAAACAGTCTTTATGAGTACGCTCAACTCATTTTTAAAGATAAACAAAGAAAATCCAACTGACACCTCAGAACAGCTAAGACTTTTTGAAGGAACACAAATATTAAAAGACACAGAGTTCTGTGAAAAGTACATGGGTAAATATCCTGTTATCTTTATCACTTTAAAGAGTGTGGATGGAGATAACTTTGAAGACGCCTATAAGATGTTTGCAGATACTGTATGGGAAGTTGCTTCTGAATACAAATATCTTTTAAACAGTTCAAAATTAGATGAACAGGATAAAGAAATACTAAGTCAGCTTACAGATATCAATTATCTTGAAGACAGTAAGAATTCTTCCCGTTAAAAAAAGGCCTTAACACACTTATCATCATTCCTGTACAAGGAATACGGTAAACTCCCAGTTCTGCTCATAGATGAATATGATGTACCTTTAGCCAAAGCCTCATATCACGATTTACTCAAATATAAGACATTTGACGGAAAAATTGATGCTAACAATACCTACCATGCAAGAATGGTAACTTTAATGTCAGGATTCCTTGGTGTTCTAAAAGATGAGAACACTCTTACCAAGACAGTAATGACAGGATGTTTAAAGGTAGCTAAAAACAGTATCTTTACAGGAGTTAACAATCTTTATGTAAATACTGTAACTGCAACAGAAAAAGACTATACAGGCTTAATCGGTTTTACCAAGGATGAAACAAACAGGTTTCTTGATGACTATGACCTGTCAGAATACTCTGCCCTTGTAAAAGACAACTATGACGGATACAGATTCTATGACAAGGAAATGTTCTGTCCATGGGATGTGGTAAATTTCATTCGTAACAATTACAAACTGAAAATAGATGGTGAATTACAGCAGATACATGCAGACAACTACTGGACAGGCACCACCTCAAGCTCTTCTATCTATGAATATTTAGGATATCTTACAGATAAAGACACTCAGAAGATGCAGGACCTCATAGATGGTAAGTCAATAAGTTTCAGTCTCAATGATTCCATGAACTATGACAGTCTGTCAGAACACAATCCTGATGACTTCTGGTCACTTCTTCTGCATACAGGTTATTTAACCCTGGACTGGGATAAGACAACAGAAGAACTGTCAAAAGCTAACTCTTCAAGCAAAAACATTTTTGTAAGAATACCAAATCTGGAAATCAGAGAGTGTTTTATACAGAACATTCAGCAGAAGTTTAAGGAACAACTGTCAAAGGACAATACAGCATCCAGTCTTGTAAACAGCTTTTTAGACGGTAAGGCTCAAGAGGCATCAGACATTCTCTTTGACCTGCTGCAACACTATGTATCCGTAAGAGACACTGCAACTAAAGCTCCTCATGAGAATTACTACCACGGATTTTTAAACGGACTGTTTTCAAACTGTAAAGATATCATCAGTGACTATCATTCAAATTATGAATCAGGAGACGGTTATGCTGATATTACCTTTAAGAGTAAAAGAGAAGATAAACTCGTAATCATCGAAATTAAATCTGCAAGCGTGGGTTCTGATTTAATCACCTTAAGTGAGGAAGCTGTAGCTCAGATAGAAAAGAAGAATTACGCTTCTCCTTTTATGCAAGACAGAATGACAAAATGTGTCTATGCTTATGGAATTGCCTTTTCAGGTAAGAACTGTGCTGTTACAGTAAAGAAATTAAAATAAAATTTAAAATCTTATGAAGCTCTCACCATATCACGATGAGATTTCATTTCTGACCACTGTTCAATATCTCCAGTTTTGCTTAAGTACTACACTCTGAGATTAAGCATTTTCTCTGCTCAATTTTGACATTAGTTTCTTTTGCACTTTAATTATTTAGCAAAGATTTTATAAATTCATCATAGCCTTTTTTTCTTAAGACACATGAAGGACATTTTCCGCATCCATACCCCCAATCGTGAAGTATGTCATGTTGACCTTCATAACAGGTATGAGTCTTTTCGACGATAAGTTTTACAAGATCCATACCTCCTAATTCATATGCAAATCTGAATGTTTCCCCTTTAGATTTAAACATTAAAGGTGTTTCAAATCTTAAATCAGATTCCATCCCAAGATTTACTGCTGTCTCTAATGCCTTCATTGTGTTGTCACGGCAGTCTGGATATCCAGAGTAATCTGCCTGACCTACACCTGTTATTACAGTATCGGCTTTTATGGTATACGCATAACTTGCAGCGTAACACATAAAGATCAGGTTGCGTCCAGGCACAAATGAAGTTGGCAGATGGTTTTCATCATTCATCACATAATCTGCATGATCTTTTGTTAAAGCTGAATTTGTCAGATCTTTAAAAGACAGCATATCAACTATTCTGTCCCCTTCATACTTTTTAAACAGCTCTTTATCAAATTCCTTTAATGCGTCTAAAAACTCAAGACGACATTTCATTTCTATCTCATGTCTTTGACCATAGTTAAAACCTATGGTTGCCACACTGTCGTACTTTTTTAATGCATAGTAAAGACAGGTTGAACTGTCCTGTCCACCAGAGAATACAACTAAAGCTTTACTCATGATTCACCTCTTAGATAACTTACACATTCTACTATACATATCAAAGAGAATTAATAAGGCTGCATCGGCAATTTATTACAGATCATTATTTGCCGTTTTTGGCAAATTCAGAAAAATTTGTTTAATTTATAATAAAAATTCTTTGTAAATCAATCAATACAATAATTGGCACGGCATTTGCTTTATATTAAATATAAGGGCGAAAAGCTCAAATAAAAAAATAAATTCGTGAGAGAAAAAATACTATCTATTATCTATTTGGAGAAACACTATGTTCAATACATCAATTACTGGTATAAACGGCTCCCAGAAATATCTGGACACAACCTCTAACAACATTGCCAATGCCAATTCATACGGCTTTAAGAAATCACGTGCTGAATTTGCAGACCTTTATACTAATTCAGTTTTCACAAGTTCAAAGACTGCTACAGGCATGGGTACCAATACCACCACAGTAGCTCAGCAGTTCGTTCAGGGTTCATTATCTGGAGATACAGGTAACAATCTTGATATGGCAATCAGTGGCAACGGATTCTTTGTACTGGCAAATGAGCCTAATGATACTGCTACAGCCAATAACGGCGACAGAACCTATACCAGAAACGGTGCTTTTGAATTAAATCCAAATGGATACGTAGTTACAGCTATGGGTGATTATCTTCAGGGATATCCTGTAAATAAAGATGGTGATGTTGCAAATCTTGATATTACATCAACAAAGGCAATAAAGATCCCAAGTGATACAGGTGCTCCTCGTGCATCTTCAAAAATTGGTATCACCTTTAACTTACCAGCAGGTGCCGATGCAAAGGCTACTGCCGCAGCTCACGGCTACCAGAATTTTGATCATACAGACAGCTCAACCTATACCAATGCATCTTCACAGACAATTTATGATTCTTTAGGTGGTGCTCATACCCTAACCTATTACTTTATTAAGGATCATACAAATGATGGTACAGCCAACCATCCAGGAAAGGTAACAAACGACGGTCACACCATATGGAATGTGCTCACTTACGTCGATGGTAACCCTGTAGATGTTGCTGGTGGTGTTGATCTGAAAGTTGACGCTAACAGTCCATCTGTTGATGCAAATACGACTTTTAAGGGTATTCAGTTAGAGTTCGGCACAGACGGTAAGCTTGTCAACAACGGTCAGACTCCTGGTGTTATCACATTTACGAATGCAGGTGGAGCAAATCCTCCAGCCCAAGGACGTGATGCCTACACCTTAGCTCAGGCAATGGGTGGTGGTGTAGATGATGCTCAGTCAATTGTTGCAGATCTGAACTACACCCAGTACGGCAGCTCAAAATTCTCTGTAGGTGGCATTACCAATGACGGATATTCAACCGGCGTATTAGAGAATGTACAGGTTAACGAAGACGGTGTCATGATTGCGTCTTACACCAACGGCAGAACTTCAAAGATCTGTAAGGTTGCAATGGCAAACTTCACTAATCCACAAGGTCTGATTAAGGTTGGTGACACTCAGTGGAAGGAATCAGTAAACTCAGGTGAAGCTCAGGCCTGTGAAGCAAATTCAGGCATGGCAGGATCAATTAAAGGAGCTAACCTTGAGTTATCAAATGTTGAACTGGCTTCAGAATTAGTTGATTTAATCATTGCCCAGAGAACATATCAGGCTAATGCTCAGGCTCTGCAGACTCAGAATACAGCAATGGATTCAATCATGAACATTCGTTAGTGACAGTGTAGACTGATTAAATTTTATTTAAGTTTCTCTTTTAGATAGTTGTGCCTCATAGTTATGCTATGGGGCTTTTTTTTCTAAACGATATGGGCAATCGAGGACAGGTCAACTATTCAGCCTCGAAAGCAGTTTTAATCGGTGCTGTAAAAGCTTTAGCTTTAGAGGTTGCAAAACGAAATATTACCGTTAATGCTATTGCTCCTGGTCTTATTGAGACCAATATGGCAGAACTTGATGAAAAGGTAAAAAAAGAAATTTTAAAAATGATCCCTTTAAAAAGAATGGACAAAGCTCAGGATGTTGCAGATTTAACTGCATTCTTAATGTCTGATAAAGCATCATATATTACAAGACAGGACATTTCTGTTAACGAAGGTTTACTCTGAGTAGAGGAGTTGCAATTGTAGAACAGGGGCTAGTTACAGCCTTCGGTGAAAACTAGGAAGATAATAGAACCAAGATACAGGAATGGGAAATAGTGCAGAGGCTTATCACAAAACTTGCAGCCCCTTGTGATAATTTTACAGCTTCTGAGCATTATACCTGAAAGAAGACTCGATCAATGAGTCGTGTATCAATTATGGCAACAAGAGCATCAGAGCTTGCGTTGATAAACTCGGGACTTATTGATGATCCTTTTATTAAATCAGGTCGTGTTGGTGTAGTTTATGGTTCGTTCTTCGGAAGTACCTATGCTGTCAAAGATTTTATAACAAAGTTAACCCACAACACTACAGGTGATCTTACCGCAAACTCCTATGTAAAGATGATGCCGCAGACAGCTGCAGTAAATGTATCTTTATTCTTTGGAATCACAGGAAGAATTATTACTACATCAACTGCCTGTACATCCGGATCTATGGCAATAGGTTATGCATATGAAGCAATTAAAAACGGATACCAGGATGGAATGGTTGCAGGAGGAGATGAAGAGCTGTCCGTATGCGATGCTGGAGTTTTTGACATAATGTTTTCTACATCTGCAAAAAATGACTCTCCAAAATTAACTCCTGCACCTTTTGATAAAAACAGAGACGGGTATGCAGACATCAGCTTTACAGATGCCTATTGAGAAAAAGCGGCAATCATTGAAATAAAAACAACTAACACTGTCTCAAAACTGCCTGAACTCTGTGATGAGGTTGTTACTCAAATTTCAGACAGAAATTATGCAGAACCTTTTATGGATAACCCTATGTTTCAGAGCATCTATGTCTTTGGAATAGCTTTTTGTGGAAAGAACAGTGCTCTTGAATCTAAAAAATTAAATTGATTGCAACCAAATGATGGCTTTTCCATTTGATGATCCTTTTATGAATTCGTAGTGCAACCTGAACCAAATATGATTATGCATCTGGCAATAATCTATGTCCTGTCTTAGATCTTCTTTTAATTTTTAAATTAAAGATCTATGATTACAGATCAAATTGATAACAGTGTACTGATGATCTTTATTAAGGATTTGTATGTTCAAAGTGCTTTTCCTTTGCCATGGAAATATATGTCGCTCACCTATGGCAGAATTTATCTTAAAAGAGTTAGTAAAGAAACTTAAGCTCGGTGACGATTTTATTGTTTGCTCTGCTGCTACCTCTCAGGAAGAAATAGGTAATGGTGTTTACCCACCAGTAAAAGCTTTACTGCGACAGAAAGGTATTGACTGCTCAGAAAAAAGAGCAAGACAGGTTACAATTCATGACCTTAAAGAATTTGACTATATCATTGCCATGGAACAGTTTAATCTTGATAACCTGTATGCTCTTTATCCAAGGACAGATAAGAGTAAGGTTTATTTACTTTTAGATTTTACTGATTCACCTAAGGATATCGAAGATCCTTGGTATACAAGAAATTTTGAAAAAGCCTACTCTGAGATCCTAACAGGCTGCAAGGCCATGCTTTCAAGCCTAAATCATGATGGGCTTATAACTCTTAATAAAGAGCAGTTAAAAGAGTTAAATTGAAATTAAAAACATTCTGCAGTCTTTATGCTGCAGAAGTTTTGTAAGCTAGATTACTGAAAAACCTAACAGTGATAAAGTCCCTTTAAATTTTTCAGGTGCATTTTTTATAGAAAGAGAAGATAACTCACGTCTTTCACGGTAGTTCTGTCGCAATGCATCAAAAGACTTGCCATCCGAAAAAGCGTTTTTAAACTTGCAGCTGTCTCTTCTTACATCATAAACAGAGAAAACAAGTCTTGAGATAAGATCAAGATCGAGTATTTCAACGTTCCCCAAATCAAGTGAATTAATCTCAGGCAGAGGCATTTTGTAAGGCTCTGGTTCTGGAAGATTTAGTGCTTTTGCCATAGAATGAGCCAGCATTACAGTTGCCCTTCTTTTTGACTCATATGAGTAGCCTGCAATATGTGCTGTAGCACCTTCCACTTTTGATAAAACTGATCTTACGCTAATGTCTGGTTCGCCTTCAAAGACATCGAGCCATACCTTAAGATCGTGTCGCTCTTCAAGTACTTTTGATAAAGCCTCATTATTTACAACATTACCGCGTGAGGCATTAAGAAAGATAGCACCTTTCTTTAAAGCTCTAAGCTCATTCTCACCTATCATGTACTGAGTTCTGTCCAATCCTTCCTTAATTAGGGGAACATGCAGGGTTACAATATCACAACTCAAGCATTCCTTTAATGTGGCGTTACAGCTTGTATCCCCTTTTCTTAATCTTGGAGGGTCACACTTATAAATTTCAAGACCTAAAGCTTTGGCTTTTTTCTCAACTTGCGCTCCCACATGACCGCAACCTACTATACCAATGGTCTTACCGTTAAAATCAAGTGAATATCTCTGAGCCAATACTAGCAGAACTGAAAGAATATAGTCCCCTACACTCTGACAGTTGGATCCTTCTGCATTGGTATACGCAATATGCAGTGAATCCAGAAGCTTGGTATCAAAATGATCCATACCCGCAGTTGCAGTACCAGCAAATTTTAATTTTTTTGCTTTTTTTAGAAGGTTACTGTTAACTTTAGTAATTGAACGTGTGATCAGGACATCCACATCCTCAAGATCATCACAACAGATTTCACGGCCTTTTTTTAAAAGTACTTCTCCGTATTGAGAAAACACTTCCACTGAATTTGGTAAAGCAATGTCGCAAAGAATTTTCATAGAATATAAGCCTGATAAAATTGAAATTAAGTCACATTATAGACGTGATTACACAAATTTTTTTTCTTTGGGAGAAATAATAGCCTGTGTAATTGTACTTAAGTGTGAATTTAATGAAAACAAGTTCTTGATATGTTGTGAGTTAAAGGTATTTATGGGATATAATAAAAAAATATTTTTAAGGAGTAATCTTATGTCATGCTCAATTACCATTGATTATCACAAACATTCAACAAAAGCCTTACTTTTAGGTTCAGGAGAACTTGGAAAGGAAGTTGCAATCGAACTTATCCGTTACGGTATCGATGTAACTGCTTGTGACAGGTATGACAATGCACCTGCAATGCAGGTTGCTCAGAACAGAGCTGTCATTGATATGCGTGATCCAGATGAACTTGAGAAACTTATTTTAAAAATTAATCCAGACTACATTATTCCAGAAATTGAGGCTATTTCAACAGAAACTCTTTTATCATTAGAAGAACGTGGCTTTAACGTTGTTCCTTCTGCAAGAGCTGCAAACATCACCATGAACAGAGAAGCTATCAGAACCTTAGCCGCTGAAGAGCTGTCTCTTCCAACATCACCATATTTCTTTGCATCATCTGTTGAAGAGGTTAAAGAGAATATCCATAAAATTGGATTTCCCTGCATCATGAAACCAATTATGAGTTCTTCAGGAAAAGGTCAGAGCGTCTTAAAATCAGAAGCTGATATTGAGAACTCATTCAAAGAGGCTATAGAGCATGGCCGAGGCGGTTTAGGTCGCGTTATTGTCGAAGGCTTTGTCCAGTTTGACAGAGAAATTACACTGCTTACAGTAAATGCTGTTGACGGAATTCATTTCTGTGAAGCTGTAGGACATCATCAGGTTAACGGTGATTACCATGAATCCTGGCAGCCAGAGCCATTATCTGAAGAAGTTTTAATGGAAGCCAAAAGAATTGCTTCTGCAGTTGTAAGTGCACTTGGAGGTTACGGTATTTTTGGAGTTGAACTGTTTATCTGCGGAAATAAGGTTATCTTCTCCGAACTGTCTCCTCGTCCTCATGATACTGGTATGGTTACAATGATCTCTCAGGACATGTCAGAATTTGCCCTGCATGTTAGAGCTCTTTTAGGTCTGCCTATCGGTAAGATCACTTTTTACGGACCTTCAGCATCTGCTGCACTGCTAGCTGTTGGCACTGGTGACGACATTATATATAAAGATCTTGACAAAGCACTGTCTGTTGCGCCTTCTTCACAGTTGAGAATTTTCGGTAAACCTGACATCAATGGTGAAAGACGTATGGGAGTATGTCTGTCTCGCGGTAAGACTGTTGAGGAAGCAGTAGAAAACGTTAAAAAGATGAGATCACAGATTTCATTTGATATTGAGTAATCATGTTTCTAAAAGATCTCCTAACGTGTATACGGGAGATCTTTTTGTTTTTCTATAATGAGAAAATAACAAAGAAATGACATTGACGGCTTAAAAGTTATAGCAATTCTGGCAGTCGTTTTCTATCACCTATTTGCCCTCTTAAAGTCAGCACATATTTCAGAATCATCCTTATTTAACGGTGGTTTTCTTGGTGTTGATATCTTTTTTGTAATTTTAGGATTTCTCATCACATCATCAGTCTTTTATAAGTTAAGTACTGACATTTTCTCTGTGCTTGATTTTTATAAGAGACGTTTTTCAAGAATTGTTCCTCCTCTGATTTTTGTCTGTATCTTCACTTTAATCATAGGTTACTTTCTCCTCTTTCCTGAATTTTATAAAGAGCTTAATATTGAAGTAGCCAATGCTCTTCTGTTTGTAGGTAATTTTAGATTTGCAAATTCAGGCGGTTACTTTTCATTAGACTCTTCAGACAAGTTACTGTTACATACCTGGTATCTTTGCGTTACCATACAGTTCTATGTTCTCTTTCCTTTAATTGTGCTTTTATTAAAAAAAGCATTTTCAAAAGAGAGATTGCCACTTACTGTAACAGGCATCTTTGTTCTGCTAACAATAACTTCAGCACTTGTATCTAAAAACGGTAAGGGCTACCTTCTGACACAGTGCCGTATCTTTGAGCTATTCTTTGGCTCAGTTCTGTACTTCTATAAAGATATAATCTATAGGAAAGTTTTCTCTCTAAATGCAGTACTGCCTTTAGCTGGTGAAGTACTGGGCACTGTAATTATCATTGTATCTGTCTTTACTGTGGAACTTCAAAACGGTATCTGGACTGTTACTACCTCTTTACCTACCATGCTCGGTACTGCTCTTGTTATTCTCTCTCTCAATAAAAGCTCTGTTTATGATTTCCTCCTTTAACAGTAATTGGCAGATGTTCATATTCCCTGTATCTGTGGCACTGGCCTTTATTTGTCTTTGCTCTAAGATGCGGTTATACAGACACCGTACTGAACTGTTCAGCCGTTATTCTGGTAATTCTTATCTTTACAGCTCTGTCATACCAGCTTGTAGAAAAAAGGAAATTTGACTATAGAGTTACTCTAACTCTCTTTTTAATCTGCTTTGCCTCATATTTTTATTTTCAACATAATGATGGTAAAAACTATTTATCTGCGTACATGCGTACAGAAAGTAACTCAGATCTCTATAAAATCGACATAAAAGATCCTGACTATATACCTTCAGTTACAAGATATAGTGAGTTAAGCTACGTCACTCATTCTGGATATCAGAAAGAAAAACCTAATATTTTTATGATTGGAGATTCACACGCTGATCATTACCGTTACTATGTAAACAATATTAATAAACTTCCTGTCTATTTCAAAGTTCTACATGCGACTTTTGCATATGGACCAAATTTTTACTGTCTTAAAGATAAATTCTTTACAGATACAACTGTAAGAAAAGCATACTTTAACGCCTATACAGACATTCTAAACAAATTAAAACAAGGTGATAAAGTAATACTCACTAACCGCTGGGACGTGCAATACAACCTCTATATGAAAGAGTTTTCCTTAAAAGATACTACTGAAAACTATAAAAAATTCTTACTTGATGATCTCGCTTTTGAAATTGACAAACGAAAGATCTCAATTTCTATCTTGTGTCCGAAGGTATTATTACAAGCAAAGCTCTTGTGAACTGTCTAAAGCTTGATCTTAAGAATTCATTTCTGGAAAAGATCATTGATAAAACAAAATGTTATAGCACACCTAACAGGCTGGGAGAGAAATTCTCTCTCACTAATAACGCTTTAAAAGAATTTGCCTTATACCGTGATAACGTTTTTTATATTGACAGAAATGTGCCTTTGGAGTTAGGTAATGGATTTTATAAGACCTACAGTGATAATGGTGATCCGTTATTTGTTGATGACAACCACTATAGTGCTGTAGGCGACAATATTGTAGGTAAGTACATTTTTGTTACAGTATTAAAATATAATTTAGTACCCAAACGATCCCGAACATGCTCACAAAAATGATGTAATTCGAGAAGTAAGTTTATAAATACATCTGCATCATAATGAGAAAACTGTCTGATGACAGTTTTCTTCAGTAAATGGAAGATACGAGATGAAATAGAGAAAGAAAGGAACTTTACGACCGTATTCCTTATCAGCTATTTGGGCTGTTAATCTTCCTTACTTCAATTTTTTGAAAGTCACTATACAGTCCTTCCTGCAGAACACTATACCGTAAGCATAGATGTCAGTTATCTTTGATACCTTTGTGAATGATAAGGCATAGTTCTTCTCTTCAATCTGAGATAGAGCCTCGGCTGCAAGCTCATCCATTTCCTCATCTTTTGAAGTGGCTTTAATCTCAATGATTACAGCCTTAGAATTGCGTTCTGTCTTAAAGGTAATATCTGCATAACCGTTACCTGATTCATAGTTTGAACGGAACTCAGAAATAAGACCTTCACAGCCTGAAAAGATTCCGTTTAAAAAGCCATGGTAGAAATTCTCTAAAGGTGCTTTAGTGGCACTGTCTCTTACGGAGACATACTTTTGCAGCATGTCAAAAAAGATATCAGAGATATTCTTTGTATTTCCATTTGCAAGAGCAGATATGAGTTTGTCGGGAAGACTGTCTTTACTTACAACATTGGAAAATCTTTCTTTAATGTTGTCAGTAAAACATTCTCTGATTTTCAGATTTGGTATTCTTGCAAAGACGTTTTTATTGGTTTGACCGTCTTTATTGAGCTCTTCTTCCGTTGTCTTATCCCAGTCTAAGGTTAAATATCCTGTATGCAGTAGAAGTGACCAGAAGTCATCAGACTTGTGCTGTGACAGACAGTCATAGTTCATGGAATCATTGAGACTGAAACTTATTGTCTTACCGTCAATTAAGTCCTGCATCTTCTGAGTGTCGGTATCGGTAAGATATCCTAAATATTCATAGACAGCATGGCCTGAGGTTGTGGCGGCCCAGTAGTTGTCAGCCTTTACAAGCTCTTTATGTCCGCTTAAATTATTTTTATAGTTCTCATCAATGAAATTTATAACATCCCATGGACAGAACATCTCTTTGTCACAGAACCTGTATCCGTCATAGCTGTTTTTAACAAGCTCAGCATACTCATCCATCTCATAATCTTTTAATGCCTTTAAGGTCTCTTCCTTGGTAAAGCCTATAATGCCTGTAAGAGCCAGATTCTGTGAGGTAACTGTATTTACCTTAAGATTGTTCACTCCTGTAAAGATACTGTTTTTAGCTACCTTTAAGCAGCCTGTCATTATCACTTTACCTATGACTGGCAGAAGGGTGTCAGGATCTTTTTGTGGGTCTTTTAGAAAGTCTAAAAATGATGAGATTAAGGTTACCATTTCTTTGTGGTAACCATTTTCCTGAGCTTTGGCTAAAGGTACATCATACTCATCGATTAGTATATATACAGGCTGTCTGAAGTGCTTGTATAGCATTGAGGATAATGATTTGATAGCTGAGGTTGTATATGACTTGGCTTTTGTATCAGCATTTTTCAGATAGTCACTGCTTGATATCTTTGCATATGTATCTCTGTCATCATCGTTTAGTGCAGGACTGTCCTTTAAAAAACTGAATTCCTGAGCTTTTAATGCTACAACTTCAGCAAGTTTCAGATATGCATCCTCAAAATTATCGCCTTGCACATTCTTTAGGGTAATGCAAATAACAGGAAACTTACCCATGTACTTTTCACAGAATTCTTTGTCCTCTGTTATTTTTGTTCCATGAAAGAGTTGATTGTGTAGTGTGATGTCTCCTGAATTGTGACTGTCTATCTTCAGGAAGGCTTCGAACATATTCATGAGCAGAGTCTTGCCAAAACGTCTTGGTCTTGTAAAGAGCAGTACTGCAGAACTATCAGGCTCAGTTTTACCGTCTGAAGGTATTTCCTCTGAGAATACTGTCTTCAGATAAGCGGTTTTATCTACATAGTAACGGTTAGAGGTTCTTACCTTAGCAAAGTTATCGTAACCTGTAGGCAGTGACTGAAATATTTTGTTGCTCATGTCGTTTTTCCAAAATATATTTTTTCTAAAATGATTATACCTTAGATTTTAAAGATGACTCTAAAATGCAGACATTAATTGCTTTCTTTACTTTATTTTATACACAAAAGGTATTGCGAATAATGGTTCGACATATCTTTAATTCATAGGCATTGTGTTATCATTAGTTAATGAAATTTTTCGACAACAAAACGATCTCGACCAAGATCACAAAATGATGTGGGTTGATATCGCTTTTTTTAAAGCCATCAGTAAACCTGATGTGATGTTCTTTGACAATGTGTTTTTCTCTTGAATTTTAAGGGTAAATGTTAGTTCTGACAAAATGAAATTCTCAGAACTGAGTACTCGGTTCTGATTGGATTGAATATCTTAAAGCTGATTTTGTAGGAGATAAGAGTAGCTTTCCTTGCAGGTCCTTAGTACGGTGTTTTATATTGTCATACCCTCGTTTGGACATCTTTTATCTTGCAAAGAAGATGACGTTATAAACCATGGAGTTAAGGCCAATGATTGAAGCTAAATGATTTTCATCACAGCAGTGCTGCATATCCTGTAACAGAACTGTATCAATGGTATTGTGCTGTGCTTCATACATCCATCTGCTTCTTACTGAAAATACTATCTGATGACAGTTTTCTTCAGTAAATGGAAGGCTTGAGATGAAATCGAGAGTGGATGTCTCTTTACGGTCATCTTCCTTGTCATCTCTAAAATATTTTTCAGCCTCTTTATAAACTCAGAGCACTGTTCTGGTATTAGGCAGGATTTTGTCTTTAGTAAGAATATCGTTACCGTCTTTATCTTTTAAATTATAAAGAGCTTCAACAGGAACGATATTGTAGGTTCTCTCTTCAATACGTGAGCCTTCCTTATCTGTTCTTACCTCATGGTAATTAGAACTGGTATTTAGAGTTTTATCAGTAAGAGATGAAATATACTTTTCCATTGCCATAACTACAGGTCTGTTTGAAAGGTTGGTTTTAACAGCCATGATGTAGTCAAGGTGTCTTGAGTTTAGAAACTCTATCATTTCGATAAAGGCAGATACTTCATTGTTCTTGGCTTTTACCATACTGTAGCTTATGACATTGAGTGCACTGCAGCAGTCAGATATATCGTCATCTTCATTCCTAATGTTATGAACGAGCTCATAAGCTTCAATTCAGGCATCAGAAAAGTACTGTCTGAACAATGATGAGAACTCATCATCAGGTATCATCTTTAAAAAGAACCTAATCTCTTCAGCTGATATCATCCATTTAGGTAATGGCATATCAGGTATGATGTACTTAAAGATTGGATTGTAGATAAAGTAGAACACAGCATGTTCTCTGCAGTCATGGTTGCCACATAGAGATGACAGCATAACTACAAGCAGTACCACATCAGATGTGTAAATGACATAGTCATTTTTCCTTTCATCATACTGAAAGCACTTTCGTCTTATGTCATTACGCAATGCATAATGGCTGTGGTAAGAGGTCTCTTTTAAGGAACCGTTCAGCTCGGTCTCGTGCTGTTTCTACCTGATACATGTAATCATCAAAGAATGCATCATCCTCAGTATATCCTCTCTCATGAAGAGCCTGTACATACGTTCATTGAAATCTAAATCAGAATCAGAAGGTGCGGAAAAGCGAGTATGCTGTTTAGCATACTGCTCCAACTCCTGAAACTGAACTGATGATTCAAAGATGTACCTTAAAATCACTGATTAAAAGATAAAAACAAATTGTCAAAGAACATCCGTAAGGCTTGCTCACTGAAGTTTAAAGTGTAAATCTACCGTCAAATCATTTTGTGATCATGATCGGTACGATTTGGTTGTCGTAAAATTAAATTAGATGTAAATGAGGATTTTATTATGATGTCTTTAGCTAACTTTAAAAATATGGATCCCTTTATTCTGCTGTCTACTGTAAATATGCAGCTCAGAGATGAATTCTCAAGTCTTGACGAATTGTGCACAACAAACGATATTGATAAAAACGAGCTCACAGAAAAACTGAAAGCCTCAGGATTTGAGTACAACAAAGAACAGAACCAGTTCCGATAGTACATAATTATATTTCCCGTTTTATTGATCTAAGCTGTCATTTAAAATGATTAACTACGATAGAAAGCTACTTTTTTTACTTCCTGAGCCTGTAACCTCACCTGATGATAAATATCCTTCACTGTACTCATTATCATATGTATTAACTGATCTTAATTTTAATATCATTGATAAAAATGAACTTGTAACCTGTAAAGGGTATGACTACAGACTTCCTAGTCCTAGCTATCTTTTCACTCAAGGAATTGATCCATACTCCATTAAAAATGGACTAAGCATCGAAAAATTTTTGGATGAAGCAGAAAAGATCCTGCATAATCCCAATGTAACCATCTTCACCTGGTCTGTTCGAAATTTAAAAATTTTAGAGAGCATGTGTCTAAGACAGTTCAGAGAAGCTTCAATTCTAGATGGTGTCTATGCACTGACAGATGTTAACAAAGTTTTAAAACTCTCAGAACTTTTTTCTGAAGGAAAATGTCTTAACACTGATGCCCTTTTGAAATGTGCATTTAAATACGGCCTCAAAGAAAAAATCTCAATCAACGACAGATTAGGAAGATTAAGATCTCTAATTCATATTGTAAAAGAGCTTAGTAAGAATAACACTGCCCTTTTGAACTATATGACAAGACCTCATGCTCAAAAGGCTGAGCAGATCAGTAAAACCATATCTCAGTCAAAGTTTCTTATTGACTATAACGTAAAAGAACGAGCTGTTGAATTGTTAAAACCTCTGTCTCTCTCTGGTAATGACATAGACGCTTTGTATTTTGATGGTAATGAAGTAAGACGTAAATACTACAGATTAGATGACTTTGGAGTACTTTCACCTGCAACAGTTCTGACTCCAGAAAGACAAAAACTTGTGAATATATCTCTTCAGAAAATCACAGATCTATTGAACAGAGCTGATCTTAATACTGTAAAGTGGGATGAAATAATGAACTACTCAAAAGTATTCTTTAAAGATTTTTCTCAAAAAGAGTACACTGATTACAATAACATCATGAATAACAGCAACAAAGGCTCAGTTGTTAATGCACCTCTTACAATGGGTAATCATTACAGAAATCTTGTTTTACTGTTCAGAGGAAATAACTATAAGGGAACTCTTTTAGACTCAGAGCTTACAGCCTATTACAGAATATGCGCAGCGATGATAGAAAAACAGCTTCCAAACTACGCTACAGAACTCAAATATTTATCCAATTCTGTAAATGAAAATTCAGATGAAGAGCTAAAACTCATCGGCGATATAAAGAACTATCCACTTTCTCTTTAAATAAAAAAGACTTAGCTGCTTTTCTTTTTAACAGTCTTCCTTGCGGATGTTTTCTTTACAGTTGTCTTTTTTGTAGCTGTCTTTCTGGTAGCAGATTTCTTTGCAGCTGATTTAACAGGCTCCTGAACCTCCCACTTCCTGTCGTCCTCATTATAGAAAGCAACGAAAGATGTAGGTTTACCTTCTCTGTCAACTGACATGATGTACTGCTTTTTAGACTTACGGCTGAATCTTACCTCTGTCTCATTGCCATCATTATCATAGGCTGGTGCATCAGCTAAATAATAGAACTTTGGTGAGAGCTTATCTCGGTGATTTAACAGTTCTATTACCTTAGGAGGCCTTGTTTCACGAACTTTTGGAAAATTATGAGCCGCCAGGAACAGGCCAGCTGCACCATCACGCAGAACATAATGAGAACCTTCAGTCTTACATAATAAATCAGGCATATCGACAGGATCTTCACGTGGAGGAGCAACCTGACCATTTTTCAGGATTTTTCTTGTATTACCGCATTCCTTATTGGTACATGCCATATACTTACCAAAACGGCCTTCCTTTAAGACCATGGTATGGCCGCACTTTTCACAAGGTATCTCAGGTCCCTTTTCAATTTCTGAATCAAATTTACCTGTCTCCAGCAGATAACCACCACAGTTAGGTGTAGAGCAAAGATGAAGCTTATGAGTTTCATCTATAATGTAGGTATCCATTACAGAATGACACTTACTGCAGCGAGGACGCGAGCGCAGGATGTTTGCCTCTTCCTCGTCCGTCAGATTCTTAGAATTCAGAGCAGCTATATCAAGAGCACGCAGATTTAAAGTCTTATGACATCTGTCTGCAGCCTTTACATCCCTGTCATAATAACCTAAACATGACAGGAACATACCTGTCTTGCCAGACTGAACTGCCATATGATATTTACCGCACTCAGGACAGGTAAGTTCTTTAATCTCCAGAGGCTTGTTTTCAGGCATACCGCCATCATCTGCTGACTTTGTAGCCTTTTCAAGTTCAACTTCAAAAGACTTGTAAAAATTATCAAGACTCGCAAGCCAGTTCTGCTTGCCCTCAGCAATCTCATCAAGATTATTTTCCATTGATGCTGTAAAGTTCTTGTCCATAAGATCTTTAAAGCTGAAACGAAGTCTGTCTGTTACAATTTCCCCCATTCTTTCAGCATAGAATCTACCATGGTTAATGGTTACATATCCTCGTTCTTGAATTGTTGAAATAATTGATGCATAAGTGGATGGTCTGCCAATTCCATCCTTTTCAAGCTCTTTAACAAGACTTGCTTCAGAGAAACGTGCAGGAGGTTGTGTAAAGTGCTGTGACGGCAGTAATTCCAAAACACGAAGAGATTCTCCTTCCTTTAATTCAGGGAGAAGAACTTCCTCATTCTTGTTAAAGTTATATACTCTCTTAAAACCGTCAAATGTAACGTGCTTTCCAGATACTCTGAATGTATATCCACCGGCATCTACAGATACACTGGTGGTCTCATATTCCTGAGGTGTCATCTGGGAAGCCAGATATCTAGCCTTTATAAGTTCAAACAGCCTCTGACCGTCTCTGTCAATATGGGCAGGGAGAGGATCTAGAGGATGTGAGGGCCGAATAGCTTCATGAGCTTCCTGAGCAGATTCTTTTGACTTATAGTAATTTGGCTTTTCAGGAACGTATCTGTCACCAAAATTTCTTGAAATGATATCTCTTGCTGCAGCAATTGCCTCTGCTGAAAGATTTACACTGTCAGTACGCATATAGGTGATAAGACCCTGCTCATACAGATGCTGAGCTACCGTCATGGTTCTGCGAACAGAAAAGCCTAACTTCTGATTTGCAACCTGCTGCAGAGTTGAGGTTGTAAAAGGAGGCAGAGCTGACTGTCTGCCCTTCTTGGTTTCAATTTTTGATACAACAAAAGGTACGGTCTTTAAGTAATCAAGAATTGAATTTGCCTCGTCCTTATTGCGGATCTCAACTTTCCTGCCATTTTTTGAGGTTAAAGCAAGCTTCAGGCTCTCACCAGAGTGGTTTTCAGTTATTGCATCGATATTCCAGTACTCTTCTGGGATAAAAGCCTTAATCTCACGTTCTCTGTCAACAATAAGCTCTACTGCAACAGACTGAACTCTACCTGCAGAAAGACCGCGGGCAACCTTTTTCCAAAGAAGAGGCGAAACCATAAAACCCACAACTCGGTCAAGGAAACGACGCGTCTGCTGGGCATTGACCAAATCCATGTTGATACGCCCTGGATTTTCAAAAGCCTTAGAGATGGCTGCCTTGGTGATCTCTGGATATTTTACTCTTAAATACTTGTCATCCTTTCCACCTAAAACTTCCCTTAAATGCCAGGCAATCGCCTCTCCCTCTCTATCCAAATCGGTTGCGAGGTAAACCTTATCAGCTTCTTTTGACAGCTTTTTAAGTTCTGAAACAACTTTCAGCTTGTCTGGCATGATGGCATAGTTGGCTTTCCAGTGATTATTCGGATCAATACCCATGTTTCTGACTAAGGTCTCTTCTTTAGTCAGCTTCACCTTTTTTCCATTAGCAGTTTCTGTTTTAGAGGAAGAACCGTTGGCCAGATCTCTGATATGGCCTACACTTGCGCGAACTACATAATCGTCGCCTAAATAGCGATTGATGATAGTTGCCTTAGATGGAGACTCCACGATTACCAACGATTTACCCATTGTAAAATCCTTTTCTCTTAAAAACGGTCTGTTTCTTTCTCAAGAATAGTATCCTGAACTTCCTTTTTTATTGCTGAAGTCCAGGTTCTGACCATAAAAAACTTTTTAATGATATCTACTAATGACTTCTTTTCTTCATACTCAATGCTAATCTTTATAGCACAAACTTTTGTAAATTCTACTGTTTTCTGTAAATAAGCATCAAAAGTGTCAATTTCGTCAACTAAACCACGCTCAATGGCATCACTTGCAAGCCAGAATTCACCAGTTGCAAACTGTTCTACATCCATATTAGGGCGATATTTTGCAACAACAGCTTTAAATCTCTCATGGATCATTGAAAGCTCCTGGCGGAACTTTTCTCTTCCTTCAGAAGTGTTCTCACCAAACACTGTTAATGTACGCTTATATTTACCGGCAGTTATCTGTTCATATTCAATATCATGTTTCTTTAAGACTTTATTAAAGTTTGGCACCTGTGCTACAACACCGATGGAACCTACATAGGAGAAAGGTGCAGCCACTATCTTCTGAGCCACACATGACATTAAATAACCGCCTGAAGCTGCTACATTGTCAACACAAACAGTTAAGTGAATCCCTTTTGCTCTTACTCTTTCAAGTGAGCTTGCACAGAGACCATATCCGTTTACAACTCCACCAGGTGACTCGAGATTAATGATTAACTCATCCTTATCTGTCGCTACATCCAGAACCACGTTAATCTCTTTAATGAAGTCATCCTGGGAGCTTGCTTTTGGATCACCGTAAAAATCAATTACAAACAACTTTTCAGGACAGAATCTGCCATTCTCTTCGGCCTGTTTTATTTTTTCCTTTAAAGCTTTTTCTTTTTGTTCAGGATCTTTCTTTTCATCCTTGGACTTCTGTTTTAAAAATGCCTTTTTTTCTTTCGCTGTTTTAGAACAGTCTGCCTCGAAAATGGCATCTTCAATTTCCTGTCTGCGATCTTTAAATTCTTTTTTCAGATCAGTAAACTTCAGTTTTTCATCATTATCCTTTTTTACTGATTTTATCCCCTTTACAGCCAGTAAAAGAATAACAAGTCCAAAAACAATGAGGAGGACTGTAACGGCAAGTTTGCTTGAATACAGTGCCAGAGAATATAGAAATTCCATTATTATCCTTAATTCAATCTGATTTTCTGTTCTTTAGTAAAGTAACGCTCAGTCTTGTGACTGGCTGTTTTTATTGACATATTCAGTACCTTCAGAAGTAAGTTTGATACCATCCTCTGTCATTTCTATCAGTCTTAATCTGTACAGATTGCCAACAGCCTTTTTAAATTTACCTTTTGACATATGAAGGTAATCCTCAATATCCTGAGGATCTGATTTATCATTAAAAGCCAGAAATCCGTTTGAGGTTTTTAATATTCTCAAAAGCAGAGATGCAGCATGCTCTATACCAGAAAGGCCTGGTTCCTGCAGTGAAACATCAAGCTTGCCGTCTTCTCTTATCTTGATAATGTAACCGTCTAGTCTCTTGCCTATTCTGACAGGTGTTTTAACATCAGATTTGTATAAAAGACCATATACAGAATCATTAACCACCATTCTGTAACCTAATGGTGTATGAGACACAGCCACAACAGTCACACGCTGTCCAACTTTAAACTCGCCATTTTTGGAGGTATCACGTATGTAGGAATTATATCGCTGTGTACCAAAGAGTCGCCCCTGTTCATCCATAGTAACCAGGATGAGAACTGACATTCCTACCTCAAAGGAAGATCTCTGCTCTGAAACAGGGACCACCAGCTCTTTAGGAATGCCTAAATCCATATATACAGTGCCACAGTCTATTGAAGTAACAGTAAGTCGACCTACCATTCCCACTTCAAGATAAGGGTGTCTAGCAGTGGCTAAAACACGGCCTGAATCTTTATATAGAAATACTCTGAGCATATCACCAGTTTTAAGATCTTTAGGCAACTGCTTGTGAGGAACAAACAGATCACCAAAAGCACCTGCATCGACAAAAGCGCCCTGATCGGTGATATCAACAACCCTGCGCTCTATCATATGGCCTAAACAAAGATTATCAGACATGTATTTTATTCCTTTAACATATATCTCTATTCAATATATGAAAAAAGCCACTCTCTTTGCAAGAATGGCTTTTATATATCTTACTCAGGTATCAAAAATAATTAGATACGCTGGAAATCGATGTGTAAGATACGCTCTGAAACTGGGTGGCGCTGAATGTCAACAGGCTTAACCTTGATTGACTTGCCGTCTAAATTGAGTTCAACTTCCTTGTAGAACTCATCCTTTAAAGAAGCAGTGATAACTTTCTTCTCATCTAAGGTAATTGATAAAGCTTCTTTGCCTTCACCGATGATGATAGCAGGAGTCTTAAACTCACGACGTAGGCGGCGGCTCGCACCTCTTCCCAAGTCAGTACGTGAAGTAGCATCTAAAGTAATTGCCATTTTCATGTTTCCTATAAAATATTAAAAGATAACTGTGTAATGCGACCATAAACACAGCGGGCATTAGTATACATGAATTCTTTAAAAATTCAAGTTGTAAATCACATTCTCTCAACACTGTTAAACTCTTGAATGTTTTGAATGGATTTGTTAACTTTCAGATTGTATCTTGAAACTTTTTTTTATAACATTTCGAGTAATTGTGAATTCATACCATGAAATATTTGCAGGCATACTGTATTTTATCAGAGTTGCTTCATTGTCTGAAACACATACCAGGTTAGTTAAAAATAATTAAGAGAATCAGTATGATCGAGTATATCCGTCCTTCAAAAGATCAGTCATTTATGGAAATTGCTGTCGCAGTATCTATGCGTTCAACCTGTCTGCGCAGACGCTATGGAGCGGTTATTGTGTCTAAGGATGGAAGAATTGTATCAACAGGATACAATGGAGCCCCCCGTCACAGAGCAAACTGCGTGGATTTAAAGGAATGCCTGAGAGAAAAATGTCAGATAAAACCAGGTACCCACTATGAGCTGTGCAGGGCTGTTCACGCTGAAGCCAACGCCATCATTAACGGAAACCCTCTGGATATTGTGGGAGGCACACTGTATCTGGCAGGAACTGATGCTGCCACCAACAGCAGAACCAGACAGATGAGACCCTGCTCCATGTGTCAGAGACTGATTCTGAATGCTCAGATTGCAAAAGTTGTTATGAGAGATGTTGACGGCAATCTTGTATACTCGGATCCTCTGACATGGGAAGACGATTTACCAGAGAGAATAGCAAAAGAGTTAGGACAAACTCTGTAATACAACCTTCTGAAATAACGCTTAAAATTAAAGATCAGACTCCTCTACTATCTTAGGATACATGGCTTTTGGTCTTTCATCTATCTTGTCAGGATCATAGTTACGTCTGTCATTGCAGTTCATATCCGATATGGTTTCAAGATCAGAATTTGAGATATCAAAGCTGTAAAGTTCACTGTTCTGAATAAGTTTTTCCCTGGTGTTTGCCTTTGGAATGGCAATAATTCCCCTCTGTATGCACCAGCGTAGCAGGATCTGTGAAGGGGCTGCCTTGTAAAAGTCACGCATACAGATAAGTCTTGGATCATCAAGAATAAGTCGTCCTTCTGATCCTAATGGAGAATAAGCTTCTACTGCAATCTTCTTACGACGGCACCATCCCATAAGCTCTTCTTCAGTATTTAGAGGATGGATCTCAGTCTGATTTATCTGAGGGACAACTGTAGCTCCGTGTTCAAAGAGACTTTCAATATGGTGAATTTTAAAGTTGCTAACTCCAATTGCTCTGCACAGACCTTCCTTTTGAAGTTTTTCAAGTTCAAGATAGGCTTTTTCATAGCCCTTAACAGGCCAGTGTATGAGGTACAGATCAGCATAGTCAAGCCCCAATCTATTTAAAGAATCAAGTAAAGCCTGTCTTGGATTTTCAAAATCAGTAACCCAAAGTTTTGTAGTCACAAAAATCTCATTTCGAGGGATCCCCGAGTCACGAACAGCTTTTCCTACAGTTTTTTCATTGCAGTAAATACGAGCCGTATCAATAAGACGATATCCAATATCCAGAGCATCCCTTACAGTCTGATAGGTTTCCTCACAGCCTTTCATCTTGTAAACACGTAAACCTAAAAGAGGCATCTTAACGTCATTGTTTAAGTTGACTGTAGACTTTAAGCTAAGTTCCATATCATTCTCCTAAGCTTCCTTCATGCGTTTGTAAGCTTCTCTAAAGACTTCAGGACCGGCCCCAAACTCATGCATGTGGCATGACAGGTAATTTCTAAAACGCCTTGCTCCCTTGCATCCATTAAAGAAGTTTATGACATGATTTCCAAGATAATGAAGCTTATTTCCCTGAGAAACAAACAATTCAGCAAAATCCATGATATTTTCGAAAAGTTCGTCCCGGGATTTTATCTCCTGTTCTTCACCGTATATCATACTATCTACAAATGCCAATAGATACGGATTGTCCATAATGGCGCGACCGAGCATCACACCTTCAACATGTTTTAACTGTTCTATGCAGTCTTCAATCGTAAGAATGCCTCCATTGATGGTGATGGAGAGATCAGGAAAATCTTCCTTTAAAGCGTAAACTCTCTGATAATCAAGAGGAGGTACAGAGCGGTTTTCTTTAGGAGACAGACCGTTTAACCAGGCTTTTCTGGCATGTAGAATGATATGTCTTGAGCCTGTTACGTAAACAGATGACACTATTTTTTTTGTATATTCAAAATCATCAAGATCATCAACACCGATTCTGGTTTTAACTGTCACAGGAATATCAACTGCATCCTGCATAGCTTTCAAACAGTCAGTTATGATCTGCGGTGTTTTCATCAGGATTGCACCAAATGATCCAGACTGAACTTTGTCAGATGGACAGCCACAGTTTAAATTGATGGCACTGTAACCGAATTTAGTTGCAATTCTGCAGGCCTGAGCCAGAACTTTAGGATCTGATCCACCTAGTTGCAGAGTACATGGATTTTCTGTTTGAGGATCCTGCTCAATCAGGTGTTCCTTGCCATGAGTTACAGCCTGAGCTGCAACCATTTCGGTGTAAAGCATGGCCCTTTTTGACAGGAGTCTTGCCATACGCCTGAAAGTACGATTGGTAACGTCAATCATCGGGGCGACAGAGAATCTGTCAGCTACTGTAAATTTTGAGGGTTTGCCCATATGTGTAAAACAAAAAAGCGGGCTTATGCCCGCTGTAACTAAGAAAAATTAATACTCTTTAGCAAATAGATTGCGAACCTCTGGATCCATATACTTCTGCTCAAGATTTGGAAGTGTTGATGTTAAGGAAACAACAATCTTGTTTACCTTTCTGGCATTCTCATCATCAGGTTTTGACAGATAAACACCAATGGCTCTGCCAAGTTCTTTCATCTGTTCTGGCTTAATACCGCGTGTGGTGGATGGTAATGAAGAGAAACGGACAGCATCGAACTTAATGTTAGGATTATTGGTCAGAACCTGAGCAATTCTTACATGAATGCCAAGATCAGCCAGAAGCTCCTGAGCGCCGCGGGCAGAAATAGCACAGTTCTTGGCATCAATCATGACCAAATGTGATTCAGTTTTTGAAGAGATGATCTTCATGCCACCTTCAATAAGACCTTCAGCCAGAGCCTTAGCGTTGAGAACAACATCTGAGCAGTATTTTTTAAAGCTTTCGGTTGTCATTTCATGGAGTCGTGCAGCAAGTGCAGACAGCTGTGGTGACAGCAGACCATTGTGACCTGCAAGATTCTCTGAACGCTTGATGAGTCCAGAGAGCTCCTGACGGCACAAAATTACAGCAGCCTGAGGCCCCTGCATAGCACCATGTGTTGAAAAGGTAACAACATCAGCATACTTCATTGGGTTATCAAGCACGCCTGCAGCTGTCAGACCAGCTGTCTGAGACAGGTCACACCACAGCATAGCGCCATTCTCTTTGGCAATTTTTGACAGACGCTCAAAATCAACATGCAACGGATAGTTGACAGGAGAGAAAATGATCATCTTTGGCCTGTTCTTCTTGGCTAAAGATTCAATCTCATCCATATTTAATTCCTGACTGTCAGGTTCAATTCCGAAATTTACAAATCTGTAGGCTAAATTCTCACTGTTGCAGTGTTCCTTTTTACGCAGGTCAAGGGACATAATCACGTCACCGCGCTGTGTGAGAGCCTTAAATACCACTCGTGAAGCAGCCTCAATTGTAATTGTCTTAACGGTTGCAAACGGAGCATCAAATAATTCGCATAAGCGTGAAACAGTAAGTTGCTCTAGGTTATCTGTTCTTCCTAAAGTTAAAGAACTGGCAGAATTTACAAGCACACTGCCCATGATTGCCGCACATATTGGAGATGTGCTGTTTTCATCGGGAATAAATGAAATACTTGCGTGTTGACGCTCTATTTCCTTTACAAAATATGCGTATAAATCTTTATCAAAATTCTTTACAAGCTCAATGGAATTCATTATCAACTCCTCATCCAAAATAGCTATTGAATTATATCAAAATTTTTGATTATTGCTATTTTATGAACTGTTTATTATTACATTATGTTAGTGTTTAAGCCTATTTTGATGTCCTTTCACAGAAACTTAAAATAAAGCTGTCAGACATCAGAAAACGGCCAGAATACCGGAATCAGCAGCACGCATAAAATAAATGAGATTATGCACATTGGAACTCCGACTTTTAAATAATCCTTAAAGTGCAGACCTGAGGGGCCTAAAATCATAGTGTTGCAAGGTGTGGCAATTGGTGTTGCAAAAGAGCATGAAGCTCCGATTGTAACAGACATAATGACACCGTATGGCGATACCTGTAATTTGTTGGCAATACTCATTGCAATTGGAATTATAAGAGCAGCCGTAGCAGTGTTAGGCATAAACTGTGTTAAAAAACATGCAATCAGAAACATTACTGCTACGATTTCATGCTCTGAAGGTGTATCTCCAAGCAATGATACAACTGAATTTGCAATGAGTTCACCTGCTCCTGATTTCTGCATTGCAATGGCAAATGGCAGCATTCCGGCAAAAAGAAAAACAGTTACCCAGTCTATTCCCCTGTAAGCCTGTTTTTCTGTAATACATCCTGAAACCACACACAAAAGTGCAGCTGTTAACCCCACCATTGCAGGAGACAGTCCTGGAATGCCAATAATTAAACCAATCACAACATAAATCAGAATCAGGAGCGATAAAATTCTCTGCCTGTTGGTACCTACATTACCGATCTGTCTTGTAAGCATACCGGTGTCGGCTGACTTTTTAGGTAAAATATGCCGACCTATAAAAAACATAAACAGAGAAGTTGCAAATGCAATAGGTCCGCCAATAAGAGCAAACTCAAAAAAAACGTATGGTTCAAGACCTGCACGGGTAACTTCTGCTACAGCTAGCATATTAGGAGGAGTACCCACCATGGTCAGATTACATCCTACATTTGCGGCTACAGCTACAGACATTAAAATTGGAGCAGAAGGTATTTTGGCAGACAGGCAGACACCTATAATCACAGGTAACAGACAGGCTACTGTACCAGTATTTGAGGCAAACGCAGAAAGAGATATCGTAAGCAGCATAAATGCAGGTATCAGTGCATGCTGTGAACCTCCGAGCTTTCGTACAATATAATTACCAATAGCCTGAGCAAGACCTGACTCAAGCATGGCCGCTCCGACCACAAACATGCCGGAGAACAGGATCACATTACTGTTAGAAAATCCTGAAAATGCCTCCTGAGGGGACAATATGCCAAAAAAAACCAGGGCAACTGTTGCACTCAGTGCTGACACAGCAACAGGTATTATTTCTGTTAGAAACAACAGAGCTACAACAGCCAGAATAATAAGTGTTATTAAAGCCTGATCCATATTTGTTACCTCAAATAATTTTATCCTATCTAATCATTTGCAAATAATGTTGGCTATTGAAGAAATAACAAACTGTGATTTGTGCAGTTATGTACAGTATAAAGTGTTACAAACATCAAAATTCAGAGTTCAAATTGTCAGTCTAAGTAACAGCTAATCAAACGTAAATAAAATGCGCTACTGATTTTTAGATAATATGGTTTTTGAAAAGTGGAAAACGAATACATCAGACAATATGAATTCTAGTTCAAAAAGTGAACTAAAAATCTTAAAACAGAACCTTTGGATATGCTATGATTGAGAAATATGATTAACGTTAAGATTACAAGTCGAACCGCAACTGAAGATTTTGTAGCCGTTGAAAGAGAGACGGGCGCTATTGCTCTGCCTAGCAAGCATGTTTTTGCAATCTTCTCGGTTGGTATTATTTCTGTTCTTTTAGCACTTCCTTTCGGACAGCTAATTCCTGAAAATGATTCCCCTTTTTCAGCTTTAAGCGCAGGTCGCATGGAGCAGAACAGAAAGTATGAACAGGCTTACCTGAAAAACGATGAGTCTGTTGCAGAAAAAAATCTTGAAATTTCATCCACTGCAGGATCTGAGGAAAACTATGATGATATTGTTATTCCTGAATCTCTGCTTGCAAATGAGTCTAAGGATGATTCTTCTGCTGACACTGAACAGGTGCAGACTGAAGACAGACAGAAGTTTGTAACTACTGACGACAAACTGAAAAAAGAAGTTGAAAGCTCCGAGAAATTTATCGCCGACATCATGGAGCCTAAGAACATTACCGAATCTAGCAAAGCTGAAACAAAAAAAGAATCCGATGATGTTATCGCCCTTAAAAACAGCGCTGTCAAAAAAGAATTCAAGTATGACGGTAAATGGTACGAGCAGACTGTAAAAAAAGGTGATTCACTTTTTAAGATCTTCACCTACTTAAATCTTGATATAAGTGATTTGAAGAAGATTAAGACTGCTTCTGGTGATGACAGTCTGAACCTTGCTGTTGGTGACAAGATCCAGTTCCTAGTAAACAGCAAAAACGTACTTCAGGAAATTGCTATTCCCCTTGCTGGGAAAAAACAGATAAGATTCTCACGTGACCTTGATGATGGTACTTTTGCCATGTCCAGGGAAGACAGGTTTGCTCAGTTTGAGAATAATAAAAAGTCAAAGATGGAGCAGGCCACCAAAATGCCTGGTTATGTAGAAGCTCAGAAGGAAAAGGCTGCTAGAGAAAAAGAACTTTTACTTGCTAAGGAAAAAGCTGAAAAAGAGAAAGCAAAACTTGATGCTATGACAGCTGCTCTTGAGAAAAAGGAAAAAGAAAAGGCTGAAGCTGAAGAAAAAGAGCTTAAAGTTAATCTCTCAACAAGACCACGTCTTCTTATCGGCTCGCTCCGCTCAGGAGAAAATTTTGACAGAGCTGCCAAGAGACTAGGATTGACACGTTCTGAAATTGTAAGTATTAAAAATCAGTACTCTGGTAAAATCAATTTTAAGCGTATAGGTCCAGGTGATACATTCAGAGTTTTATTCAACGGTATTGGTTCAGGTTCAAGCATGACTGCAATATCGGTAGATTCTGCCAGATACGGGCAGATAAATCTCTATCGTCACCCGCAGAATCATATCTTCTATGAGGAAAACGGATATCACCCTTCAACTGGAACATTCAGACGTTTCCCATTTATGGGACAAGTTAAGGTAAATTCTCCATTTAACCTGAACCGTTATCACCCTATAAAGAAACGCAGAAGACCACATTATGGAGTTGACTTCAAGCTGCCAATTGGAACACCTGTGTATGCTCCTTCAGAAGGTACTGTTACTTATGCAGGTTACATGAGAGGTGGCGGATATACTGTTATTATTAACCATAAAGGCGGTTATACCACTGTTTATATGCATCTGTCCAAATTCGATGTAAGAAAGGGACAGAAAGTCAGAATCGGTCAGGTTATAGCAAAATCCGGAAACACAGGCTATTCAACCGGTTCACACCTGCATTATGAGGTTCACATCAACGGAAGAGCAGTTGATCCGCTCAAGGTGGATCTTCCTTCAGGAAGTCCTGCAACTGCACAGAGATTACGTGAATCTTTCAGGAATACCGTGTACATTCTAAAGACAGAGCTTTATAAGAATGCTCTTGCCGAAAATAAGTAAAACATAATTTTCAACTGCAATTTGTAGATAAAAGTAAGGATCAATCATGCTAAGTGAAAAAGAGTTTTGTGAAGAAGCCCTGGCCGTATTGAAATGGTTGATTGCTATACCAAGTATCACCAGAACTTCTGGCGATGAGATCATAAATCACACTATCTATAACACCATTTCAGAGTTTACCTATTTTAAGAGCCATCCTGAGTATCTCAACTTTATTACTCATGATGATCAGAAAAATCATTCTTTTACGGCTTTTGTAAGACGCGACTTAATCACAAAACCTACTCTTGTGGTTCTGTGTAATACCGATACCTCATCTAACGAGGTATATGGCACCATAAAATCATATGCATTCAAAGCGGATGACTTAAAGACAAAGTTAAAAAACTTATCTCTGTCCGAAAAACAGTTAAAAGATCTGGATAATGAGAAGAACATCTACGGACTTGGAAGTTTTGAAAACAAGGCTCCAATAGCCGGTATGCTGATCCTTCTCAAGTACTACACTGAAAGGCTGTGGGAATTGCCTGCCAATCTGCTGTTTGTGTGCACTTCAGAGTCCTTGAACGGTCATGAAGGAATTCGAACCTGTCTTCCTTATATTCATAATCTTATTAATGACTATGATATTGAGTTAACCTTAGCATTAAGTTTTAAACCAGAGTCTGTTGGTGTAACAGAAAATACCATAAATCTTTACACTGCCAATATGGGCAAGGTGGAGGCAGGCTTCTACATTTTTGGAGAAGGTACTGATACAGAGTTGCCTTTTAAGGGATTCTCTCCAACATTAACTGCATCAAAGATTATTGAAGATATTGAATTAAATCCTAAAATTACCAAAGATATCTCTCATTCGGCAATTGCACCTACTTTTAACTACCTGCACTCCTATAATAACCGCTCACCGAATACTCCTGATGCTGTACATTTAAGCTTCAACTTTCCTTTTATCAACCTTAATCTTTTAGATCTGGTTGAAAACATGAAACAGATTGCAGCAAATGCTATTGAAAAGACTGCAGGATTTATGGAAGACAGAGAAAACTACTTCTGTAAAATTAATGACACAGAACCGTTAAATTCTTCAAGAGAAGCCGAAGTTCTGTCATTTTCAGATCTTTTCTACAGAGCAAGCCTGCATTACAAAGGTAATCTGAAGTCTGCAATTGAAGGTCTTATTCAGAAATGTACCAATGAGGATCTTGGCAGTCATGACATTATCAAAACAATTATCGAACGCTTAAATGAACTGGCTCATTTACCAAGACCTTCTGTAGTGATCTTCTTTGGTAATGATTTTATTCCTCAGCAGCAGCTGCGCAAGAATTTTGCTATGGACAGAGAGCTCTATATCAAGATTAATCGCGCAGTTGAGGAGTTTAACAAGGATCATGACCATCAGATCAATATCGAAAATGAGTGCCAAGCCAACGACAACTGTTTTATAAGACCTGTTGGTATTGATGTTGCTCTAAAAGCAATGAAAGACGAATGCCCTATTCCTGTGTCCACGTTCTATAACCTGAATGCTCCCGGCATTACTTTTACATACAAAGGTGGAGAGCTTTACAGAGCCTGCGAACATGTTGAAATGAGTATCTTTACAGATATGCTAAGTTTCGTGCACAACCTGATGATTGAAATCGGACCTGACGACTCTTCAAGCTTTGAAAAGAAAACTGAAGATGAAGCAATGTCTGCATTAAAGATAGACAAGCTGATAAAACAGAACAATATTAAAAACGATATAAAAGAAAATTCAGAAGACTCTGATCCTGATAATGTGGCTGAAACAGAGAAAAACAATAAAGATACAACAGAAAATGCTGACAACGTTGTTCAGAAGATTTAAAGTAACATTCTGTTTTTTAACCACGTTATGACTTCTTAGTTTCAATAACGTGGTTTGTATGTTGCTCAGACTTGTATTTCACAGAGACAGGGATAAAATCACCTCACAGTCTGTTTTATCAAGCTTTTCATAGTTACCAATGTTATCAATTTCAGGAAATCCAGCCTTATACAGAATTCTCTCAATATCTGCACCATCTGCGTTGATTTGAGACAGTTTTGTAGGTAGGCCAAATTTTGTAAACATCTGTTTAATTTGCGCAACTGTGTTTTTGGATGTTGACTCAACATTCTGATAATCTAGAGATACATTAAATACTGACGTTCCTAGTTTTGCCACTTTACTTGCATGCTTTTTCTGTATAAATTCAAACCACGCTGGAAGAATAATGCTTTCTGCCTGAGCTCTGGAGCAGTCAAATACGCTCACAATGGCTCGGGAAAGAATATCAACTGAGACATCGTCTCCAAAAGAGTAGAAAGGCACTACGAATGCTGTAATGCTCGACCACATCAGATTATTAATACACTCAAGATCTCCGGGTTTTTCTTTCAACTTTTCATACATCAAAAGAACAGTCTTTAAAGAAGCTTCCGTAATGTTGTCTGACAGCAATGAAACTTTGTTGTTTGCAAAATAGCGGTGCAGCAATAAGGATGTAATAGATACCACATTACTCTCTAATGACATATCATCATAAAGACATAATTCTGGTGAATAAATTATGAATTTTGGGTAAAGAAAGTCTGAAGAACAACTGTAAAAGGTAAGTGATCCATCTGAAAGCCTGTGAGCTACAGATGCACAGTCCGAATTGGCAGCTCCCGTGCAGACTGTTGTGCTGATAATGCCTATAGGTAGAGCCTGTTCAATGTCATACTCCTTTTTGAAGATGTTATAAAAGTTGTCATCATAAGGAGACGCAACGGCTATCAGCTTTGCAATTGTAAATTCATTAATACCTCCTACTGCCAGTACAAAATCGATATGTTCATCTCTGCAGATTCTGATACCTTTGAAGATAGTATCGATTTTTGGAGTTTCAACGTCATTTTCAGCAAGTTCAACAAAATCCAGTCCGCTTAATCTCAGGGATCGTTTGATTTTATCCAGAAGATTATTCAGATTCTTGATATTCTTTGAATAGTGAAGCAGGATCCTGGTACCCCCAAGGTACTTAATTTTTCTTCCAACCTCATTTTCCTCATTTGAACCATACAGCAGTTGAGTTCTTGTAAGATTATTGTAATTCTGCATAGTAGCCTTTGAAAAAATTACATTTTTTTTAACAAAAAAGTAAAAAATATTTTATATATAGATCAGATAATTACTCCAATGTCTTGCCTTAGTTTAAGATAAAAAAAGAATAAATGTCTATGTAACTGAAAATAAATGTTGACTGTTATCACTTTTCATTTAAGATTACCGAAAAATAACAACCTTTTTGTTTTTCTCTAGATGGAGATTTACGCGCGTGGAAAATATTAGCGCTCAGAACGCAAACTCAGCAAATAATCAGGTAAAGACTGGTGAACCATCTTTTAAACAGCAGCACAGACCAGGTGAACTGCCAGGTCAGAAAGCTTCCCCTGTAGAACAGAACAAGAAACCCATACTTGAGATAAAGTCACTTACAAAAAACTTCAGTAATTTTACTGCTGTTAACAATGTTGATTTAACAATTTATGAAGGTGAAATTTTTGCTCTGTTAGGCTCGTCAGGCTGTGGTAAATCCACACTTTTACGTATGCTTGCAGGATTTGAGCATCCAAGCGCAGGTCATATCATCCTTGATGGTGAAGACATTGTTGATCTTCCTCCATACAAGAGAACTTTAAATATGATGTTCCAGTCATATGCGCTGTTCCCGTATATGACTGTAAGACAGAATATTGCTTTTGGTCTGAAACAAGAAAAACTTGCAAAAAATGTAATCAATGAACGCGTAGACAAAATGCTAAAGCTTGTTCATATGGAAGATTACGTTGATAGAAAGCCTTACCAGCTGTCTGGAGGTCAGAGACAGCGTGTTGCTCTTGCAAGATCTCTTGCCAAGGAGCCTCGTCTTCTGCTTTTAGATGAGCCTATGGGAGCCCTTGATAAGAAACTGCGCGAACAGATGAGACTTGAGCTTGTTGACATTATTAACTCAGTTGGTGTTACCTGTCTTATGGTTACTCATGATCAGGAAGAGGCTATGACTATGGCTGACAGAATTGCCATTATGGACAGAGGTGAGTTTGTGCAGATAGGCGGTCCTCGTGAGATTTACGAAAACCCTAACTGCCGTTTCTCTGCCGAGTTCATAGGTTCAGTAAACATGTTTGACTGTACACTGACTACATCTAACGCTAACGGCTCCTTTATAGCCTGCAATGATTTCCCTCGTCCAATTGAGCTTCAGCATGATATTGATATTGCTGACGGTATGCCTCTGTCAATTGCTATGAGACCTGAGAAGATCTACATTTCTCATGAAGAACCTCAGGAAGCAACAAACTGGTGTTCGGGAATCGTGGAAAATATTGCTTATCTTGGTGATATTTCAATCTACTACGTAAGATTACCTTCAGGTAGAATCATCACCTCAACACTGCCTAATGTTGACAGATTCAAGGTTGGTCTGCCTACATGGGATGATAAGGTATATTTAAGCTGGGATCCTGAGTCCTGCATTGCATTAACATTCTAAGAGGCAGATTATGGCAGTTGTAAGCATTGGTTCTTCTAAGAGACCAAGCTCAAAGGGACACAGACCACCACCAAGATTTGTACCAGGTAAAAAGATTTCCTGGAGAGAGAGAGCGATCATCTTTGTTCCATACGTATGGATGATCCTATTTTTCCTGATTCCTTTTTTAATTATATTTAAGATTTCGTTTTCAATCACAGAGATCTCTATTCCACCTTATTCTCCAATCATTACTTTTGAGGAAGGTGCAATGCAGATCATTCTGCATCTTGAAAATTACACCAATATTTTTACAGATCCTGACGGGACCTATCTGAGATCTTACTTAAAGTCAATTCAGGTAGCAGCCTTCTCAACACTTCTGTGTCTTGTCATAGGTTACCCTATTGCTTGGGCTTTATCTTCAGCAAAGAGTGCGACAAGAAACATTCTCTTTATTCTTATCATCATGCCAAGCTGGACTTCTTTTGTTGTTCGTATTTATGCCTGGATGACTATTTTAAAAAGAGACGGTCTTATCAATGACATTCTTATGACATTAGGAGTCATTGATCATCCTTTACATATGTTACAGACAGATTTTGCCGTTTACGTAGGTATCGTTTACTGCTACCTTCCATATATGGTTTTACCTCTGTTTTCAGCCTTGATGAAGGTTGACTACAGTCTGATTGAGGCTGCTCAGGATTTGGGATGCAGGCCTGTAAAGACATTCTTCCAGGCTTTAGTTCCACAGACTAAAAGCGGTATTATCGCAGGTTCAATGCTAGTATTTATACCTGCAATCGGTGAGTACGTAATTCCTGAACTTTTAGGTGGAAAGGACTCAATTCTTATCGGCAGAATTCTCTGGCAGGAGTTCTTCAATAACAGAGACTGGCCTTTAGCTTCAGCTGTGGCTATTACCATGTTAACCATTATGGCTATACCAATCATCTGGTTCTTTAAAGCTCAGCGCAAGAAAGGAGACTACTAAAATGATCCTGAAAAAACAGACTAAGAGTCTTGTCTTAAGAGTAGTTATCCTTGCACTGGCACTTACATTCCTGTACATGCCAATCATGACTCTGATTGTTTATTCATTCAATGAGTCTAAGATGGTGACCGTGTGGACGCAGTTCTCTTTGAAGTGGTACAAGGCATTATTTAGCAACTCTGCAATTATTACTGCAGTTGGCATATCACTTACAATTGCGTTTATGTCGGCTGTCACTTCAGTGGTTATCGGCACCCTAGCCGCATTTGTAATGGTGAGAGTACACAGATTCCACGGAGAAAGCGCATTTCTGCTGTTTATGACTGCACCTATGATCTTACCTGAGGTCATCTCTGGTCTTGCTCTGCTACTACTGTTTGTAACCCTGGGAGACGTCATTCCTGTCTTTTCTGACAGAGGTCTGATAACTATCTGGATTGCTCATGTAACCTTCTGTTCAGCATATGCTACAGTAGTTATCCGCTCGAGATTTGTAGAACTTGATATTTCAATCGAAGAGGCAGCAAAAGATCTGGGAGCAGGTCCGCTCAAAGTATTCTTTGTGATTATTCTCCCAGCTATTATGCCTGCTGAGGTGGCCGCATTTCTGCTTTCATTTACCATGTCAATGGATGATCTGGTTATCACCAGTTTCGTGGCAGGACCAAATTCTACAACTCTCCCAATGCTGATCTTCTCTAGCGTAAGACGAGGTCTTTCCCCTGAGATCAATGCACTAGCATCAGTAATTGTGCTGGTTGTATCCTGCTTTGCATTTGGATCATGGGTTCTGACAGTGAGAAAACAGAAGCGCAAAGAAAAGAATCAGGCTTTAATCAAAGCAGCTTTACGAAAGGAAACTGCTCGTCGTACAGCCTAAAATTAAGGAGCCTCTATAGAGGCTCTTTTAGTTTTTTCTTCTCTCAAACTCAATCTTAAAATGATTTTTTTTCTGAACTTCATCAGATTTTTGTATATAATACGCACACATTCTTCAATCACTAATCGAGATATTTATGTCTGATTTAAAACTCTTCTCTGGTAATGCTACACCAGAACTTGCAAATGAAATTGCAAAATGTCTTTACACTAACCTGTCTGATGCAACTGTTGACACTTTCTCTGATGGTGAAGTCCATGTTCAGATCAACGAATGTGTTCGTGGTTGCGATACCTTTGTAATTCAGTCAACTTGTGCTCCTACAAATGATAATCTGATGGAGCTTTTAGTAATGATTGATGCATTGCGTCGCGCTTCAGCTGGCAGAATTACCGCAGTTGTTCCTTACTTTGGTTATGCCCGTCAGGACAGACGAGTTCGTTCAGCACGTGTACCTATCACAGCTAAAGTAGTTGCTGATTTACTATCATCTGTTGGTGTTGACAGAGTTTTAACTGTTGATCTTCATGCCGAACAAATCCAGGGCTTCTTTGATGTGCCTGTTGATAACTGCTATTCTTCAAAGCTGTTCGTAGAAGACATGAGATCATTAGAATTAAAGAATCCTTGCATTGTTTCACCAGATATGGGTGGTGTTGTAAGAGCAAGAGCTATCTCAAAATTACTTAATGACGCTGATATAGCTATTATCGACAAGCGCCGTCCACGTCCTAACGTATCAGAGGTCATGAACCTAATCGGTGAAGTTAAGGACAGAGAGTGCATCATTGTTGATGATATGATTGATACCGGTGGAACCTTATGTAAGGCTGCTGCAGCGCTAAAGGCTCGTGGTGCTAAAAAAGTTATCGCCTACGGCACCCACCCTGTTCTATCTGGCTCTGCCTATGAAAATATTAAGAACAGCGTAATTGATACTATTGTTGTAACCAACTCAATTCCTGCTACCGAGCAGTTCAAGGCTACTGGTAAATTCAGATACGTATCATTAGCTCCTACATTAGCTGAAGCAATTCGTCGTATCAACAACGATGAGTCTATTTCAGTTATGTTTAATGATGCTGTTTAATCATATTTGAAAGTAAATAAATATAATTCAAAGCTCAGCTTCTGCTGAGCTTTTTCGTATCAGTTGACCTTTAGTAAGTCTGTCAATTTTCTATTCAATCACTAACCTCTCTAAAATACCAAAAGCAATTTCTTTGTTGTAAAGTTAAACTCCAAATCATATAAATTCAATTTCGAAATTTCAAAATCATCTAATAAATTTGCATTCAATAAATAAGGATAATTAGAACAGATAAAGAAAAAAATATTGTCATAAACAAGAGCGACAGAACTTTTGTACCAATTCCAGCTAGTAGTGACTGTTATGCATAGATAAGAACAGTCAACTGTTACTATGTGGATAAGACTCCATACCTTAAGACTGTATTCTCAAAGGAAGTATCAACAGATAAGAAAGCTTCTGCTGCCGGCACTCCTGTACTGCTCTTTACAAGACCAAGACGCTTTGGCAAAACACTGCTCATGGATATGTTTAAAAACTTCCTTAAGATAAACAGTGATGCTCCTGATGACACCTCAGTTCAGAAAAGGCTTAACAATACTTGAGGATAAAGAGTTCTGTGAAAAGTTCATGGGAGGTTTCCTGTGATCTCCATTACCTTAAAAGGTGTTAATGGTAAAGATTTTAAAGCGGCCTAACTTACAAAAGACAGTAACTCTGATAAGGAAGTTACTGCAAGAATACCAAACCTCGAAATTCTAAAATATTTTACTGACAATATTAAAGGCAGGTTTTCAGAAGAATTTAAAAAATTTAATCTCCCAGGCAGATTTGTGACGGCTATGGTTAACGGCAATTCAAAAGAAATCACTGATATTCTTTTTGATATGCTACAAAAGTATGTATCTATAAGAGATACTGCCTCAGAAACTCCCTTAGAAAACTTCTATCATGGATTTATCTACGGTATCTTTACAGGCTGCGAAGGTATCATTTCCGAGTACCATTCAAACTATGAATCAGGTAATGGCTATGCAGATATCACATTTAAGGCTGAACGTAACACCAAGGCAGCTGTGATTATAGAGATTAAAGCCACTGCAGATGATGATGATGAGATGGATGAACTTGCAGCAAAAGCTCTGTCTCAGATCAAGAAAAAGAACTACGCCCTATCATATATTAAGCTTTCAAAGATCACCGATGTATATGCCTACGGTATAGTATTCTGCAGAAAAGACTGTATTGTGAACAGTATGAACTTAAAATAAGTAAAGCTGAGTTAACTGCTTTTACGGTGTTTTGCTATATTTTCAATCAAAACAGATCTGAAAAATTTAAACGCAGTTCAAAGGATCAGAATAGTGTTAAATACCTTTTCCTAATGTTCTTATAGTGATTACCAGATGTAGTATTCTTAAGTCACATTGATACTAAAGTTTCTGCTTAACTTTCATTTTTAAATATTAATATTTTTATTATAAAAGCAAAATATAAAGTGCTATTATTCATAAAATTCTTTATTTATCAAAGGATAATATAATGAACAGCACAAATTCACCTTCAACAACATGGAACATTGTTGAAAAATATTTTCCTTTAATAGTGTTGTCTGTTTTGGGATTCACCTTTAATACTTCTGAATTCATTCCAATTGGTTTACTTACAGACATCGCTCATGATTTTTCAATTTCAGAATCTCAGGCCGGTTTGCTTATCACTGTATATGCCTGGGTTGTAATGATCGCATCTCTGCCATTAATGATGATTGCATCTAAATTTGCATTAAAGAAATTATTATTAACTGTAGTAGGTCTGTTCGTTATAAGTCACTTTTTATCAACTGTTTCTACAGGTTTTGCAACACTTATGACCTCAAGAATTGGCGTTGCCTGCGCACATGCTATTTTCTGGTCAATCGCATCTCCTCTTGCTGTAAAAATTGCACCAGACGGAAAGAAATCTTTAGGTTTAGGAATGATGGTAGCAGCCACTTCTGTTGCAATGGTGGTAGGCCTTCCTTTAGGCCGTATTATTGGTCTGTATGTTGGATGGAGAACAACTTTTCTTTGTATTGCTGTTATCTCAGCCATTCTCTTTATGCTGCTTGTTATCGTCTTTCCCCAAATACCTGCTTCTGGATCTCTAAAGATATCTGATTTACCAAAACTGATAACTGATCCAGTCTTAGGAGGGATCTTCCTAATGACAGCTATTGCCATTATTGGTCACTACTCAGCATACAGTTATATAGAGCCTTATCTTGGGCAGGTTGCAAAACTCTCTCCTGATGCAGTTACCTTTGCCTTAACAGTGTTCGGTGGTATAGGTATCGTAGGAAGTTTTATTTTTTCTAAACTGTTCAGTAAGTACCATTATTTTTTTAATCTGTTTGCAGTATTCGGAATAGCTGTTTTTATCTTCTTATTAAAGTTTGCTTCGGGCAATATCGTAGCTTTGTATGCAGTACTAATCGGCTGGGGGCTTGCAATCACTGCTTACAATCTTGTTTATCAATATGAGATCATCAAATTTGCACCTGATACCACTGCTATAGCAATGTCAATCTATTCTGGTATCTACAATTTAGGAATCGGTGGTGGTGCTATGGCAGGAGGACTCGTGATAGACTATTTTTCCATAAGCTATATAGGTATTGTTGGCAGTTTCTTCCTAATCATTGCTGGAGTCTATCTTTATGCAAAACTTCTGCCTAGACTGAAGTCAGTAGCTGATTAAGCTTACTTTAAAAAAGTCGTAAATTTTTCTAAAGTTAAGATCTATACTTGCCGTTAATAACGGTAGCCCTGTGGAGTATCTTATGTCTTTAGTTAACACTACATACAGTTTTATTGAAGGATCTGAAATACAGTCATTTCAGAATCACAATATTGCTGTGTCATCTGTTGGCAACAGACATGATGATGAAAAGAAAAAGAATACCCTTCAGGATGACTGCGTTACCCTCTCTGATGGAGTTCAGTCTCACAATGCTGATACATATTCACATAACAGGAACAGAGCATTAAAAGCCTATCTGTCCTGTTCATCTAGTTCTGAAATTCAAAATTCTGACGGTCTTAGAAAACAGACTCTGTCAGATGCTGTAACTTCAATAAGAGATGCCCTAGGAGAGAAAGATCCTCTTGTCAGTGAGAATTTGAACAAAGTTTCTGATAACAGAACATCAACAACTGAAGATACAGAGAATTCACAAACTTCTGACAGTTTACAGAATAATGATACTGAAACCGTAAAAAAAACTGCTGCAGATAAAGCCAAGTATAAAGAGCAAAAGGAAGCTGAGCAAAATCATAATGATAAAAAACAGAACGGTGAATATCTGACAGACGAAGAGCAGTCAGAGGTAGAAAAGTTAAAAGCCAGAGACACTGAAGTTAGAACTCATGAACAGGCACATAAGGCTGCTGGAGGCTCATATGCCGGATCTCCTCAGTATGAGTATGCAACTGGACCTGACGGTAATAAATATGTAACAGACGGTCATGTGAATATTGATATTGGAAAAGAATCCACTCCTGAAAAGACCATTGAAAAGATGCGTACTGTAATAAGTGCGGCTCATGCACCTGCAGAACCATCAGGACAGGATTTAAAAGTTGCAGCCGAAGCTCAGCAGAAAATGTCAGAAGCACAGCAGGAACTGTCAGAAAAGAAGACACATGAAAACAGTCAGAAGATAAATGAGGATGAAAATAAATTCTCTGAAAAATCATCTGATACAAAAGCATATGCAGAGCATGACAGTAAAACAGTCTCTGAAAGTGCATAATACACACTTCAAACAGACATATTCCACAAATTTTCACCAATTAAGAGCATATTAAGTTTAACTCCAATTTAGATGTATAATTACAGTGCATAATTTCTACTATTTTGGAGTACTTATGGATCCGGTATACGTTGGAGCTTTATCCATTCTCCCTCCTGTAATTGCCGTTGTTTTAGCGTTAATTACAAAGGAAGTATTTTCTTCACTTATCGTGGGTATCTTATCTGGCACCTTAATTTATACTTTAAAAACTGATGGCAATATCGTTCTTGGACCATTGGAAAGTGCCATATCAGTAATGGGAAACAAGTTCGATTTGAATATTGTTCTTTTCTGTTCACTTCTGGGTGCACTCGTTTATGTCATCTATATGGCAGGAGCATCTAAAGCTTATGGAAATTGGGCAACAGCCAAAATAAAGGGCAGGCGATCAGCCCTTCTGTCAACATCAGCTTTAGGTGCTTTTATCTTTATTGATGATTACTTTAACTGTCTTACTGTAGGTACTGTAATGAGACCTATTACAGACAAATATAAAATCTCAAGAGAAAAACTGGCATATATCATTGATTCGACTGCAGCTCCTATCTGCATTATTGCCCCAGTTTCTTCATGGGCTGCAGCTGTTGGGTCAAACCTGAAGGCTACCAATACCTTTGATTCTGATATAGCTGCTTTCTGTGCAACCATTCCATGGAATTTCTATGCACTGCTCTGCATTCTGCTGGTGGTTTTAGTCTGCTGTTTCAACGTTGATTTCGGTCCAATGTACAAAGCAGAAAAAGAAGCCTATGAATCAACAAAAGCCGCAAAAGAGGATAAAAGCACCCAGGAAGACAGTATCGAAGTTAAAGGTAACGGTACCGTAATGGACATGGTTGTGCCAATCATTTCTCTCATCATTTTCGCTGTACTTGCAATGCTGTATCTTGGCGGATACTGGGGAGAGGATGACAAGTACCACACATTAGGCGCTGCCTTTGGTAACACAGATTCCGCAAAGGCTCTGGTACTCAGCTCTTTCGGAGCTCTTGTGGTCGCATTCCTGATGATGGTTCCTAGAAAACTACTGTCTTTAAAAGAGTATATGGATGGTGTTTTACGTGGAGTTCAGGCAATGATACCTGCCAATATGATCTTAACCTTTGCCTGGACCATTTCCGGCGTAACCCGAGATCTTCTGCAAGCACCTGAATTTATCTCATCAATCGTGCAGAACGATATCGGTTTTGTGGGCGTTATACTGCCAGCAGTAATTTTCGTAATTGCAGGTTTCCTGTCATTCTCAACCGGTACAGCATGGGGTACTTTTGGTATCTTAATTCCTATCGTGGTTATTGTAGCCCAGGCAGTCGATCCTGACTCTATGGAACTTACCATCATTGCCCTTTCAGCTACTCTGGCAGGTTCAGTATTTGGAGATCACTGCTCACCTATTTCAGATACTACTGTTTTATCATCAGCAGGTTCAGGCTGTGTCCACATCGAGCACGTTTATACACAGTTGCCGTACTCTCTGACTGTTGCGGTAAGTGCTCTGATAGGTTATGCAATCGCTGGTGTTACAAGAAGTCTGCCATTAAGTCTTGGTGCAGCTGTAGTTGTAATGATTGTTTTAATTACCTTTATGCACAAAAGACAGTTAGGAATTTCTAAAGCAAAGTCTTAAATTCTCTTTGCAGCAGATAAAAATAAGGCTCTGCATTTTTTTGTAGAGCCTTTTTTCTGTCTATAATTTGTCTGAACTAGTCTTTCTTGGTACGCTCATCGATGATGCGCTTTGACTTGTGCTCTGAACGAGTATTCAGACCACCATCCTTATGGACAACCACAGTGTAAGGTTTAACACCAATACGAGCTTTTAGGGACTTGCTTACAATCTCAGCAACTTCCTCATCTGTATCCTTATTGTCAAACTTCTTCTCGACCTCAACAGAATACTTGCAGGTAAAATCCTTTTCAAAGATCCTGATCAGATATTCACCTGTAATACCGGAAATCGAACGGATACCAGCTTCAACATCACTTGGGAAAACGTTAACTGCTGATACAATAAACATATCATCCTTTCTGCCTAAAACGTGGATTCGACCATGAGTACGTCCACACTTGCACTTTGAGTTGTCGATCCAGCCGATATCACCTGTACGGAAACGGATCAAAGGACGTGCATGCTTTTTTAGTGTTGTAAATACAAACTCACCTTTCTCACCTGGAGGTAAAACCTTACCGGTGTTAGGATCAACAGTTTCAACCAGAATATGGTTCTCAGCAATATGAAGACCATCTTTATATTCACACATTGCCGCACAGGCACCAAAGATATCAGACAGACCATAGAAGTCATAAACCTGAGCTCCCCACAATTCCTCAATTGCCTTACGGGTAGCATCAATGGAACCACCAAGCTCACCTGCTACGATGATTGTCTTGATACTCAGATCTTTCTTTGGATCAATACCGCTCTTTAAAGCTTTTTCACCTAACTGCCAAGCATAAGAAGGAGATGTCCAGATAACTGTTGGCTGATAGGTCTTTAAAACCCAGAGTAAACGCTCAGATGGCAGAGTACCACCCCAGATGCACAGAGCACCAGTCTTCTGAGCACCGATTACATCAGGACCGCCAACATATAAAGAGAAGTTCAATGCATGAACATAGCGATCATTAGGTCTTACTCCAACCTGCCAGAACCAGCGAGCTTCTGTATCCTGAAACTCATCGAAATCTTTTTGTGTAAAAGGGCTGATGGTTGGAACGCCTGTTGATCCTGATGATGTGGAAATAAATACAACATCATCCTCAGGGACAGCGCACAATTCACCTAAGAATGAACCAACGCCCTGTGTGTCACGCTGAGTTTTCTTATTTATAAATGGGAACTTCTCGATATCTTTTAAGGTCTTGATATCAGAAGGCTTAACGCCTGCCTTGTCAAATGATCTCTTATAGTATGGAGAATTCTCATATGCGAAACTTACGATCTCCTGAAGATCCTTTAACTGATTTGCTTCTAAGACTTCACGAGGAGCTGTTTCTAATGCCTCATCCCAGAATTTTGATTTATTGATAGCCATGTAAACCTCTAGTTATAATGCTTGTTAATAAAATTCCATTTAGCGTCACGACCTGCAACGATTGCTTTAATATCACTTTCATCTAGGTGTCTAAAGCGGCCCTGACGTCTGATGTAGCTCTCTACATCAGTAAATTCCCTTGGTTTTCTGTTGATATGGAACTCACCGTTTTCAAATTCAGCCAGATACCATAAACCACAGTCGACGACCTCTTTGGCAACTTCGATACAGTCTTCTGTTTTAATTCCCCATCCTGTAGGACATGGAGCTATAACATGAATGTACTTGGTACCACGAATAGAGGCTGCCTTTTCAACCTTTTTCATAAAGTCCTGAAGATAACCTACGCTTGCAGTTGCTGCATAAGCGATCCCGTGAGCTGCAACAATTTCAAACATATTTTTCTTGCCTGAAAGATTACCATGCAGATTTTTTCCAGCAGGAGTAGTTGTTGTTCTTGCTCCATAAGGTGTGAGAGAACTCTTCTGTATACCAGTGTTCATGTATGCCTCATTGTCATAGCAGATATATAAAACATCGTCATTTCTATCTATGGCACCTGAAAGAGCCTGAATACCGATATCAGCAGTACCTCCGTCACCGGCAAAACCCACTACATTAAAATCAGTTTTGCCTAAAGCCTTTAAACCGGCCTGAATACCTGTCATCATAGATGCAGTACCGGCAAAGGTTGAAATAATTGCGTTGTTTGCAAAGCACAGCTGTGGAAAATTAAAACCAACAGCAGACATACAGCCAGCAGGGATCACAGCAACAGATCGTTTCCCCAATACCTTAAGAGCAATTCTTACTGCAAGAGAGCCTCCACAGCCTGCGCATGCCTTATGTCCGTAGAAGAACTCATCTTCAGTTAGTGTATTTACATTGACTGCCATGACTATTCCTCCCTGAGACCTACAAATACAATTTCACTTTCTGATGATTCCAGTCTTGAGAAGATCTCTTCAATCTGATGTTTTTCAATATTTCTTCCACCTAATCCTGCTATATAGTTTGACGAAACCACATTGAGTTTTGCCTTATGCAGAGCTGAATTCACATTGGTATAAACAGTTCCTTCGTTTCCAAATGAAATATCTTTTTCCAAAACGCCTATAGCCCTGACATTTTTAAGCGCCTGAACGATTTCCTCATTAGGAAAAGGCCTCAGATAACGTATTCTGAGTAAGCCAACTTTTTTTTCCTGTGCTCTTAAATCATCAACCACTTCTCTGACAAGGCCCGATATAGTACCCAATGTCACGATTACGCTGACAGCATCATCTGTCCTATATGTCTCAATAAGACCTGAGTATTCACGGTTAAAAATATCTTTAAAGCTCTTTTCGCACTCACATATAACCCTGCGGGCATTCAATATTCCCAGATGTTCTTTGTATTTAAACTCAGTATTTGTATCAGGTCCTGCAGAGAAACCTAAATTTTTAGGAGTCTCAAATGAGATCCTGTTATCTGTTTCATACGGAGGCAAAAACCTGTCAGCCTGTTCTACAGAGGGAACATCTACCACCTCATAGGTATGAGTTAGGGTAAAACCGTCTAAATTAGCCATATAGGGTGTTGCTACATCTTTATGTTCAGCAATGTAAAAGCCCATTAATGCCAGATCCAATGCCTCCTGAGCATCCTGAGCATATGCCTGGATCCAACCGTGATCTAACAGAGACAGAGAATCTCTCTGATCACCATAAATATTCCAGGGCAGTGCTGTAGAACGGTTGGCATTCATCATTACAATTGGGAAACGACCGCCTGATGCGTATGTAAGACACTCAGTCATGTATAAAAGACCCTGCGAAGAGGTGGCTGTAAATGTTCTGGCTCCGACAGCCGATGCACCAATAGCAGCTGATAAAGCCGAATGCTCAGACTCTACGTGAATGAATTCAGATTTAAGTTCTCCTGACTCAACAAGCTCAGATAACTTTTCAACTACAGTTGTCTGTGGTGTGATAGGATAAGCTGAAATTACATGTGGTTTTGCAAGACTGACACCTAATGCAAATGCTTCATTGCCTGATAAAAATTTCTTAGTCATTATTTTTCAGACTCCATAGTAATTGCACCGTGTCTGCAGATTTTTTTACAGATACCACAGCCTTTGCAAAAGTCATAATCAATTTCAATACTGTCACCATTTTTTGAAATCACACCGTCAGGACAGTAGAGATAGCACAGATAACATCCATTGCATTTTTCTTTATCACATACTGGCTTTTCATTTCTCCAGCCTGAGTTTTTTGTTACAAGCCCCGGCTCATAGGAAGGAGCAAAAGGTATATTAGCTGATGTAAACTTAATGTTTTCTTTGAGCGTAACTTTCATTTAAAGAGCCCCCTTTACTGCCTCAAAGGCTGCTTTAACTGCTTCAATATTTCGCTGCTGCAGTTTTACAGGCATAGTCTGTTCAATGGCAAATTTCAGATCATCGACTGTAATTTCATCAAATACAGCAGCGATAGCTCCTAAAATTACGGTATTGGTTATAGGTAAATGCAGAATTTTTTCGGCAATGGAAACACCGTCAATAGAAACAATCTTTGAGTTGGTTAAGATTTTTTTTGTGCATAAAATGATCCTGCCATTATCTTTGAGTTCAGAAAAAGATTCTTCAGTAAAGAGAGTGTCATCAAGAAAAACAGAAAAATCAGCTTTCTCTATTTCTGCTCTGTTACCTATCTTCCTGTTATCTAACTTGGTAAATGCCCTGATAGGAGCACCACGACGCTCAGGACCAAATGAAGGGAAAGACAGTGCGTAATTACCGTCTTTCTTTAAAGAATAGGCTGCGCCTAAAAGTCTGGCTGCTGTAAATGCGCCCTGACCGCCTCGACCGTGCCATAAAAACTCGTACATTATTCTTACCTTTAGTATGTGTTCTATTTTTAATATTGTGAAAATATTTATAAAAAGCGTTGAATAAAGTATCCCAAATTTTTAGTAATATTGTCTAATACTAATTTTTAATAGTAAGTAATAGATATTTTCTATAACCATTTCTTTTCTAAAGAAAATATGAGAATATAAAGAAATAAAAGGATGATTTAAGCGGATTTGGGTTTAGTGACTTATTGATTAGCAATAAGATCATGGATTGGATTTTAAAAGTAAAAGGAGCCTCAAAAAGTGCTCCTTTAAAAGTCAGAAACAATAAAATCTGAAATAAATACCTAGTCAGACAGACCGTATCGGCGGAAATAGTTCTTAATCTCTTCGATGTATAGAGTCCCCATCTGACTTAAGATCTGATTTTTTTTCACGATGTATCCTATACTCATATTGTCGTCCTCATCCCCCTCATCCGGTCTGAAAGGAACTGCAACATAGTCATCACCGTTCAGTTCCTGACAGATAATGCCAGAGCACATGGTAAAGCCGTTAAGGCCACGCATAAGATTTAACATTGAGGCTCTGTCATTTACCTTAACTGTTCTCAGATATTCTTTTGTAGAATAGATTTCTTCAGCAAAATAGAAGGAACTGTTGTCTCCCTGCTCAAATGACAGGCTCGGATAATCAGCAAGATCAGTAAAATGGATCTCTTTATATCCTGCCAGAGGATGATCTTTATAAAGATATACATAGACCTGACAGTTAATCAGATGATGAAACTCAAGCTCGGCTGAATTTAAAAGCTTTAAAATCATATTTCTGTTAAAGTTTGACAGGTAAAGGATACCAATCTCACTCTTTAATGAACTCACATCATCAATTACTTCTCTGGTCTTAGTCTCACGAATGGCAAAATCATACTCGGCAGTATTAAACCTCTTAACCATTTCAACAAAAGATTTGGTAGCAAATGAATAGTGCTGAGTTGATACACCAAATTTCTTCTTTAAAGTTCCGTTCTTTCCAAATTTGTCGAGTAAAGATTCATACTGATGGTATACCTGCCTTGCATAGGTAATAAACTCAACACCATCATTGGTCAGACTTACACCACGCCCAGATCTGTGAAAGATAGAAATGGAAAACTCGTCCTCAAGATCATGAATTGCATTTGAAAGGCTTGGCTGAGAAACATATAAGATCTGTGCAGCCTTGTTAAAAGAGCCTGTTTCAGAAATTGTAATTGCATAATGTAATTGGGTTAAGGTCATGGTTACCTCTTAATCTGCCGGTTCTGATGTGCAATTGACATTGTAATATTTTTTTTACTCTTTAAAAATACCATAATTCCTAGTAAAATAATAAGTATTAAAATAAAGGAAAGAGCATATGAAGATTTCGACAAAAGGAAGATATGCAATTCGCATGATGCTTGATCTTGCAGAGCATAGAAACAACGGATTTATAACTTTAAAAGATATCGCTCAAAGACAAAACATTTCCAAAAAGTACCTGGAGCAGATCATCCCTGCATTAAACAGCTCGAGCTTTCTGAAAACATCACGAGGCTATCAGGGAGGTTATCAGCTGGCAAGAGAGCCTTCAGAATACAGCCTGGGAGCAATTTTACGTCTGACAGAAGGCAATCTGGCACCTGTAGCCTGTTTAGAGTGCGATCCTGTAAACTGTGACAGAAGTTCCACATGTGTAACACTGCCTGTATGGAAAGGTTTATATAAAGTTATCACAGATTATCTGGATTCGATAACACTTCAGGATCTGCTGGACAAACAGATAGAAATGTATTCAAACGACTACATGATTTAACTATACAGCAAAGAGCCTTAGTGGCTCTTTAACTGAAAAATAGACCTGTAAAAAAGTTTGTCTACAGAACGTTTAGAGTACACAGGATAGTGTCGTATGACACATGGCGGGCATTGATAAAACTAACATGTCGTGAATTACGATTCTGTTTTACGGTGATTGTGCACACAAAATTCGTATCAACAGAATAGATCTTTTCAATATCAAAAGACATCAGTTTCTGTCCTTTGGAGACTCTCTGACCTTCAACAACATAATGTTTAAAAAAATCCTTATGATACTTTTCAAATTCCAGCCCCACATTGATTATCAGGTGAGCGTTGCCAACCTTTAACAAAAGAGCATTGCCAGCATCTGAAATTCGTTCTACAACACAGGCGCATGGAGAATGAATTTCGTTTTTAACTGGCTGAATGCCTAATGAATTTCCAAAAACGTCACGTGAAATATTAGACTCGGCAATAAGATCTGACGGAACAATATTGCCATCAATTGGGGACAATATCTTATGATATCCGCTATCCTTAAACAAATTTAAAAATAGGGATAGATATCTTAATACTGTTATTACTATTTTTTTCTGTCTGTTCATAAATGCAAAAAGTTAACATATTTTGGACAGTATATAGCTCCAATCTTTTAAAACAAAATGTAATTGCTATAAATAATCATGATTAAATGAGATTTTCAACGAATATCAAATTATTTGCATATTTCAAATGAATACAAGTCACCTAATAGAACTTTTTTGATGATATTACCACTTATGCTTAAGTCTGTTTGCTGCAACTGCAGTCCAGCCTAATAGAACAGCACCTTTGCTGTGAAAAATTTATCTTTTACACTTCATAACTAGAAATCTGCATATGGACTGTTCAGTCAAAACAGCGGATTTATCGATTTTCTGTACAGTTATGAGCAAATGACTGACAGTTTTGTTCAAAGACTGTAATTATGATATCTGCTACTGTTATCTGTGACGACACGCCTAAGAACGGAGAATTTACTTGGATGCAACAAAATCAGGCATCTTCTTAACTATTAACCTTAAATGATAAATGACAGATGATAAATGATGTATAAGCAATCGAGTAGGTGGGTACAGAGCACCACACCTCTCACAGCACCGTACGTGCGGATCCGCTTCCCAAACAAAAGAGGTGTACATATCCACCGCTTCAAGGTCATACCTTCCCAGCTTAACGAACTTTTTCTTACTTAAAACACGATGATGCAACGATGCTTTAACAATGCGCCAGTATCAGTTGAAACTGTAGGCAAACTCCCTTAGAGGAGGATTGTTGGTTCCAATGTTCATGAGTTGTTTACTCCTATTGTCAGGCTTTTTCCACTGTTTCCAGAGTAACTGACGAATTCTACGTCTGATTAGTTTATCTGCCTTATTTCTCCATTTTGTAGGGATACCTTCGGTAAAATAGTCATACCAAAGGATAAATCTACAAATTCAAAGTAATAGAGTTCTTCACGAGGTATTACATCAGACGGTAACACTATGTGCACCACATTGTTTCCTGATGAATTTTTGTCAGTGCACTTTGGGTTGGGACAGCGGATCCTTTGAGAACAGAAAACCTCTTTTGTTGTTTACTAAATCAAAGAACTGTTTGTCATAGGTGGTAAAACCATACCATCACATGATTGAACCAATGAGAATACCGTACATTTTTTCCTTTTCTTAAGGTCAAAAATATACGTGCAGGTAATCGTTTATTGCCTAAATGAGTCTCATTTTTGTTATTTTGTGAATGAGCACTGATGAATTCACAGTGTTCTCGCGGTATATTGTAGAAAGTACACCTCCTCTGGTGCGTCTGTGAGGTAGCCTGTTTGTCTTCGAAAACAATTTTGCAGGTTACCTCGTCAATATTAGCCTTTCACAAGCCATCTTATCAGAGATAAACGCTCCTCCATATTAACAATACGGCTTAACTGACTTTTAAATACATTTTTATGCGTTTCGTCAAATTGATTGGCAGATAGTAAAGAGCAAATTAGGATCTTTTTTAACTGACTTTTTTATGAACTATTGATGTGAAATTTTTAGAGCAGTTTTAAAGACTGTTTAATGAGCAGATCTGATGACAAATTAACTCAGCACTGACAACCGTAACCTGACTAAGATGATTTCTGTTCGTCGTACCAGAGTTTTGCTATCTACTGCTTTGAGCTGTTACGTCACCGCAACCACCTTGTAGATTTGCTAAGTTTTCCCGTTGGCGGGCACCTTTGTGACTTTCACCCCATAGATAATGCTCATGCTGTGCACACAAAAAGGCCTGCAATGTTAATTGCAGGCTAAAGCACATATTAAAATCTTAAGTACAAAAATATTTACCTGAGGAAGGAAAAATAAAGTTACGCATACAGATGCTTGGAAAAGTATCTGTCTCCTCTGTCAGGAGCGATAAATACAATATTTCCTTTTACATGGTGCTCATAGATAAGTTTAAGAGCTGCACTAAATGCAGCACCGGTTGAAGAGCCGCCTAAAATTCCCTCATGGCGGGCTAAGGCTCTGGCTCCGTCAAATGCCTGAGTATCGGTGATCTTGATTACCTTTTCAACAAGAGACATGTCCATGGTATCAGCAATGAAGTCATTTCCAATTCCTTCGATATCATAGTTGGCATGTTCACCGCCACCCATTGTTGAGCCGACAGGATCGGCTAATATGCCCTTAATGTTGCGGTTCTGCTCTTTGAGGTACTTTACAACACCTGAATAGGTACCTCCGGATCCTGCCCCTGCCACAAGATAATCTATTCTTCCATCAAGATCTTCATAAATCTCAGGACCGGTTGTCTCGTAGTGAGCCTTTGGATTTGACATATTCTTAAACTGCTCAAGGGAAATCGAATCTTTTATCTGTGATAAAAGTTCCTGAGCTTTAGCTGCTGCTCCTAACATGCCGTCTTCCCTTTTAGTGTGAATAATATCAGCACCAAGAGCTTTCATTAAGATCTGCTTTTCTTCAGAGAATTTTTCAGGAACCACAAAAATCACGTGAAAGCCCTGATTTAATGCTGCAAAGGCTACGCCAAGACCAGTATTTCCAGCAGTTGCTTCAACAATTGTAGAACCTCTTTTCAGTCTGCCGTCTTTTATCGCATCCTGAACCATATAAAGACCAGTTCTGTCCTTAACGGATCCTGAAGGATTGTAGTATTCTAGTTTTGCAAAAAGATTTACTCCTTCTATCTGTTCAAATGCATAGTTGATTTTAACTAGAGGAGTGTGGCCTATTAAGTCAAGCATTGAATTATAGTAATGCATGATTATTTCTCCGAAGCTCTGATTGCAGCATCAAGATCATTTTTCAGATCATCATAATTCTCGATACCTACAGATAATCTGATAAGGTTATCAGTGATACCCACCTTAGCTCTGACTTCTGCAGGAATTGCCGCATGAGTCATGGTAGCAGGATGGCAGACCAAACTTTCAACACCGCCTAAGCTTTCAGCCAATGAAATCAGATTTAGTGCTTTGAAGAACCTGTTAACATCGTGACCTTCCTTTAATTCAAAAGAAATCATCGCACCTCCGTTACGGGCCTGCTTTTTGTTAACCTCATAACCTTTGTGATCTTCAAGACCAGGATAATAGACTTTTAACACGGACTCATGAGACTTTAAGAATTTTGCAAGTTTTATTGCATTGTCAGTATGTCTGTCCAGTCTAACAGAAAGAGTTTTTATTCCTCGCAAAAGCAGAAATGAATCAAACGGACCTAATACAGCCCCGATTGAGTTCTGCAGAAAAGCAATCTTTGAAGAGAGTTCTTCTGAATTTACCACAACAAGACCTGCCACAAGATCAGAATGACCGCCAAGATACTTTGTAGCAGAGTGAATAACAATATCTATTCCGAATTTAATAGGCTGCTGAAGATATGGACTCATGAATGTATTGTCAGCTATGGTGAGCAGATTGTACTTTTTACCCAATCTTGCGACTCCCTCAAGATCAGTGATGTCCAATAAAGGATTAGATGGAGTTTCGATATATATAGCCTTTACATCCTTTGTGATCCTGCTTTCAATTAAAGAGAGATCACTTGTATCAATGCTTTCAAAGCTAATATTGAAGTTCTTGAAAACTTTATCTAAAACTCTGTAGGTGCCACCATAGACATTAGAGGAGATTAAAATCCTGTCACCTGACTTAAAAAGGCTCAAAACTGCTGAGACTGCTGCCATTCCTGAAGCAAAGGCAAATCCAGCATAACCACTTTCAAGCTCTGCAATTAAAGCCTCAAGTGCAGCACGGGTTGGATTACCGGTTCTTGCATACTCCCATTTAGGATTAATTCCGATGCCTTCCTGTCTGAAGGTTGATGTCTGATAAATTGGTACATTAACAGAGTTAGTATAAGGATCTGTACTGATACCACCGTGGATCACTGCTGAATCAATGAATTTGTATTCTGCCATAGTAATTTCCTTCCTTTATTTTTCTATGATCGCTTTAACAAGGTGAACATTGGCATATGCTTTCATTCCGTCATCCCTGTTCTTAAAATATCTTTCATTAAGATCTTCAGGTCTTAAATGCTCTAAAATCCGCCCAGAGTTATTTTTTAAACACTGCTCAATTTCTTTGAAACTGTATCCGTGAACCATCTTCTCCCCCAGAAGTTCTGTCATCTGATGGAGTTTAGCTACCTGAGAATTAACATCTGATGTAAAAGTGGATTCATCTGGATAATCAAAAACTATCACCGACTCACTCTCTGTTAATGAAGCTAATGTTTCAATAGTCTTTGCAAATACATTAAGGCTCAGATAATAGGAAACTCCTAAAAAAGAAAAGAATGTTCTTTTTTCAGGATCAAATCCTGCATCAATCAGCACCTTAAAAAGGCTCTGATTATTAAAATCTATCGGTACAAAATGCACATTTGAAGGAACAACCCATTCTAAAGCTCTGATCTTTTCTTTCTTGTAATGTCCAGTATCGGGATGGTCCAGTTCATAAATTTCAATATTCTCAGCATTATTTCTAAATGCAAAAGTATCAAGACCGGCGCCTAGAATCACATACTGAACATTTCCATGTTTTGCATACTCTTTTAAACTGTCTTCTGTGTACCTGATCCTTGACAGAGGGATCGGACTTAAAAATCTGTTTACAGTGTTATCTATTGACTTACGGTTAAAAATATAATTACTGTCATATGCTGTTACATCAAAATTGTGTTCAACAAGCTGCCCCATTTTCAGGTACTCATGCTGACCTAAAAGGTCGTATGCAAGTGAGTCATCAAAAATCTTTTCATGAGAATAGATTGAGTGATAGGCTCTTACAAAAGAGCAGATTTGCGCTGTGCGCGATTCTTGTTTATCTATCATGCTTAAGCTCTTTTATAAAATTGCTACTGTAGAAACACAGGAGTTGAAAGATAACGTTCGCCTGTGTCAGGAAGCACCACCACAATATTTTTATCTTTATATTCAGATCTCAATGCTATTTTTCCTGCCGCAAAAACAGCAGCTCCAGATGAAGCTCCTGCAAGAACACCGTCGTATTTTGCAAGCTTCTGAGCGGTCTTAAAGGCATCAGTATCATCAACATCAATAATTTCATCAACAAGATCCACTTCAAGGTTGGCAGAGATAAACTCTGAACCTATTCCCTGTATCTTGTGTGCACCTGTATAACCTTTTGACAGAAAAGGAGAACGTGCAGGTTCTACTGCAATTATTTTTAAATCAGGATTTCTCTCCCTGAGATATTTTCCAGTGCCACTTAAAGTTCCGCCTGTTCCAACACCTGCAATCAGAACATCAACTTTGCCATCTGTATCCTGATAAATTTCAGGACCGGTAGTTAAATAGTGGATATTTCTGTTCTCTTTATTGTCAAACTGCGAAGGTATGAATGAATCAGGGATCTCAAGATGCAGTTCCTGTGCTCTTTTAATTGCCCCCTTCATTCCCTGTGCCCCCTGAGTAAGTTCTAAAGTGACACCGTAGGCTCTGAGAAGATTACGTCTTTCAAGAGACATACTGTCAGGCATCACAATCACCAGTTTTAACCCGAAGGAAGCTGCCACAAGAGCAAGACCAATGCCTGTATTCCCAGATGTAGGCTCGATAATAACTGTATTCTTACTTATCTTTTTCTGCTCTATTGCAGCTTTTAGCATTGCAAGGGCGATTCTGTCCTTAACAGAGCCACCAGGGTTGAAAGACTCAAGCTTGGCAATTAAGGAATTTCTCACACAAATAGAGCCAGAATAGCCATTTAGTCTTAAAAGCGGTGTAGAACCTATCAGTTCGGCTATACTCTCTCGAATTTTCAATTTTATCTTTCCTCTGTTATTCAATATGACTGAAGCATTAAAAGTAAGGAGTAAATTTCAAATTATGAAGTTAACTGCATTAAAGATGCATAAACTCTTAATAAGACTCATTTACAGATACAACAGTACAAAAGAAGATAAAACATGACGACAGATCCTCTGGTTAAAATCATATTTCTTTAAATGTTTATATAACCTATATGTTATGTAGGTATTTAACATCAAAAATTAGATACTGACAAGCAGAATTTATAACATTCTGTATTTCGGTTTATTTTTCAAAGAGTTATTTATCTGATTTTTAGATAGGATGAAATCAGCTTTGAAGAGGAACGTAAATTTATCCTGTTAATTAAATCTGTAGTCAGCTAAATCACGTTAAGTGCAGTAAAATTTGACAGGTACTATTGTTGTGCAATTCAATAAATTTCATTTTTATTTACTTTCGTAAACCTTTCTTTAAACAGATAAAAATAGTCTCAATCTTCTTTAATTCTGGAATCAAATGGCATTTTTAAGCTTTTGTTATTTTTATTAAACATCTAAAATTTTACTTTGCAGTTTAATAAAACGAACATACTTTCCTTTATAACAAACTGATTTACAAACATTTAATATTTATTGCACTATTTTATACATATTCAAAATCTCACTGCACTATATTATCTCAACATGTATCTGTTGAGTCTTTTCTTCTTATATTAAACACATAGTTTTAAGCATAAGACATAAACATTTAGACATTAACATTCAGAAATAAATCGATATTTATACCTAAATCGTTAATCAGAATTTTTTTTGCAAAGGACAACGGAGAAATAATATGGAAGCCGAACAAAAAGGCATTGGTCAGGAGCTTTCTGTTGTAGATGTTTCCAAATACTATGGAACATTTAAAGCTCTGACAGATATCAATCTTGTTTGCAAACCGGGTGAATTCGTTTCAATTCTTGGATCTTCAGGTTCAGGTAAAACCACTTTACTCAAAGTTATTGCAGGTTTTGAGCGCTGTTCTGATGGCAAAATCTTCATAAATGGTAAAGATGTTGCAACAGTTCCATGTTTTAAGCGCAATATTGGTATGCTCTTCCAAAACTATGCTCTTTTTCCTCATCTGACTGTAGCCGAGAATATCGCATATCCATTAAAGCTCAGAAAGTTTAAAAAAGAGGAAATAGATAAAAAAGTAAAGCACATGATTGAGCTTATTAAGCTTACTGGACTTGAAGACAGATATCCACGCCAGCTTTCAGGAGGACAGCAGCAGCGTGTAGCTCTGGCTCGCGCCATTATCTACAATCCGCCATTACTGCTATTAGATGAGCCTTTAGGAGCACTTGATAAAAACCTTAGACATGATATGCAGTTTGAAATAAAGAGAATTACTCACAAGCTAGGTATGACCACTATCTCTGTTACTCATGATCAGGAAGAGGCTTTTTCAATGTCAGATAAGATCTGTATTGTCTCAGGTGGTCAGATTCAGCAGTTTGACACTCCAGAGAACATTTACGAAAAACCTGCTAACCGCTTTGTTGCTGAGTTCATGGGAACAACAAACATTGTTCCTATAAAAGATGTCACCTATGAATCAAACGGAGAGAGGACCACTGTTACAGGCTATTCTCCACTGACTGAAGGCAGATGTGTTTTAAGTGCCGATTCTAAATCAGTTAAAGCATCAGACAGAAATCCTTTCTTTGCACTACGTCCTGAGGATATTCACCTAAAGACAGACACCTGTGCTCATGAAAATACTTTCAGAGCAAAACTCACTGAAAGTATCTATCTTGGTCAGTATGTAAAAGCAAAAGCCGTTGCAGGTGATCTGTCCTTATATGTAACCCTGGATGTGCGTGAATTCAGAAAGTTACACCCAGATATGTCTGTTGAATTCTCATTTTCACCAGAACACACAGCAATTATCTATAACTAGGAGATTCATTATGAAAAGCAAATTTGTTAAGACTCTACTTTTTTCTGCTCTGGCAATGGCAATGACTATCACCTCAGGCTGCGGTGATGACAAGGACAGCAGTAAGACTGCAGATACACAGCCAAAAGATAACGGTTCTCTGGTATTTGTAGATTGGGGCGGAACCAATACTGATGCCCGTATTGAGAAGAACATCAAGCCTTTTGAAGAAAAAGCCGGTATCAAAGTAACTGTTGTTACACCATCTGATTACGCCAAACTGATAGCTATGGTTGAGAATGGCACTACTGAGTGGGATGTCATGAACTGCGATGCCTACTGGGGTGTTTATGCAGGTAAGAAAGGTTATTTAGAGCCAATTGACTACAAGATTGTAACAGAAAAACTGGATAAGGCAGTTGAACTTGAGCATGTGGTAGGTGCTGAAGTTTATGACTCAGTGATCTCATACAACGCAGATAAGTACAAAGATGACACTGCACCAAAATCCTGGGCTGATTTTTACGATTTAGAGAAATTCCCGGGGAAAAGAGCAGTATGGCAGTACCCGGTTACAGTGCTTGAATCTGCTCTGCTTGCAGACGGTGTTCCAATGGATAAACTCTATCCATTAGATCTTGACAGAGCTTTTGCAAAGCTTGATACAATCAAAGATTCTATTGTCTGGTGGACTAAGGGGGCACAGCCTGCTCAGATGCTTTCGACAGGTGAAGCTGATATTGCTCTTGCCTGGTCAGGTCGTATCATGAATGCCAAAGACGAAGGTGCACCTTTATCTCTAACCTATAACGAAGGTATGCGTATTGCTGCAGGATGGGTAGTTCCTAAGGGAGCACCAAACAAAGAAAATGCCATGAAGTTTATTAACTTTATCTCATCAGCTCAGCAACAGGCTGCTTTTTCATCACAAATTCCTTACGGCTCAACCAATCCTGATGCAGTAAAACTGTTAAGTGAAGAACAGATAGAACGTATCGGTCAGAGCAAAGAGCAGGTGTCTCATGAGTTTTATATTGATAACAGCTACTGGGCAGATCATCTGACAGAAGTAGTTGAGCGTTTCAACTCCTGGCTACTCAAAAAGTAAGTTAACACTCTGAAAAATAACATTTAAGAGGGGCAAAGCTCCCCTCTTATTAAGGATTTCATTATGACTGCCAAGACTCAATTTAAATTCAGTTCATATGAAAGCGCCAAGTGGCTGTTACTGGTAATTCCGCTTTTATATGTTGTACTGACAATGGGATATCCTCTTGTCGATATCATTTTAAAGAGCTTTAGAGGCAAAGATGGTTTTACCTTTGATTTCTACATTAAGGCTTTTACAGATCCTCTGTATGTTTCTGTTCTAATATGTACAGTAAAGATTGCGCTAATCGTAACCTTAGTCTGCCTTATTTTAGCTTATCCTATGGCATACCTTAGCGTAAGTGCAAAAAGCAGAAAGGTCAGAACCTTAATTACTGCAGGTGTGCTTATTCCATACTGGGTAAGTATGCTGGTCAGAATTTTTGCTTGGCAGATTATTTTACAAAACAACGGTATTGTAAATCAGGCAATGATGTTTATAGGTTTTGTAAAGGAACCGGCTAAACTTCTGTATACCGATCTTGCTGTGACAATTTCTCTTGTACACATTCTGATCCCGTTCATGTTTTTAAGCCTGCAGAATTCCATGAAACAGATAGATCCTAACCTGCTTTTAGCATCTAATATCATGGGTGGCACCAGAATGTACGGCTTTATCCATGTATTCCTGCCACTGTCTAAAGCTGGAATGCTCTCAGGTTCAATCATGGTTTTCGTCCTGTCTCTTGGCTTCTATATTGCACCAGCTCTGTTAGGCGGACCTGACAACATGATGTTGTCAAACCTGATTGAAATCAGTATGAATAACTTCAACTGGGGACTGGCATCTGCACTGTCTGTTGAACTTCTAGTTTTAGTTTACCTAATCATTGCTGTTGCATTCAAATTCACAGGAAACATCTTTATTAAAGATATCTAGTCAGGAGAACAATCATGCTGTACTTTTTCGTATTCCTGTTGCTGGTGATAATTATCGCTCCTGCTCTGGTGATTATTCCTCAGTCTTTTACCTCATTAAACTACTTCATCTATCCAATAAAGAGTTTCTCTTTAAAGTGGTACGACAAGTTCTTTATGAACGAACAGTGGATAACCTCACTAGAACGAAGCCTGTTTATTGCTGTCTGCGTTGCTGTTTTTGCCACTGTAATCGGAACGTTAGCTGCCCTTGCAGTAAACAAGCTCAAATTCAAAGGCAAAGATATCTTTTTAAATTTAATGTTAACTCCGATGATAGTACCTGTCGTTATCACAGGTGTCGCCTTATATGCAAGCTTTGCTAAAGTTGGGCTCAACAATACAATACCAGGACTTATAATGGCTCACTCACTTCTTGCCATACCAATGGTTTTCCTGACAATGTCAGCGGCCTTTGCAAGATTTGACACAAATCTGGAGCTTGCAGCCATGTCTATGGGCTCAAGTCCAGTAGGAGCTTTTTTTAAGGTTACCCTGCCAGGAGTTAAAAACTCTGCGGTAACAGCAGCCCTTCTTTCATTTGTTACATCATTAGATGAGGTGGTAGTGACAATTTTCGTATCTGGAGCAAATACAAAGACTCTGCCAATGATGATGTGGGAGAACTTAAGAGCTACTATCGATCCAACCATCGCTGTTGCAGCCACATTCCTAATTATTCTGACTCTTGGCATGTACATAATTAAAGAATTTATAGAATCAAGATCTAAGGATTAAAAAATGACAGTTACTGTTTATAAAAACGCACAGTTTCAGGGGTGCGATACCACAAAAGATTTTGCTGTTGAAGACGGCAGGTTCGCAAAGATTGGTGGAGATTTAAAAGAATTTGAAAAAGCAGGCAACACTGTTGATTTAAAGGGAAATCTTGTGATACCACCATTTGCAGATGCCCATATTCACTTAGACTATGTCTATACCGCATCACTGCCAACACACGAAACAACATCAGGAACTCTGTTTGAAGCAATCGACAACTGGTCTGACTCTAAAACGGCACTGACAGCGGACATTATAAGGGATAGAGCCTTAAAAGCTGTAAAAATGCAGATAAGTCACGGAGTTCAGTATGTAAGGTCACATGTTGATGTAACCGATCCGAAGTTAACGGCACTAAAAGCCATGCTAGAACTCAAAGAAGAGCTAAAAGACTATATTACCCTACAGCTTGTTGCCTTTCCCCAGGAAGGTTACTTTGCATACAAAGGTGGTGCTGAACTTGTTGAAGAAGCCTTAAAAATGGGTGCGGATGTAGTTGGAGGTATTCCTCACTTCGAGTTCACCCGCGAGGATGGAGTACGATCAGTGGAAAAAGGTTTTGAACTTGCCATGAAGTATGACAAGTTACTGGACTTTCACTGCGATGAAACCGATGACGAACAGTCAAGATTTGTCGAATCAATTGCAGCACTTACCTACTTCAACTCAATGCAGGGACGCACGGCCGCATCGCATACCTGTGCCATGGGCTCATACAATAACGCCTATGCGTTCAAGATGATGAGCAAATTTAAAAAAGCTCAGTTAAACTTTATTGTATGTCCAACCGAGAACTGCTATCTGCAGGGACGTTATGACTCCTATCCAAAGCGTCGAGGCATTTCAAGAGTAGATGAGCTGACTGAAAACGGACTTAATGTTTCATTTGCTCAGGACTCAATTTCAGATCCATGGTATCCCTTAGGAAATGGTGATCTGATGCATCAGCTAGATTTTGGTCTTCATCTGTCTCATATGATGAGTGTGGATGAAATTAAGAATTCTCTGAAATTTGTGACAGAAAATGGTGCCAGAACCATGTGCATTAAGGACTACGGAATTAAAGAAGGCAACAGTGCAAGCTTTGTGGTCTTAGATGAAAAGAACGTTTTTGACGCCGTCAGAAACACAGCTTCAGTTATTTTAAGTGTAAGAAACGGCAGAGTTATTATGGAAAAACAGCCGGAAAAAGTTCTTACAGACTACAGATTTTAGGAGCTAATATGAATATTATGCATCATATGACAAGAGCAGATTTTGAAAAGGCACATGATAAGGTTGTCATCCTGCCTGTAGGTTCAACAGAACAGCATGGACCACACCTTCCACTTGGGGTAGATTCATATATTGCACGAGGAATCAGTGAGATCCTATCAGAGAAAACAGATGCAATCGTGGCGCCTCCCCTTACTTACGGTTATAAATCAAAACCACTCTCAGGTGGAGGACCTCTATTCAGAGGTACTATCGATTTGAATGGAAAAACACTTATTGATCTTGTGTATGACATTCTCTGCGAATTTTCAAGAGACGGATATAACAAGATCTTTATAAACAATGCTCATTTTGAGAATCAGGCTTTCATAGAAGAAGCAATGGATCTGGCCTGTCAGTCTTTTCCAAAGTTAAAGGTAGTCCAGTCAAACTGGTGGGATGTTCTGGATAATGACACAGTAAATAAGGTGTTTTCAGACGTTCCCTTCCCAGGATGGGCTTTTGAGCATGCTGCAATTACGGAAACATCGCTAATGCTTTACTTAAAGCCTGAACTCGTTCGTAAGAATTTAATTCCAGAAGATGTAAAAGCAAAGGCTCTTCCATATTCAGTATATCCTGCTCGTAAGGAAATGGTTCCTGAATGCGGAGCTCTGGCTCCTTCAAAAGGCTCATCATCAGAAAAAGGAAAACTTATTGTTGATAAGGCAATTGAAGGATTCATTAAGATCTTTAAAGAAGAGTTTGGTGTTTAGGAGTCATTATGGAAAACTTTGTAATCACAGTTTCAAGGCAGTTTGGCAGTTTAGGCAGACCAATTGCACAGAAGATAGCACATAAACTGAACATTGAGTATTACGATCGTGATCTGATTGAAAAAGCAGCCTCAATCATGAACGAGGATATGAGAACGGTATCTCCGCTCGACGAGAGTATCAAGCTTCCTTTTGCCAATGCCCTGTTTCCTTTAGGTTTAGGTACAGGATCATCACACCGTCGCCTGTTTAAAGTTCAGGAAAGCCTTATTCGTGAATGTGTAGCCAAAAGCAACTGTCTGATTGTTGGAAGATGTGCCGACTTCATTTTAAAAGACTATAAACGTAGATTTTCAGTCATGATTTATGCTCCTTTAGATGAGCGTATCAAGAACTCGGTAAATGAACTGAGAATTCCCGAGTACGAGGTGACAGATTATGTAAAGGAAATTGACAGAGCAAGAGATTCATATCATAAATTTTTTACAGATGAGAAGCTAGATACTGTTAGGTACAGAGATATGCTGATAGACTCTTCTACCATGTCACAGGATGAGATTGCAGACTGCATTATTGATGCTGCAAGAAAGAAACTGCATTTTTAGCTTTTTGTAGTTAATATGCGGTTTAAGGCAGTCATGAGACTGCCTTTTTACTATAATTTTTATTTCTACAAAATCAGAGCTAACAGAGGTATTGAGAGGACTGACAGCAGAGTTGTCAGGAAGGTGCCTTCAGACATGGTGCTACCGTCAATATTGTTCTTCAGACAAAGCATAGTACCGATTGATGCTACAGGCATACCGAAAAGTACTACTAGCACCTGTGTGTACTTGTAATCTAATGGACTTAATCTGAATAAACCATATAAAACCACAGGAATAGCAAGAAGCTTAATGGCGGTAAGTATATACATTCTTACATTTCCAAACATTTTTAAAACATGTATACCTGCTAGTGTAGAACCGATAATCAGCAGTGATCCTGGTACAGTCATGCTTCCGACAAGTGAGCATGCTTCTGACACTTCCTTTGGCATCTTAGCCTGAAGACAGACTATTACGATAGTAATATATGTTGCACACAGACATGGAGAGAATAAGGTTCGCCACTTAAATTCAAACTTTCCCTTGCCAGAGGTAATAATAGGGACGCCGAACATGAAGATCAGAATATTAAAAGGAATGGTTACAACTGCTGCGTAGAAAATTGCAGTCGAACCGAAAAGAGCATCTAATACAGGGAAACCGATGTAATTGATGTTTCCAAAGATGAGCATAAATCTGTACGATCCTAACTTATCAGGATCATTGCAGATGAATTTTGACACAGTAAAAGCAATTAAAAAAAGGAAAACATAAGACAGAAGTCCTGCAGTCAATACTGGAGGAATATCATCTGGCTTTGGTAAAACCTCGCCCATTACAGATGATAAGATTAAGAATGGTGCAGTAATATTTAAAATCAGAGATGAGAACTTACGATTAAAGTCTACATCCATATATCTTAGCTTGTTACAGCAAAAACCAATGATAACAAGCAGAAACAGTGCTCCCATCTGGGTCAGTGTGTCTAAAAAGCTCATTTTTGCTCCATATCACAAAATTAAAAATAAGTGGGCACATAATATTCCATTTTTGTGACAAAAAGTAGAGATTTTTTTTAACACTTGCATTTGATATGTCCACGCAATATTGATTTGATGACTTTCTTTATTGATATTTATGCTATTAAGCAGACAAATTTGAATAATAATCACCACACATTCGTGTACAATTAAAACATAAGAATTGAACAGGATAGAACAAATGAGCGATACCCGTATTTTGTCGATCTAGTTACATAACGAAATAAAATTTAAGGAAGTACCGCATAAAAACGGGCTTCCTTTATA
>CAKQDA010000010.1 GCA_934218695.1 uncultured Succinivibrio sp.
GTATACTCTTCTTTATCGGAACTTAACAGACTGTCTAGGTTAACTTTATTTTTGTTAGCCTTGACTTCATCTTTCTTCATAAGTTAATTTCATAACAAAACCCCATTATCAATCATGTGATCAATAATGGGGTTCATACTAAAATGCCGTTTTTTTATGAGCGAAGTTTAATTAAACACGCTTCTTGAATTCATTGGTACGAGTATCGATTTCGATCTTGTCGCCAATGTTTACGAAATCAGGTACTGAAATTACATAACCTGTTCCTGCTAAGCGGGCTGGTTTTACAACCTTACCTGAGGTATCGCCTTTAACAGCTGGTTCGGTGTATTCAACTTCACGAACGATTGTGATTGGTAACTCAACTGAAATTGCTTTACCGTTGTAGAAAGTAACCTGACAAACGTCTTCCATACCATCAATTAAGTAATTTAAAACGTCACCCATGTTGTCTTTTTCGATTTCGTACTGGTTGAACTCTTCGTCCATGAATACGTATAGAGGATCACCATAGTATGAGTATGTGCAATCCTTGTGCTCTAAGATAACGTCATCTAAACGATCATCTGCACGGAATACAGTCTCAGTACCGCCGTTTGACAGAAGATTCTTTAATTTCATCTTAACAACTGCTGCATTACGACCTGATTTGCTGTACTCAGCCTTCTGAACAACCATTGGGTTGCCGTTTAACATAATTACGTTGCCAGTACGGATTTCTTGAGCTAACTTCATTGTAAAAACCTTTAACTTTATAAAAAGAAATTAAGGCAAGATCTATATCTTAGCCATTCAAAACAATATAAATGTCTATTGTTAAGATGCCTTTCTGACCATTGCCTATATAAAACTGACTGTATAAAACTGTATAGTATGATAAGCACAGTCTTATCTGAAAAGAACATCTCTATTTACCTAAAAAGGTAAATTTAACGTACTATTTTAACAGATCTAAGGATCTTTTAATCAAGAAAAATGTTTTTTTTCTCTTATAAAATCGAGAAGGTTGTCTGTCAGTGAACCTAAAGATAAAAGGTGATTTTGCCATTCTTTAGTAATAAGTTTCCACTTGTCGATAAATGAATTAATATCAAAATTATTAATAAAATCTGAAGATCCGTTATAACTTAATGTAAGTTGTCTTAAAATTTCTACTGAATTTTTATCCGAACATACTTCATCCATTCTGTCAAAAAGAGCATTTATTTTATCAAGATGTGCGTTTTCATCTTGAGGATATATATTCCATAAAAATGGTCTTCCTGTAAGCATTGCTCTTACTATTGAATCCTCTCCTCTAACGAGATTTATATAGGATCCTACTAACAGAGAATCATATTGATCCTGATCAACCATTGGCGAAACTTTAAATATTAAGTTGTTTTTTATATAGGTATTGCCTACTTTTAAGTTTAGTTTTAAAAGTTTATTTATGTTATCAAGAGGTTTTCCTTCAAATAAGAATACTGTTATTCTCATTTTTTTTATATTTGACAGATCTGACAGTTGATTTAAGAAGTAAGCAATTTTTGTGTTTTCATAGCTGAATAACGTTACATAACAGTTATGATCCTTATTATTTTGATTTTTTATCTTATTTAATAAATTATCTTCAATGACCAGTCCACCAGTTTTTTCTGTAAAACCTGGAAAAAAGAAAAATGATTCTATCCCATCAGAATAAGAAGGTAATTTATGACAGTCATCGGCAAAAGATTCAGCTGTTAAATATTCCAGGTTTATTACTAAGATTTTATTTTTTCTTATATAAGAATAAATAAATTCTGGAAGTCTTACGGAAAAGGCTTGTATAACCGTATCTTTAAATTCCAGATTATAATCACTTGTTGGCCACTCTGATATTTTTAGATAATCATTTTCAAGATCTTCTTTTTGTATGATTTTTTTTATTGTTTTTAAATCATTACAATAGAGATTAACTTTTATATTTTTTTTGCAAATATCTCTTCCTAAACGAAGACAGACACCTGCATCTCCATAATTATCTATTACATCACAAAAAATATTAATCATTTTTTACTTAACATAAACTCTTTATTTTTAGGCATTTATTTAGTTGTCAATACAAACATAAATGAATTGTTTTATTAGTTTTACAAAATGAGCTGTCAAGCTAATTTAGAAAAATTTAAAAAATTTTAATGTTGAATTAGGTAACTCTATTGTACATAATATAACGCAGTAAATATCAATTTAACCATCTGATTTATATAGAAAAAATATAACTATATAATATTAAATAAAAAAATTCTGGACTAAAAATGATTAGATTTATTGTTAAGAGAGACGGCCGAAAAGTGTCCTTTAATGAGGACAAAATATCCAATGCAATAAGAAAAGCTCTTATTTCAGCACACCCTGATGATAAATCAACTTCTCAGTATGAGGAAGAATTAGTCGAGAAATTAACAAGACGTGTTGTTTCAGATATTGAAAAACAGAATTTAGAAGAACCTACTGTAGAAAATACACAGGATATTATTGAGAAAGTATTAATTCAGGAAGGAATGGCATCTGAGGCTAAGAATTTTATTCTTTACCGTCAGAACAGAACTAATGTCAGAAACTACAATACTGACTTAACAAAAATTTATCGTGATTTAACATCAAAGAGCACAGCAGATATGGATTTAAAGCGTGAAAACGCTAATATCGATGCAAATGCTCCTATGGGATTGATGTTACGCTTTGGATCAGAAGGTTCTAAAGATTACGTTAGAAGATATGTTTTAAGACCAGAACACTCAATTGCTCATTCTCGTGGTGATATTCATATTCACGATTTAGACTTCTACATGCTAACTATCAATTGCTGTCAGATTGGTTTAAAAGATCTGTTTAAACGTGGTTTCAGCACTGGACATGGTTTTTTACGTGAACCTCAGTCTATTCAGTCTGCAGCAGCTCTTTGCTGTATAGCAATTCAGTCTAATCAGAATGATATGCATGGTGGTCAGTCAATTCCTTTATTTGAGTATGATTTGGCACCATATGTTGCTATTTCTTATTCAAAGCACCTGTGTAAGGTAATATGCATCTGTTTAAGAGATGACAATGCCGATGTGTCTGAATTAAAGTCATACTGCAAAGAACTGTATGAAAAGTATGATACCTGCCTGTCAGATGAAGTTCAGTCTCTGATTAAAGCTAAAGTTACAGATGTTTTAAGAAAATACAGTGACAACGATTCAGATGTATCTAAAAACGCAGATTACATCATGTCTGAATCTATTAAATTAACTGAACGTGAAACATATCAGGCCATGGAAGCCTTGATTCATAATTTAAACTCTATGCAATCAAGAGCCGGTGCACAGGTTCCTTTCTCTTCAATCAACTATGGTACAGGTACACAACCTGAACACAGAATGATTATGAAGAATGTTTTACTTGCTACAGATGCAGGTTTAGGTGGAGGTGAAACACCTATCTTCCCTGTACAGATCTTTAAAGTAAAAGACGGTATCAATACAAAGAAAGGCGATCCTAACTATGATCTGTTTGAATTAGCATGTAAAGTGTCAGCAAAGAGATTGTTCCCTAACTTCTCTTTCCTAGATGCTCCTTATAATGCTAAATATTACAAACCAGGTCATCCTGAGACTGAAGTAGCTCTAATGGGGTGCCGTACACGTGTTGTATCAAACTATTATGACAAGACCAAGGAAATTATTCCTGGACGTGGAAATCTCTCCTTTACAACAATCAATTTACCTAGACTTGCAATCGAAGCACATGGTTCTATAAGCAAATTCTTTGAATCATTAGACAAGATGATTTATATGGTGTTTGATCAGTTAATGGATCGTTTTGAAGTCATTGCTAAAAAGCAGGTTTTAAATTATCCGTTCTTAATGGGACAAGGTGTTTGGGTAGATTCAGACAGATTAAATCCAGAAGATACAATTGAAGACGTTATAAAAAACGGTACTATGTCAGTTGGCTTTATCGGTTTGGCTGAATGTCTGGTGGCTTTAATAGGCAAACACCATGGTGAGAGTAAAGAAGCTTATGACTTAGGTTATAAGATTATTAAACATATGAGAGATTTAACTGATAAACATACTGTTGATACGGGATTGAATTTCTCTTTATTCTCAACTCCAGCTGAAGGTTTATCAGGAAGATTCGTTAAAATTGATAAGAGACTGTATGGTTCTATTCCTGGTGTTACTGATCGTGAATATTACACAAACAGTTTCCATGTTCCTGTTTATTACGAAATTTCAGCAGCTGATAAGATTAAGACTGAAGGTCCTTTCCATGCATTGTGCAATGCTGGTTCAATCTCTTATGTAGAAATGGATGGCGATTTAACAAAGAATGTCGAAGCATTTAAGAATGTAATTTTATACATGAAAGAGTGTGGTGTAGGATACGGTTCTATTAATCACCCTGTTGATCGCTGCCCTGTATGTAATTATGTAGGAATCATCGGTGATGTTTGTCCTAGATGTGGTCGTAAGGATGGCGAAGGTGTAAGCATTGAGCGTTTAAGAAAGCTTGGTGTTGGTTGCATCTGCACTGGTTAGCAGTTATCCAATTTAATAAAACCTTCATGACATTATAGAATTAATGGAGGTTTTCTATAATCTAAATATTAAAAATAACTTATAACGTATTATTATTTCAGGAGAATGAGTATTATGCAGACAAGACTACATGCAAAAAATGGTGTTGTAGGTGAAGGTGTTAAGTTCGAGAGAATCAGACGTGTTACTGGTTATCTTGTAGGTACATTAGATCGCTTTAATGATGGCAAGAGAGCTGAAGAAAGAGATCGTGTTAAGCACATGTCTGTATAAGTTAAGATGGATGATATAGATTTATCTGTATTAGATAATACAACCTTAAGAATAGCCGGTGCCGTTAAAGAGTCTATTGTAGATGGCCCCGGTATTAGGTATGTTATTTTTACTCAAGGATGTCCTTTTCATTGTAAAGGTTGCCATAATGTACAGGCTCAGCCTTTAAACGGTGGAATGGATGTATCCTTAAGAGTTCTTTATGAAGAATTTTGCTCCAATCCTTTAGTTACCGGTGTAACTTTCTCTGGAGGAGAGCCTTTTATCCAATCTAAATCTTTGGCTGTTTTAGCCAATGTCTTAAAAAAGAAAAATTACTCAATTTGGGTATATTCTGGTTTTACTTTTGATAAACTAGAAAATGATTCCATCAGAAGACAGTTACTTGAACTTGTTGACGTTGTAGTTGACGGTCCTTTTGTTATGTCAAAAAAATCTTTGGAATTAGATTTTAGGGGATCATCAAATCAGCGAATAATCAATGTTCAGGAATCTTTAAAACAACATAAAGTTGTTTTAATGGAAGGATACAAATAATAAAAATTGCATAAGACTGTTGTGTGCAGATCCTGCGATTTAGCGGTTTCCATCACTCAAATAAAAAAACATTATGACTGCATCTGTCCTAGGTGTGGTCGAAAGTTAATTTCTAATAGTCTTGTAAGAGAAAGTGACGTTGCTATAGTCGCTTTTGCAGCCCTTATATTTCTCTTTATCAGCATTGTTGAACCTTTTATGTCTATTTCCGTAATGGGGACTGGTGCAGCAATGTCTTTAACCTCGATTGTTTCCATTTTAAATAAGCAATGGGGTTCTTTACTTTATGTGTTTCTATTTTTTACATTCTTTTCTCCTGTATCTGTCCTTTCAATAATTGTATTTATAGGCGGATTAAAATATAAACCTAACGTACTTTTAGCAAAGTTCTACAGTTTTAACCATAGTATGTGTATGGTTGATGTCTTTGTTTTAGGTATTGTAGTAAGTTTAATTAAATTAACAGCGCTTGCTGATGTGACTTTTTATGTAGGTTTTTATACTACTTTTATTTTTTCTGTTCTGATGATCTGGTGTTGTCTAAAATTTAATCCTTCATTACTTTGGGAAAAAATCAAGAATCAGTCTAAGTTAGATTTAGTAGCTGGAAAATCAGCTATGAGTCAGTTCTATAAAGTATGCCTTGAATGTGGATATGTATTTAAAGCAAAGGATGATATTGATATTTGTCCAAGATGTAAAACTCAAGTTTCCTACAGACGGAAAAATTGCATTTCTAAAAGTTTGGCTTTACTAATATCTGCTCTAATCCTTTATCTGCCTTCAAATATGTATCCTGTTATGTACACTGAATTTTTAGGTTCTGATACAGGATCTAATATCATTGAAGGTGTTATAGAAATGTGGCAAATGAACTCATATTTTGTTTCATTTGTAATTTTGTTGGCCTCTATTTTTATACCTGCATTTAAGATTTGTTCAATGCTCTTTATTCTGTATGCAACAAAATTTTCAAAAATTGTTGTTCATAAGAGAGTAAGCAGGTTATACAGATTTGTTGTTTTTATTGGAAGATGGTCTCTGATAGACGTTTATGTTGTTATCATCATGTCTTCCATCGTTAAGATTGGTAATTTGTTGGACATTGAGCCAGGATTTGCAATCATTTGTTTCTGCAGCGTAGTTATTATTACTGTTTTTTCTGCTGAAACTTTTGATGAAAGGCTGATATGGAATAAGGTTTAATTATGGATGAGATTAAAACTGCAAAGTTAAGAAAACACAAGATCTCGTTATATTGGTTGGTTCCAATAATTGCTCTGATTGCCACCGTCATTCTTATCTGGGAAAATTCGTTTAACAAGGGACCTCTGGTTTTACTGCATATGGATGATGCTTCTGGCATTGAATCTGGAAAAACTGTAGTTAAGTTCAGATCAGTTGATGTTGGTGTTGTAGAGTCTGTTTCTTTGTCTAAGGATTTTTCTGGTGCGATAGCTAAAGTCAGAATGTACAGTGATACTGATGATCTGTTAAATGAGGATTCACTGTTTTGGATTGTAAAACCAAGAATTCAATATCACAGTATTACTGGTCTGGAAACTATTTTATCAGGTTCATATATTCAGATTTATAAAGGAAAATCAGACAAATATTCAACAGAATTTGTGTCACTAAAAGATGCTCCATTAGGTTTGGATGAGAATGGAATACCAATAAAACTGTTTGGACATACAATAGGTGTTATACCAAATGGAACACAGATTAACTATAAAGGTTTCAATATTGGTATGGTTGTAAGTTCATCCTATGATACTGATAAGGATGATGTTGTATACAATGCATTAATCAGAAAATCATATTCAGATCTTGTTAACTCAAACTCTGTATTTTGGGTAGATTCTGGATTTGATTTTAGCCTTAGTCCTTCAGGTGTTAATTTTAGAGTTCCAAATTTAGAAAATATTATTTCAGGAAGTATCAACGTAAATCAATTTTCAAACGATAAAGGAAATCCTTTAAAACCAAATGATTCTTTTGATGTTTATAAAGATAAAAATGCTGCTAAATATGAAAATTTAAAGGACAATCCAAAATTTGTTGTTTTAATTGAAAATGATGTCAAAAACATTGCTGTTGGCAGTAAGGTTTACTTTAGGGGAATGAATATAGGTCAGGTTATTAAAATACCTTGGTATGAAAAAGATTCTGAGGTATTTGACTACAAAAATAAGATCCCTGCTTTAATTGTATTGGATACTGACAAGGAAAGTTCCATAAAGGCTAAAAGTGTATTCGCACAAAATTTGAAAAATAATACTTTATGTGCTCAAATTGATAATACCAGCCTTATTGCATCTGGAAACATTATCAAATTATTTATACAGCCTCATAGTAAATGTCATTCTAAAAACACCTTATATAGAAATGTTGATGTAATTCCATTAGTTAAAAATGATAATATGGTGGAAGAATTACAGGTTTTTGCTAAGAAATTAAATTCTCTTGATTTAAATGCTGTTACTAATAATCTAAACTCAACACTTTTGAGTTTGAATAGCACTTTAAAATCAATTAAGAATGTTACAGATTCTGTTAATAAACAGCAGACTGTAGATAATTTAAACAGTGTTCTTGAAAGCTACAGCAAAAATTCAGAACTGTATAAATCATTACTGGATGTTTCTAATAAGTTGAATCAGTCTATCAATGAGCTAAATCCAACAATAAAGAAAGTTGGACAAAAGAGTAATTCATTGGTTTTTTCATCTGAAGAAAAAGACATCGAACCCAAGATTTCTGAGAGGTAAAAATGAAAAAAATCAGCTTAACAGTTATTACCTCAGTATTGTTGTGTTCAATGCCATGTGCATGCGTTTCTAATCATGTAAATTACGACAGATACTCATTAACTGAAGATATAAGTTCTTCTTCTTTTATTGTAAAAAGAAATTTAAATGTTGAACTTAATAATGTTTTAAATGACGGTGGCATTGTAATTAAGACTTCAGACGTAAGTTTACAGTCAGCTAACAATCACCGCTGGGCATCTGATTTAAAGGAACAATTAAAGGTTCTTTTAAATGACTCTTTAGATAAAGGGCATATAAGTTCAGATCTATCTTTAAATGTTTACGTAAGCAAGTTTTACGGCACTACAGACGGCAATTGCATCATAGATATGAGTATAGATTCATTTAAAAATGGAAAGGCTCTATTTTCAAAAAATTACAGTTTCAACAAACGACAGAGTAAAGATGGATATCAATCTCTGGTTGACAGTCTTAAATATGGATTTGAGTCATTGAGTAAAGAAATATCCAATGATTTAAAAAAATATAACTAAAAGGAAGAGTAAAAGTCAGTATTACTTATCAAGTGCAGCACCAGACCTATGTCTGGTGCGTAATATGGTAAAAAGTTTGATTACTCTGAAAGGTTTATTTACCAATACAGAAAGTACTGAAAATTTTACCTAAGATATCATCAGAGGTTACTTTTCCTGTAATTTCACCTAAATGGTCCTGAGCTTCTTTTATTTCTTGGGCGCACAGTACTAAATCACCTGTTTTGATGATTTCTATTGCATTTTCAATGTGTTTATATGAGTTTTCAAGCTCAGTCAGATGTCTTCTTCTTGCAATGAACATTCCTTCAACAGGAGTAATCTGTAGTAAATCAGCAAGTTTCTTCTTGAGTTCATCAAGACCATCTTCATTCTTGGTTGATGATGCAATCTTATTAAATGCTATAAATGGATCTTTTGATAAAAGATCTTTTACCTCTTGGCATGTGCCTTTATCTGACTTTGAAACAACTACCAGAATTCTATTTTCGTTGGATTCAAATTCTTTTACTTTTTTTAGTGTTTCTAAGGCATCTGTTGGAACAGTTGAACCATCTAACATAAAGATCACAAGATCTGCTTTTTTCAGTTCATCGATAGCTTTTTTTATACCAATAGCCTCAATTTCATCTGCAGGTGTATCTCTGATACCTGCCGTATCAGTAATAACTACTGGAACTCCCTCAATTTCAATTTGGGCAGTTAGTACATCTCTTGTTGTGCCTGGTATGTTTGTAACAATAGCCTTATCAGAACCTGCAAGAGCATTTAGTAAGCTTGATTTACCTGCGTTTGGAGCTCCAGCCAGTACTATTCTTGCGCCTTCATTTAATTTGACACCCTGATTGGCTATCTTTAAAGTTTTTGCTGCTAATTGCTCTATATCATGTAAAGCAAGATCTGTTTTTCCTGATTCAAAGAAGTCTTCGTGTTCTTCTGGAAAATCTAGGCAAGCTTCAAGTCTTACTCTAAAGTTTGTGATTTGCTCTGATAATGAAGTTAAGTTTTCTGAAAAAGCTCCTTCAAGTGAAGCTAAAGCAGCTTTAGCAGCGCTTTGCGACCCTGCAGAAATAAGATCTTCTACTGCTTCAGCTGCAGTCAAATCCATCTTATTATTTAAAAAAGCTCTTTTTGTGAATTCTCCTGGCTCAGCCTGTCTGACACCATCGATACTCAGGACTGCATTTAATACTCTTTGTGGAGCAATGTTTCCGCCGTGCCCCTGTAATTCGATGACATCTTCGCCAGTGTATGAATTCGGTGAAGAAAAATATAAAAGCACACCTTCATCTATGACTTCATCTTTTAATTTGAACTGTTTGAAATAAGCCTTACGAGCTTTTGGTGTGATATTGGTTAAGGTTTTTGCTACTGTTAAAGCCTGAGGACCAGAAACTCTCACAATAGCAATGCCACCCCTGCCATGTGGGGTAGCGATTGCTGCAATTGTATCTTCGATTGTAGACATGAATTATTACTTTGCGGCTGAAGCTTTCTTTAAGCTTAATCCACGCTTTTCTAAAGATCTAAAAATAATGAACTGCTGGAAAATTGTGAAGCTGTTTGAAACTAGCCAATACAGAGTCAAACCAGCAGGGAATGTACAGAACATGAATGTAAACACAAAAGGCATTGCCATAAATACTTTCTTCTGAATAGGATCAGTAATTGGTGTAGGTGACATCTTCTGTAACAGGAACATTGAAATACCGTACAGAATTGGCAATACAAAGTAAGGATCTTTTACAGATAAATCGGTGATCCATAAAATGAAGCTTGACTGTCTTAATTCTGTTGATTCCATTAATGTCCAGTACAGGGCAATGAATATTGGCATCTGAATTAACAGAGGTAAGCATCCACCTAAAGGATTAACCTTTTCAGATTTGTACAGTTTCATAGTCTCTGCACCAATCTTCTGTCTGTCATCCTTATAACGCTCTTTTATCTCCATTAATTTAGGTTGGAGTAATCTCATTTTTGCCATTGAGGTGTACTGTGCCTTTGTGAGAGGGAACATAACACTTCTAACAATAAGCGTCAGAACGATAATTGAGAAACCCCAGTTACCAATTAATCCGTGAATAAAGTTCAGGATCTTGAATAATGGAATTGATATGAACCATAACCAGCCGTAATCAACTGTTAAGTCAAGGTTGTCTGCAACTTCAGACATGGCTTCCTGATTTTTAGGTCCAACCCACAGTTTTGCAGATAGTGTTTTTTCACTGTCAGCTTTAACAACTGTATTCTGAGTTCTGATTCCAATGATTGCTGCTGTGTTCTTTTCTGCAGAACCAGAATAGATAACGTTTGATGTATCGTTGTCTCCACTTACCCAGGCTGACACGAAGTAGTGCTGAATCATAGCAACCCAACCCGATTTTGTTGAAACATTATACTTTGTATCATCAACAATTTTGTCTAATGTTGCTTTCTCATATCTGCTGCTGTCTGATGAGTAAGCTGTACCTCTATAAGCACTTGCTACCATGCCAAAGCTTGAATTGTTCTTTAAGTATGAATCATCTTCAGACTGTTTTAACTGACCGTACATGCAAAGATTCAAATCTTTGCCACTGTTGTTTTGAATGTCATATTTAACATTTACAACGTATGAATTTCTATCAATGATGAATGTCTTTATGTAGGTAACATCATCTTTTTCATACTTTAAAACTGCTTCAACACTGTTTTCGCCGTCTTTAATTGCATATTCAGTTTTATCTGTAACGTATTCAGGTCTTGATAGATTATCAATGCCATCTTTGCCTGCCAAACCACTCTGAGCCTGATAGATAAATTGAGGTGTTGTCATTAACATATGAAAAGGATCGTCTTTATCCTGTTCTTGTTTTATATCCAGCAATTTAGCATCGATTATGTCACCGCCCTGCAGGTTGATGGTTAATTCAAGTTTATCACTTACAAGTTTAATAACCTTTCCTACTGCAGTATTTGAATTGATTTCTTGTGACTGCTGAATTGTTGCCTGCTCTAATTTTTGATCATTAGCTTTGTCTGAATTCCAGTCCCAGAATAGAAACATGGCGGCGCACAGTAGCAGAATAAATATAAGATTTCTTTGTTGTTCCATTTGGATAACCTTAAAGGCGATTACTTAAATTTTTTAGGTATAGGATCATACCCACCAGGGTTTAAAGGATGACAGCGACAGATCCTCTTAAAACCAAGATAGATTCCTTTGACTAAGCCCCATTCTCTTATTGCTTCAAGAGTGTATTGTGAACAGCTAGGGTAAAAACGGCAATGCTGTCCTAGAATAGGACTAATGAAGATTTGATAGAAGCGGATCAGATAGATCGCTATTTTTCCAAACGGTGAGATATTTGTTGCCATAATCGTTTAAATATAGCACTTAGTTCAGAATTGCTTATATCTTCTATTTTTGGTCTTGCGATAACTACAAGATCAATATGTTGAAGAGAATGTTGGTTTAATCTGAAAGTCTCTCTGGCAATACGCTTAACACGATTTCGCCAAACAGCTCTTTTTAAAACTTTTTTAGGTACAACCAAGCCCAGCCTAGAACACTGAGATTCTTTGTTTTTGCGTGCAAGAACAAGAACTCCAGTAGCGCTGGCACGGACTGGGTTTGCGAATACCTTATCGTATTCCTCGGTTGACAGTATTCTGACAGACCGAGGAAAGGTATTATTAGCCATTAACGGTTGTTAAACGCTTACGACCCTTGGCACGGCGACGGGAAAGAACTTTACGACCGTCAGCAGTACGCATACGTACACGGAAACCGTGGGTGCGCTTACGCTTAGTTACGTTTGGCTGGAAAGTACGCTTCATTTGAAACTCCAACGACGGTACTACCGCCTAATTACACGGTGAATATATTAATAATGAAATTCACTATTAATTCAAAGTACGACATTTTACATTGTAAATGCTATTAAGGTCAACACCGTTTTTGTGCTAAAATAGCGTGCTACTAATTTTAACCCATTAATTATGATTAATAATCTATTTTTATAACTATAAAAAGGGCCTTTTATGGATTTGGATCAGGTCTGGAAAGACGCTATTGCCAATGTTAAAAGCAAGATCACTGATTTAAGAGATCAAAGTGTCGTTCAGTGTATTGAAACTCAGTGTTCTTTTGAAATATCCAGCAATAACATTGTTTTTATTTGTAATAATGATCTGGCATCAAAATTATTGCCAATTTATGTATCTCAGTTATTTATTGAAATCACCAACTTACTAGGTGTTCAGAATTACGGTTTACAGATGATAATGGCAGGCAATAGACCAAATCAGGCACCGTCACAGTTTGATCGAACTCAGCATGATCAGCTTAATTATGAAGATACTAATCGTTCTTCAGTTATTTCTCATCCTCCATTTACTCCTAGGGATAATATTGTTCAGCCGAAAAATAATTCAATACAAAGGCCTAGAATCACTGACAATATTGATCCAAATAAAACTTTTGAAAATTACGTTACAGATCCTGAAAATAAGATAGCTATTGCCGCTGCTATAAGAATTGCAGAAACACCTGGTTCTGATAATTTCAATCCTTTTTATATTTATGGAGGATCTGGATTAGGAAAGACACATATTTTATGGGCGATTGCAAACAAAATTCGTGAAACTAAACCTAATGTTTCTGTTATATATATCAGAGCAGAAGAATTTATTAGAAGATACGTTGATTCTATGTCTGTAAAGACTTCTTTTGCACCTCAGCAGGTGCACTTTCAAGATATGTTTACCCAATATGATGTGTTCATAATGGATGATATTCAAAGTCTTACAAAAGGCGACAAAGCCAGAGATACTTTCTTTGATATTATTGCTAATTTTCTGGATATAAAAGGCAAACAGTTAATTCTGGCTTCTGATGTAGCTCCAGGTAATTTAAAGAATTTCTCTGAAAGACTTGTTACCAGATTTGGTTCTGGAATTTGTAGTGAAATCTATCCTCCAAGTTCTGAAACCAGAACTGCTATCATCTTAAGAAAGTGCAATGAATTAAATTTCAAACTTCCAGATTCTGTTGTTGAATATATTGCAACTAATATTCGATCAAGCGTACGTGAAATTGAAGGAGCAATAAAAACCTTAAAGTCCCATGTGGAAGTTAAAGGAAGTATGATTACTTATGATGAGGCTGTAAAAAGTCTGTCTAATCTAGTCAATAAAACAAGTAACAACACTACTGTTGATAGTATTAAAGATAGAGTTGCTAAAGAATTTGAAGTTACAATAGAATCTTTAGAATCTGCGTCTAGAAAAAAGAACATATCTCAGGCTCGTTCAATTGCTATTGCACTAGCTCATGAACTTATCCCTACATTATCAAGTAGTGACTTAGGAAGAGCATTTAATAAAGATCACTCATCTGTTCTTGCTGCTATCAATAGAGTTGAAGAGTGGAAGGTTAAGGATAAAGATATGAATATGCTTTATCAGAAATTAATACTTTCTCTTAAGAAGAATTAAAATCAGGAGATTTAATTATGAAGTTTAGCGTATTGCTGTCATCTATCAGCAAACAGTTATCTGAAATTGCAAGTATTGCTGGTTCTTCAACTAATAAAGATGACATAACTCAAAACATCCTTATTAAAGTTGCTGATTCAATTCTCGTTTTAAAAGCCACTAATTACAATATTGAGCTTCAGACAGAGATCCCATTAACAGACGTTATTTCTGAAGGTGAGATCACTGTTAACGCAAATAAGCTTAAAGAAACTCTATCTAACTTAGATCAAAATAATTTAGTAAATTTTGACTTTGATGAACAGAATAATTTATTAGTTCTTTCAAATGGAAGTACGAACTTTGAAATTCGTACCAAATCTTCGATTGATTTTCCTTCTTTTGAAATGGAAGATATTGAGCACACCATTGTTTTAAAACAAAAACAGTTAAAGTCAATCATTGATTCATGCCTTTTATGTGTTTCAAATGAAGATTTTAGAGATTATCTAAGGGGTGTTCGCTTTGAGGTGAATGGTTCAAAATTAGAGATCTTTACTTCAGATGGTCACAGAATGGCTATCCTTGAGACTCAGTTAGATAATCCTTCTACAGATCCAGAGCCTTTTGGCGTAATTTTAACTAAAAGATGCGCTTCTCAGCTGGCAAAGATTGTAAACGAAGAAGCTGATTCTGATGTTACTCTGTCATTTACAAAAAATGCTGTTCAGACTTCTTGCAATAACTACAAAATGAACTCTAAACTGATCAATTGCGGTTATCCTAATGTTAGAACTGTAATTCCAAAGACTATTGATTCAATTGTTTCTATTCCTAAAGATACTTTCACTAATCTTATTAAACAGGTTTCTGTACTTTCTTCAAAGAGAGTCAACGGTGTTACCTTTACCTTCGGTGACGGTCAGGTTACTTTAAGATCTGAAAACTCTGAACATGAAGTTGCTACAGCTTCTTTGGCTTTGCCTGATGCTCAGTCAAATATTGAGATTTCTTTAAATGCTCAGTATGTTAGAGACATTTTGGGGGTCATTAAAACAGATCAGGTACTGTTCTGCTTTAGTCAGCCTATGGTTCATGTTTTAATAAAACCTGAAACTGAAGTTAATGATCAGGGTGTTAAAGCAAGCTACATTATTAGTAAAGTTGTGGTTTAACCTTTATTCTAAGGTAGCTTTAATTTAAGGCTACCTTTTTACCTTCATGAAAATTACTCATCTCAGAATATTAAACTACAGAAATATCTCTTCATTAGATATTGTTCCATCTAATTTTTTTAATGTTATTTATGGAAAAAATGGTTCTGGAAAAACTTCCTTGCTAGAAGCAATATCGTACTTAGGATATGGAAGATCTTTTCGTGATTCGCGTTATCAGTCATTAATTCGCGAAGGGCAACCTTTTTTTGCAATATCTTCCGATGTTTTAAGAGACAGTACAAATCTATCAGATAGTCTTGGTATCTGCAGATATAGAAACCGTAATCAGAATCTAGAGATCTCTATTAACTCAAATAAAAGTTCTAGACTGGTTGATTTGGTTGATAAAATTTCAATTCAGGTTATACATCCTCAAGGCATTGATCTCATTTTAGGTGGCCCTGAAAATAGGCGTAATTTTGTAGATTGGGGGGCTTATTATTCTTTTCCTCATTTTAAAGACTGCTGGTATAGGTATAAAAAGCTTCTATCTCAACGTAACTCAATGCTAAAACGAAAAGATCCAATAGAAAATATTCAATTTTGGGATGACGAATTGTCTAAAGTAAGTGAAGAAATTACAACTTTTAGGGAACATTATGTCGATCTCATAAAGCCAATTCTTTTGCAAAAATTAAAGTCTTTTTTACCTCAATTTGAGTTCGAAATTTTATTCTCAAAAGGCTGGGAAAATGGCTTGCAGTTGCGGTCTGTACTTAACTTAAATATTGAAAAAGATAGAGTTTTAGGGTATACTTTTTATGGTTGTCACAGAGCAGAATTACGAATTAGATGTAATAACTTTTCTGCTAGTGAAACCCTGTCTAGAGGACAATTAAAATTACTAGTTTGTGCAATGAGACTCTCTCAAGGTTACCTTTTAAAACAACAAGTGGGAAAAAATTGCATATATCTAATAGATGACTTAAGTTCTGAACTTGATGCTAATTCTAGAATGTTATTGCTTAATGAACTAAAAGAATGTAATAGCCAAGTTTTTTTGACAAATATTTCCAAGAACTTAGAAATTCCAAGTTGTTCTGAAAATTCTTTTATCAATATTGAAGAATCTATAGAGCCTTAATTACATACAGAGGAACAAATGTCAGCAGAAAATAACAATGATTATGGTACTTCCAGTATTAAAGTTTTACATGGCTTAGAGGCTGTGCGTAAACGTCCTGGTATGTATATTGGTGACACTGACGACGGTTCAGGTTTACATCATATGGTTTTCGAGGCTGTTGATAACTCAATTGATGAGGCTCTTGCTGGGTTCTGTAACCATATTGAAGTAACTATTCACGAAGATGAATCTGTTTCTTGTACCGACAACGGTCGTGGTATTCCAGTAGCAATACACCCTGAAGAGCACGTTTCCGCGGCTGAAGTTGTTATGACCGTATTACATGCGGGTGGAAAGTTTGATTCTAATTCATATAAAGTATCAGGCGGTCTGCATGGTGTTGGTATTTCAGTTGTTAATGCACTGTCTGATAAGTTAGAACTCACGATTAAGCGAGAAGGTCATATTTGGCAACAGATCTATTTAGATGGTGGTAAACCTGAGGCTCCACTTCATCAGATTGGTGAATCAGATGAAACCGGAACTAAAGTAAGATTCTGGCCTTCACCTTCAATCTTTTCAAAGACAATTTTTGATTACAATGTGTTAGCTAAACGTTTAAGGGAATTATCATTCCTGAATTCTGGCATAAAAATCACATTAACTGATTTAAGAGAATCTCCTGCAAAACAGGAAGTTTTTCATCATGAGGGTGGTATTGGCGAGTTTATTCAGTTTTTAAATAAGAATAAGACTCCATTAAATCAAAAAGTGATACATTTTACAAAAAAATGTGACGGTAATATTACTGTCGAAGTTGGTATGCAATGGACAGATGCTTATACTGAAAATGTATATTGCTTTACAAATAACGTTCCACAGAAAGATGGTGGTACTCATTTAGCTGGTTTCAAGAGAGCTATTACCTCTACATTTACCAATTATTTAGACAAGCAGGGATTTAACAAAAAGTCAAAAGTATCAACTAGTGGCGATGATGCTAGAGAAGGTTTGACTGCAGTGATTTCTGTAAAGATGCCTGATCCAAAATTTTCTTCACAGACTAAAGATAAATTAGTTTCTTCAGAGGCAACACAGGCTGTCGCAGCTTCTGTAACCGAGAATTTAGGTTATTTCTTACAAGAAAATCCTAAAGATGCAGATTTAATTTGTTCTAAGATCATTGAAGCTGCAACTGTACGTGAAGCAATGCGAAAAGCACGTGATTTATCACGTAAAAAAGGCGGATTGGATTTAAATATTGCTCCAGATAAGTTAATTAAGTGCAGAGAAAAAGATCCTGCTTTAGCTGAAATCTTTTTGGTTGAGGGTGATTCCGCTGGTGGTACTGCTAAGAATGGTAGAAATTCAAAGTTTCAGGCTGTGCTTCCATTAAGAGGAAAGATCCTAAACGTTCAAAAGGCTCGTTTTGATAAAGTAATCGATTCGCAGCAAATCGGTACTTTAGTAAGTGCCTTTGAATGTGGTATTGGTAAAGATGATTACAATCCTGAAAAGTTCAGATATCATAATGTAATTATTATGACTGATGCCGATGTTGATGGTGCACATATTCGCATTCTTTTATTAACATTTTTCTATCGTCATATGCCAGAACTCATAGAGCGTGGCTATGTTTACGTAGCTCAGCCTCCTTTATACAAGTATGAAAAAGGTAATCAGGTAAACTACGTTCTTTCTGATAAAGAAGCTTTACAGTATAAGACAAATATGGCCATCAATTCTGGTTCTATATTTGTTAATAAAGAGGCTGCTCCTATTTCTGGAATGCCTCTTGAAAATCTGTTTAATGACTATAATAAAGTCATGTCTCGAATGCCAAAACTGACACAGAAAATTCAAAAAGATGTTGTTCTTAACGTGATGTATTACAACCTCTTATCACAAGAACAAATGTCAAATGAAAATTCAGTTAAAGAATGGTGTGAAGGCTTTATAAAACAACTTCCTTCAAATGTATCTGAAGGTGTTTTCTTCAAGTGTGAGGTTAAACATGATCCAGTTACAAATCTTTACTATCCTGTAATAATCCAACATGTTCATGGAATAGATCATAGCTATATTTTAGATGATACTTTTTTCAATTCAGTCGATTACTCAATGTTGAAGGATATGAATTCCAAGGTTAATGGATTAATAGAGACTGATGGTTTTGTTCAGGTTGGATCTAAACAAATTCCAGTTAAGAATTTCCACGAAGCTTATGAAGTTTTGATGAAAGAGGGATTCTCTGGAGTAAAGATTCAGCGTTACAAAGGACTTGGTGAAATGTCTCAAGATCAGTTGTCTGAAACTACAATGAATCCGGATACTAGATCTTTACTTAAAGTTCATATTACTGATGCTATGGAAGCCGATAGGTTATTTAATGAACTTATGGGTGAAGATGTTGAAGATAGAAAGATCTTTATTGCAGAAAATGCTTCTAAGGCAAATTTAGATATTTAATATTTCTCAATTCTTAACTTTCAATCAAGGCTCTTAATTTAAAGAGCCTTTCTTTATTAACGATGTTCCATGTGGAACATTTTTTTTCTCAATTGCAAAAACAATTCTAAATTTTATAAAATCGTTTTTAACGATTAATTTTAAGAATCAATTGTATGTGATAAGCAATTTTGACAAATTGTTATTACATTTCATATATTAACTAGTGTTCCATGTAGAACATTACTAATCTGAATTTGAAAGGCTGGATCATATACAAAGAAATAATCACTCTGAAAAGAAAATGTAGGATTTCATTTTGAGCATATGCTTTTGGTGTTATATCCAGCTGAAATGTTCTAGATAGATCATTAATCTCTGAAGTAATCAATACAGATGGCCAGTTATTATAGATATTTGAACTGTTAACTTATGCTGTACTGTATTTTATTGATCATTAAAAAGCCCACAATTAAGAGGGCCTCCATAAAAATTAAGAACTAGTATTTCACACTTTTAATAGAATCATCAGAATGTTGTATACAGCGATAGTCTTTGCCATCTATCGTTATTTTTGTTCCTCTACTCATAGGATCAATCATACTATTGACTCTAGCTACTTTTAACTGTTCTTCCAATGAACCAAGCTGTGCAAAGTCCTCATCTTCCCAATTACAATCTTCTGTAAAGCCATCTTTGGGAGAACAATAAGCATTTTCACATCCGATTGATTACAACAAAGCCATTATAACTGTTAAATTTTTCATATCAACTATCCTTCTTTTCTTGAATTATAGTTTAATAATTAATGCTGTTACGTCTTAACTTTTAGTGGCAATACGTTAAATTTTGTTGAGCGATATATTCGTCATCTGATTGATATGATGAACATTTCTTATTATTCCGTTTGATGCTCATTGCAAAGGTGGAGAACTTTGGAAGATGATAGATAGTACATATTTCAGTACTGAATCTTAATCATCTGAGAGGTTTGTTGTTACGTGATTTGGATTATAACGATTTTGTTTTCTTGTAATTTATTTCTATCTGCGTCATGTGCAGATACTGAAAAAATATTTTAACTAATTTTTATTGAAAGTTTAATATCTATATATGAAAAAACTCAATATATAAGATTTGTTACTACAAATTGTTAACTAATTATGTTCCACATGGAACATTAAGGCGAAAAATAACAGTATCAAAATTAACCTTTCTTACATACCAAATTCAAAAAAAACTGTAGTAGATGGTATGGGGATTGTGTTTGCGCTGTCATATAATTAAATAACGATGTGTGAAATCAAATCACGTTGTGAAATACAGGATCGATGAAGTACAGATCTCATGACATTTTTCTTGAAAATGAAAAGATGTTATTTAATGAGTGGTATGAGTTAATTTTTAAGAGAGGTTTAAGTCCAGCTACCTTCATAATGTTATTGATAGCTAAGATACCTTCAGTAACGGAACAATTCTTTTTTTTCTGTTTTGCAGTCTTGTTCCTGTCAGATAATCATTAGAGTGATACAACATGATCTCATCACCAATCCTACTTGCCAGAACCTTTGCTCCAGACAGACTGTCAGAGATATTTTCAATGCTCATAGGTATGCCGTTTTGTTTGAGTTTGAATTCCATGAGTCTGAATATAGATTGGTAAAGAGATAAAGCAACAAGATATGACCTCTGATATTTTCAGGAGTGTAAACATACAATTGTGCTCATTACAGTAATCTGTAATAAGTTTAAAAGCTTCACTTTTTAACTTTGCATCATGGTTGAAAAGCTGTTTCTCCTCATCTGATAAAGGAGTCTCGAAATATAAACTGGTTACATCATAGAACATCATGGTGTTCTTACGATTGGTGATTTCATGAGTCCTTCTGCTGAAATTTCTTACAATGGTGTCTTTATGTTTACTTAGGAATGTTAAAGCAGCATACAGAATGTTTCTTGATATACCTTCTAGAGGTTGAGAAATGAAACCTGTTCTTGCAGCGTAGGCATCTTTGACTGAACGAGGATCTGGTACCATACATCCTGCAAGGTAGAATATTGCTCTGTTTAGGTCAAACTCTCATTTTGAATTATATGCTACAGATTGAACATGGTTCTTTCAAGCTTTAAGTCATTTCTCCATAAGCACTTAAATGTTCAAGTATGTAACATAACAGAGGGTAAGGATTAGAAGCATCTGTTTCACTCTCACTAGACCATTCGAGTGCATTAACAAGGTTCGATGCTGTACTCTGCTGACTGTGAACATCATTATATTACTTTTCATCAGCAGAAAAACTTACATGCTTTTATTTAAGCTTGCTTATAGCATTAAGATCGGAAGCTGAAAGCTCCGAAAGTTTGCCTAGCTTTTCTATAATTTCCTGTTTAATCGTTATACCTACTCTTACCGATCTGTACAGGTAAACATACTCAAATCCTTTTTTACCAGACAGTCTGAGGAATATGGAACAATCCTCAAAACTCAACTGTATTGGATTATCTCAAATATTTAACACAATTTTCATTACATAATTACTAAAATTCAAAATTTCAAAAATTAAGCCAGCATGCGTTTTACGGGCTCTTTTAGTCAATTTTTGCTAGGAAAGTTAGGAGATTGTGATTTGTTTCTACGAATTTAGAAAGAATTATGTTCCACGTGGAACATAAAGGCGAAAAAAACGGTATCTAAAGTAAGATACCGTTTTTGAGTGGGGAATACTGAATTAGTAGAGAACAGAAATGTCTGCAGTCTTTCCTATTAAGTCATGTAACGAAATTAATAAATGTAAACGATTTTCTTTAATTTGAGGATCGTCTGCATTTACCATTACATGTTCGAAGAAATTGTCAACTGGTTCTTTCAATTCTGAGAGAGTTGCCAATGCGCTTGTATAGTCACCTTCAGAGTAAAAGTTGTTTACTTTTGGTGTGATGTTCTCTAATGCAGAGGCAAGGGCAATTTCATCTTTTTCAGATAGTAAGTTCTTATTAACTGCGCCTTCGCAAACATTAGCTTTGCTTAAAATATTGTAAATTCGCTTGTAAGCAGATGCAAGATTTTCAGCTGCAGGCAAATCCTTAAATGATTTTACTGCTCGTACTCTCTTATCAAAATCTAAAAGATTCTCTGGCTTAGTTGAAAGTACGGCAAGGAATATAGATGCTTCGATACCATGATCTTGATAGTAAGCCTTGAGACGGTTGTATACAAAGTTAACAACCTGATCTTTAGTAGAATCAGATTTAATTTTTGTTCCTAAAATTTTGCAAGCTTCTTCAATCACAGAAACAAAATTGAAGTCCAAGTTGTTCTCTAAAACAATTCTGATCAAGCCAATTGCGGCTCTTCTTAAACCAAAAGGATCCTTGTCTCCCTTTGGTAACTGATTAATGCCGAAAATACCGACAAGCGTTGTTATTTTTTCAGCTAAGCTTACAGCCATTTCGACTGGTTTGGTTGGAATACTATCTCCAGCATATCTTGGTAAATATTGTTCAAAGATTGCTTGTGATACATCCTTATCTTCGCCATCCAACTCAGCGTAATGCATACCCATTACACCTTGAGTATCGGTAAATTCTGTTACCATAGTTGATGCAAGGTCGCATTTTGCCAAATGAGCGGCTCTTGATGATTTTGTTTCATCAGCGCCAATTAATTTAGCTATGTAAACAGCAAGTTTTTCAACACAATCAGATCTAAAAGCTACGGTTCCGATGTCTTTCTGATAAACGATATTCTTTAATTTATCGAAGAAATACTCTAATGAGTGCTTTCTATCAGTATTAAAGAAGAATTCTGCATCTGACAGACGTGGTCTAACAACTCTTTCGTTACCAGAAATCAAAGAAGATGGATCTTCTGGATTAATATTAGAAGCAAAAGCAAATGCAGGTAATAGTTTGTTGTTCTGATCATAGATTGGGAAGTATTTCTGATCACCCTTCATTGTATAAACAAGAGCTTCAGCAGGCACCTTTAAGAACCTTTCTTCGAATGTGGCCTTAAAGATGTGAGGTTCTTCTACAATTGATGTAACCTCTTCAACAAGAGAATCATCAAGATCAGCTTTACCGTTAACTGAATTCGCAATATCAGTAACCTGTTTTATGATTGATTGCTTTCTTTCTTCATAGTCAGCGACAACACAGCCTTCATTCTTCAACTGTTCTACGTATGTGTCAGCAGATTTTAAGTTAACCTTAGGTGAACCTAAGAATCTGTGTCCATTAATTGTTTTGGATGACTCAACACCAAGAATGCTACCTGAAATGAGCTCTTCTCCATATAACATACATAATGTATGTACAGGACGAACAAACTCTTCGCGCTTATTTCCCCAATGCATTAAGCGAGGGATTGGAAGTGCTTTTAGTGCATTCTTAAACATTTCAGGAACCACGTTTACTGTTTCCTGTCCTTTCTTGGTGGTCTTTACATAAAGCCACTCACCTTTATCTGTCTTTAATCTGTCTGCCTGTTCTACGGTGATTCCGTTAGCTTTTGCCCATCCTAAAGCAGCTTTAGTAGGTGCTCCATTTGCATCAAATGCTGCTTTAACTGCAGGTCCTTTGATTTCTACTTCTTTGTCTTCTTGCTTGTCAGACAAGTCAGAAATAAATAGAGCTAACCTTCTTGGTGTGGCGTACCATTTAGACCCTGAAAATGATAATCCTTCATCCTTTAACTGTTTAACGAAAGAATCATGAAGTGATTGTGCAAGGTTACGCAATGATTTTGGTGGTAACTCTTCTGTTCCTAATTCCAATAATAAATTCTTTGTAGTCATGATTAAATCCCGATCTTACTTTGCAGGCTCATTTTTGCACATTGGGAAACCTAAAGCTTCTCTTGATTTGTAATATGCCTCAGCAACAGCCTTAGATAATGTTCTGATTCTTAGAATAAAACGCTGTCTTTCTGTTACAGAAATGGCATGTCTAGCATCTAGTAAATTAAAGCAGTGCGCTGCTTTTAGAATTCTTTCGTAAGCTGGTAAAGGTAGAGGCTTCTCAAGATTTAACAGATCGCTGCTTTCTTTTTCCATCTGATCAAACATCTTGAATAAGAAATCTGTATCTGCGTATTCAAAGTTATAAGTAGACTGTTCAACTTCGTTTTGGTGGAAAACATCACCATATGTAACGTCGCCATTTGCAGTGTGAGCCCAGATTAAATCGTATACAGTCTTTTTCTTTTGAATGTACATTGCCAGTCTTTCTAGACCGTATGTTAATTCTCCGGTTACAGGGAAGCATTCAAGACCGCCAACCTGCTGGAAATATGTAAACTGTGAAACTTCCATTCCGTTTAACCAGATTTCCCAACCAAGACCCCATGCACCTAAAGTAGGATTTTCCCAGTTGTCTTCAACAAATCTGATGTCATTTTCGGTAGGATCGAAACCTAATTCCTTTAATGAGCCTAAATAGAGTTCCTGAATGTTATCTGGAGAAGGTTTTAAAATTACCTGAAACTGATAATAATGTTGTAATCTATTAGGGTTTTCGCCATATCTACCATCAGTTGGTCTTCTTGAAGGCTGGACATATGCACATGAAATTGGTTCTGGTCCTAATGATCTTAAGAAAGTCATAGGATGTGAAGTTCCAGCTCCCACTTCCATATCAAATGGTTCAGCAATCATGCAACCATGACGCATCCAATAATCTTGAAGGGTAAGAATTAAGCCCTGAAATGTTTGAAGGTCGTATTTGTTAGACATCTGAATTAAACCTTACAAAAAAAATATTAAGTGAGTGATTGAACTCACATCGAAAATGAAAATATGCTACATTTTACCATTAAAGGCTTGATTTTTGCTTTTTTTAATAAAAAAGGAACACCTTTTTTGGGATGAATTTATTCTTTCTTTTTAACTACGAAGAGATAAGGATTTTTCTTGTTTGGCATTGAAACAAGGGAGTGATTCATAAACTTGCAAAAGGCAGGAATATCTCTTAAAGAAACAGGATCGTCAGACAATAACTCTATCACTTGGCCTGGTTGAGCAGATCTCACTGCATTGCGTAAAAGCGTTAGAGGTTCTGGACAGCTAAGTCCACGACAATCCAGTTTCACAGTATCCATAAAATGCAGCCTTCAGCATAGCGTTATTGATTGTTAATAATTTTACAAAAATTTTCAGTAGAAAACTAAAAAAAATGTTGTCATTTCAAAAAAGATCAGTATAATAGGTCCCCGTGAAGTGTGCTGGCATAGCTCAGTTGGTAGAGCACCTGTTTTGTAAACAGGGGGTCGTGGGTTCAAGCCCTACTGCCAGCACCATTCCTTCCTAATTTTCTAGTTTTCCCCTGTTTAATAAAACCTTTTCCTAATAATTTTGTTCGTTGAATTCCTAAGATCTCGTTTTTAATCTTACAGATCCGATGAGATCATAACAATTCATAAAAAGTTCAGACTCTTGGTTCATGTCTGCTTTTTTACCTGCTGTTAATGACGCTCCTTTAACTTACAGCAAATACTTCCGGTGATTTTGAATTATATACAGCATGCATTTATGCAAAATTTTCGTAACTTGATCATAGTTTCTGTTACCAACGGTTATCTATGCTATATAATTTCGGTGTACAAAGGAGATTTAAAATGCCTGAATTGCCAGAAGTTGAAGTTACTAAAAGAGGAATTGAAAAGACTCTTTTGAATTCAGTTATAAAAACAGTCAATTTTGATGATAAATCGCTTAGGAAACCATTTTCAAATGACTTGCATAAACTTGAAGGTTCAACTGTTTCTGACATTTCCAGACGTGGAAAATACATAATAATTACTACCGATAAAGGATACTTGCTGTTGCATTTAGGAATGACCGGTCATCTGAGAGTTCTAGATGAAAATGAACCAATGCACATACATGACCATTTTGAGGTGGTAACAACGGCAGGCAAAGCTGTCAGGCTGAATGATATAAGACGCTTTGGGCTTGTCATGTATTTTTCCTTAAACAATTCCCCTTACCTTAATGAACCACTAAAAGATTTGGGACCTGAGCCTTTTTCAGATGAATTTAATGGGGAATACTTATTTAAGAGATTATCTAAGTTAAAAAAGAGTATAAAACAGGCGTTGATGGACAATGCTGTTGTTGTAGGTGTTGGTAATATATATGCATCAGAAGTCTTATTTGCCAGCAGGATAAGTCCTGAAAGAAAATCAAATAGTGTTACTAAAAAAGAGTGTTCGGTTATAGTAGACAATATTAGAAAAATATTGTCTGAATCAATTAAAAAAGGTGGAACTACAATACGTGACTTTTCAGGAGCAGACGGAAAATTAGGTTACTTTGTCCAGAATTTATTTGTGTACGGACATGAAGGTGAGCCTTGTAAGATATGCAATACTCCAATTAAAAGTATTGTCCAGGGCCAACGCTCTACCTTCTTTTGTCCTCACTGTCAAAAATAGTTTTGAAACGGAATTGTTTATTTAGACTGATTAACAAACCTATAAACAGCATCTGGAACGAATTTGGAAATATCTCCTTTGTGGATTATTACCTCTCTAACTAACGTTGATGATATAAATGAAACAGCAGAATTAGTTGGAAGCATTACAATTTCCATATCAGGCATTGCTAATCTGTACATGCCTGCAAGCTGAGTCTCATAGTCATAATCTGCAACCGTTCTGAATCCTCTCACAAGAATATTGGCATTTTTCTCTTTTAGAAAATCTACCAGCATTCCACTGAAACCTGTGACTGAAACATTCAAAAGTTCTTTGGTTGACTCCTTACAAAGTAATACTCGAGTATTCAAATCAAAAAGAGTATTCTTTGAAGGACTTTTGGCTACAGCTATAATAACTTCATCAAAAATTTTAGAAGCTCTTTTTATGATATCCAAATGGCCTAAAGTTAATGGATCGAAGGTACCTGGAAAAACAGCTAATGTCTGCATGATTAAATACTATATTCCTCGCATGCTTTGTTAAAAGAGTTTATTACGTCATCAATTTGAATATGCTGCATGGCATTTTCATCATGGACTCTATATCTCCATCCGGGAGTTTTCCCAAGAAGTTCTTTTGTTGCGACCTGTTGGTAAACACTTACTTCTAAATTACGATAATTCCAGGATCCAACTCTGTCAGGATTATGAATAGCAAATAATCCAATCACAGGAATGTTTAGTGATGAAGCTAGGTGCATTGCTGCACTGTCTGGAGAAAGTACTAAAGATGCTTTACTGATAACTGCCGCTAAAATTCTCAGAGAGGTTTTTCCACAAAGATTTTCACATCTATTATGAGTATTTTTATTTATCTCATCGCAAAGATGCTCCTCATATTCAGAATTTGAACCTAATATGACAACGTGAAATCCTTTGTCAATTGCATAATTAGCGAGTTTTGAATACCCTTCTACAGTCCAGTTTTTGGCTTTTTTTGCTGAAGCAGGAGCAATTGCAAATACTTTTTTGTTTTCAGCTTTGATGAGATTATCTGCTGTATCTAATTCTTTATTTGATAGTCTGTAGTTCCAGCTAGGTTTTAAATCTGTAAATCCTGTCTGGTGTGCAAAGGCTAAAAATCCTGCTAAAACATGAGGATTATCAGGTGACTTGATCTGTCTGTTAATAAAAAATATCTGACCTTCTCTTCGTCGTTGAGAATCATATCCATATTTTAACCTAGCCTTTATAAAGAGGGATAAAATGGATGCCTTTATAGAAGTTTGCAGATTAAATAATGCATCAAACTTTTTCTTTTTTAAATTCTTATACAACTGGAATCCTGCTTTTAAGAGACCTAATTTTTTTATGTCAACAGTTTCCATTGGGATCAGAGGACATCCGTTCTCATCAATAAACAATGAAGAGAATCTTTTGTCGACAACAAAGTGAACATCCAGATCTTTATACTTTTCATTCAAGGCATTAGCTAAGCCGAATGCATTTATACAGTCACCTAATGCTGAAAGTCGCAAAATACAAACAGATTTGATTTGATTTTTCATAAAACTCCAAAATTTTACGATCTTAATTGTAGCATTATTACCTGTCTCATTCTAAGATAGCTCATGTAAAGGAAATAGATAGTTGTGTGTAATAAGGAATATGGCAGTGGCTACCTTTTATAAAGAAAAAATTAATGACGCAACCTATATCGTGACATCTTCATTTGAAAAAACAGATGAAAGCCAAAAAAGCAGTTATTATGAAAGCTTTTTTGATAGAGACGAAATTACAAAAAGCAGCAGGACAACCTATTGTATTGGTAGAGGACAGACGCTTTTATACATTAAAGACGGAAAAGACCTGGTGTTAAGACATTACAGACGAGGTGGTTTTTTTGGAAAGTTAATTAAAGACAGTTTTTTTATTTTTGAAAAAAATGCTCATAGAGCATTTGATGAATTCAAACTGCTTGATTATATGCTATCAAAAGGATTACCTGTTCCAAAACCTGTGATTGCAAGAGAAAAAAAAGGCTTATTATCAGTAACTCAGGATATTGTCATTGAAAGGATGAACGGCTATAGAGACTTATCCTATGTGATCTCTAAAAGAGAGCTTACTCAGGAAGAGTATTCAAATATCGGAAGAACAGTTTCGTTGTTTTTTAAAGAGAATATTCTGCATACAGATCTTAATATCAGAAATATTCTGATGAATGATGAGGGAAAAGTTGCAATCATAGATTTTGACAAATGCTGTTGTACCAGATTGAATGATGAAATGAAAAAATATATGTTAGACAGGTTGTTAAGATCTTTTAAGAAAGAGGTTACAAGAGATTTAACAAAAAAGATTTATTTTAATGAGATCAATTTTATATTTTTGAAAAATAACGCTCTTTTATAAAAAAACTTTTGTAAAATTGAACTGATATTAAAAGATTAGAGGCAGGAGTAAATCTCTTGAAAAAAAATGGTTGGAAAGAAAACATTAGTTATAGTTGATCATCCTACATATGACAGGTCTAACGCAAACCGTCGCCTTGTAGAAGAAATGAGGAAATATCCTGACGATATTGTTATCCATAATTTACAGAGTGCGTACCCAACTGGGACTATTGACGTTGCCAAGGAACATTGTCTGGTAGATAACACTGGTTCAATCATATTCCAGTTTCCATTATATTGGTTTACATGCCCTCCTAAGACAAAAGAATGGTTTGACAAGGTGTTAACTGCCGGCTGGGCATTTGCTGGAGCATATCACTTAGAGGGTAAAAAAGTAGGTATTGCTGTAACCTGTGGAAGTGAAGAGAAAGATTACACTTCAGAAGGTGTTCATCACCGTTCAGTTGAAGAATACTTATGCTCAATACAGAAATCTCTTGAAATGTGCAAAGCTGACTATGCGGGGATGTTTGCCATTTATGGAATTAAGAATGATGATAAGGAAACAGCTCAGAGAATTGCTCAAGGAGCAAAAGAATATATTGAGTTTATTAACTCAGTAAGAGCCTGATTGTCATTGGTTTAGATCTACTAGCCTTGCAGAAGGCTAATAGATTCCTTTCTAGTAGAGCAGTTTATTTAGCTGTTCCAATGTTTTGTTTAAAGCCCCTCGTCCCTGTTGCTGTATATCCAGAGCTTTTATTCCAGTCTTTTTTAACAGCTCTCTATCTGAAATCAGTTTTATGATGTATTTTGCAAGTTTGTTGCAGTCTTCTGCCAAGTATGCGCCACCGTGTTCAATGAGTTTATCAAACTGTTCTGTAAAGTTGTGATAGTCAGGGCCTGTTAACACAGGTAAAGAGAAAAAGGCAGGTTCCAAAGGATTGTGTCCTCCAATATTTGTAAAACTTCCTCCCATAAGAACGAGATCACAAAGTCCAAAATATGATTCAATTTCACCAATTGTGTCGCCGACTAATACATCACCATTAAAGTCAGACAAAGATTTCAATGCGCTCTTTCTAACGTATGTGACCCCCAGTTTTTCCAGATACTCACAGGATAATGTTCCGGAACTCTGGTGCCTTGGAACTATGATAAGTCTTAAATCTTTTATAGTTTCTTTTGCTTTTAGATACGCGTCAATGACAGTATGCTCTTCTCCGTCGTGAATACTGATTGCACCAAATACGCTGTTGCCTAAAAGTTGATCTTTTATTTTTTTAGAGTCATTGAACATATATTCTCTGGGCTTTAAATCGTATTTAATGTTACCTGTTACCATTACATTTTGTTTTGGTACTCCAATTTTAATAAATCTGTTCTTGTCATTCTCAGTAATACACATTACTTTTGAAAGGTTGCCTGATATCAGATCTTCAACTAGAACCTTATGTTTTAAGTAGCTCTCGCAGTTTTCTTCCTGCATTCTTGCATTTACAATTGCAATTTTGCATCCGTGTTTCTTTGTAAGCCCGAGCATATTAGGCCAGAGCTCAGTATCGATTATAATCAGAGCTTTGGGATTAAAAGATCTTAAAAAACCGGTTACAGATAATGGAGAATCTAATGGTGAGAACACTACCTTAATACCTTTTAAGGACTTTGCCGCATTTAGCCCTGTGGTTGTCATTGTAGTTAAGACGATATTTTCATTAGGATGTTGTTTCTTAAATTCTGCTACCAAGGGTTTAATTGCATTTATCTCACCAACAGAAGCTCCATGAAACCATATGCAACTATCAAAACTGTCAGAATGGCACCCTAAAAGTTCAAAAATTCTTCTGCCATAAGGAGGATCTTTTCTTTTTTTATAAGCAAGATAACCTGCACCTAAAGGTGCAGTCAGAGTAGTAAGTGTCTTGTAAATAAATAGTGCTAGTCTTGAAGAAAAATGCATGATCCTACCTTAAATTTTAACGAGAGTCTTAAGCTTTTCTATTACAGTTTCTGGTTTTATTCCCTTCAGGCAGGCGTAAGTTCCATATTTACAGGTTCTCTCAAAGCATGGGTGGCACTTCTCATCAGATTCAACGCAGATAGCTTTATCTGATAGCGGTGGAGTGTAGTTTGTTGAGGTTGAGCCGAAGATACATACCTGAGGGATATCTGCTGCAGCTACGGTGTGCATAAGACCAGAGTCATTGCATACTGCAGCTGTACACTGTCCTACAATATCAAGAGCTTCAGTAAGATTTGTTTTTCCTGCAATATTGATAAAGTACTGCCGGGATTCATCTTTGAGTTTGTTGTAGATTGCTTCTACAGTAGGTATATCTTTTGCTGAACCCAACCCGACAACCATACCTCCATTGCTTATCCAGTAGTCTGATACTGCAGCGAAGTATTCAACCGGCCATAATTTTGCCGGACCGTAGTTTGCTCCGCAACCTAAAACTAAAGCTTTGCGGGAAAAGTCCAGATTCAGCTCCTCAGCTCTGCTCTCATTGAGCTTTTTTATAACTAATTTTGGATAATCAAATTTTGGCAGATCTGATGCGGTTCTGACTTTGTCTTTATTAAAGGCAAGTGCCACATAACGCTCGACCATGTAAGGGAAATCTTTTTTGTTTGAGCGCATATTATTCAGAATAAAATATCTGGATTCTCCCTTAAATCCCCTTCTGTCAGGGATATTGGCAAACAGTGCAATAAGTGCTGATTTTAATGAATTAGGTAGAACAATCACACAGTCATAGTTGCCTGCTCTTAATTTTTTCCCTTCTTCATAACGTTTTTTTAAGTCAAAAGCTCCATGCCCAAATGGATTGATGATTTTGTTATCGATTTCTTCCATTCTGTCCAGAATCGGCAAGGTGTATTTGGGAGCATAAACATCAATCGAACAGAGAGGATCGAGTTTTTTCAACATTTTTAAGAGGCTTTGAGACATGATGAGATCTCCAAGCCATGATGGGGAAATAATAAGATATTTTTTTGAAACTGTATCTGCCATAATTTCTAAGCTTCTGATTATTGTTGCATCTTTTATCTTTTGACTTATTGGGGTTGCTGAGAAATAGAAATAAGTCATACAAAAAAGTACTATTGTGATGATTTATCGTTATTAGATATTATAATTGAGAAATCAAAGTCAACTAAGGAAATTAACATGATTATTGTAACAGGTGGTTGCGGTTTTATCGGTTCAAATATCGTAAAACATTTAAATGATAGAGGTATCAAGGACATTTTAGTTGTTGATAACCTTACTAATGGTCATAAATTCATCAATCTAACAGATCTTGATATTGCAGATTACATGGATAAAGAAGATTTTCTGCAGTTGGTTTTAAATGAAAAAGCTTTCGATGCAAAATATGGTACAAAGAACATCGAAGCTATTTTCCATGAAGGAGCCTGCTCTTCCACAACAGAGTGGAATGGTAAGTACATCATGAAGAATAACTATGAATATACAGTCAACCTCTTTGAGTTTGCAGTAGCTCATAGAATTCCTTTCTTCTTTGCTTCTTCAGCCTCTACATACGGTGATGGAAACGTCTACGTTGAGGACAGAGAGAATGAAGGTCCACTAAACGTATACGGCTATTCTAAGTTCCTGTTTGATGAATATGTAAGAAGACGTCTTCCAAACCTAAAATCACAGGTTGTCGGTTTAAGATACTTCAATGTTTACGGTCCAAGAGAAGGTCATAAAGGCACAATGGCATCCGTAGCTTTTCATCTGAACAATCAGATGTTAAAGGGCGAAAATCCAAAATTGTTTGAAGGAACCGACGGTTATGAAAATGGCGGTCAGATGCGTGACTTCGTTTATGTTGGTGATGTAGCCGAAGTTAATCTGTGGTTCCTAGAACACAAAGGACCATCTGGAATCTATAACTGCGGTACTGGCAGAGCTGAGCCTTTCTTAAATATTGCAAAAGCTGTAATTAAGCATTTTGGTAGAGGTGAGGTTGAGTTTATTCCTTTCCCTGATCACTTAAGAGGACATTACCAGTGTTTTACACAGGCTGATTTAACTCAGCTACGTAATGCCGGTTGTGATGTTGAGTTCAAAACTGTGGCTCAGGGCGTTGCAGAGTATCTCAAATGGCTCAATTCGAAATAGTTGACGATTTTACCTACGAAGTATGCCTTCTCCCAAAAGAGAAGGCTTTGGGCTTTGTAGATTATCTTGCGTCAATAGGTATTAAGGCTAAAGCTAAAGAAAGTATGACAGGACGTTGTACTGTCTTTGTAACTAACAGCTTTGATATGAGCAGAGCTAAAAGAGAAGTTTTAAAATACGCCAACTCTCCTTTTGATGCAAAATTTACTCAGGCTTCCTGGAATAAGGGCAAGACTATTCGCAGAGAAAAGCGGCTTAATGTGGGAATGCTGTTTCCTCTGTTTTTTGATATTTCATCAATTACAACCTTAGTTGAGATCATCTGTATTGCAGTCTATGTGTTATCTTTAATTGATGACTCTCTGGTTATTCAGTATTTAGCTTTAGGTAAAGCTGAAATTTTCAGCAGCATAACTGACTACTATAAACTTTTAACTCCGACATTTGTTCATTTCTCCTTCATTCATATAGCTTTCAATCTGGTGATGTTTGAGGCTATGGCAAGGCCAATCGAAAGAACCTTTGGAAAAGTAAAATTCTTTTCACTGTTTATCAGTGTTGCTTTACTGTCTAATGTTGTACAGTACTGCTTTATGACAGATATGAATGGTTATTTTGGTGGGCTGTCAGGTGTTGTATACGGTGTTATAGGTTATTCAGGAGTACTTTCAAGACGCAAAGATCTTCCTCCATCCTTTAATATTCCACCTGGACTGCTTACAGTGAGTGTGATCTTTATTTTTATAAGTTTCTTCATGGGAGGAATAGCCAACCTTTGCCATATAGGTGGACTTGTGGTTGGAATGCTGTGGGGCTATTTTGATTTGAGAAAATTAAAGTTATGAAGCTCTTTTAAGTTTGTTTTGAAATTTTAATAACTTATGCTTCTCTTATGAGAACAAAAATGCCACCTTGCAGTTTGTTGCTTGGTGACATTTTACTTAACCAGTTGTAACTGACAAATTAACTAGTCTGCTAGTTTTACAATTGATTTACCGGTCATCTCAGCAGGTACATCAATACCCTTTAGATATAACATGGTAGGAGCGATATCAGACAGGCGACCGTCGGTACGCATTGTTGCTTTTCTGCCGAAGTAGATGAAAGGAACTGGCAGGTTGGTGTGGGCAGTGTAAGGAACACCAGTTTGTAGATCCTTCATTCTCTCACAGTTACCGTGGTCAGCAGTGATTAAGCACTCACCATCAACTTTCTTTAATGACTCGATTACACGACCGATGCAGTGATCAACTGCTTCGCAGGCCTTAACAGCAGCATCAAATACGCCAGTATGACCAACCATATCACCGTTAGGGTAGTTGCATATAATCATGTCGTATTTTCCTGACTCAATAGCAGTACATAACTTGTCTGTTAACTCTGTTGAGCTCATCTCTGGCTGCAGGTCATAAGTTGCAACCTTAGGACTCTGGATAAGAATTCTGTCTTCGCCAGGGAACTGTGTTTCAACACCACCGTTGAAGAAGAAGGTTACGTGAGCGTATTTTTCAGTCTCAGAAATACGTAACTGAGTCATTCCCTTCTTAGATAACCACTCACCTAAGGTATTGGTTAAATCCTCTGGTGGGTAAGCACAATCTGTCTTAATGTCGGCAGCGTACTGGGTTAACATTACGAAGCTTGCTAATTTTGGTTTAACTTCACGCTTGAAACCAGTGAATTCTGCATCGGAGTTTACAAAAGAGCGTGTGATCTGACGAGCGCGGTCAGCACGGAAGTTCATGAAAACTAATGAGTCACCATCCTGTAAAGGAGCCTTTTCTCCAATTACAGATGCTTTTACGAACTCATCGTTCTCATCACGAGCGTAAGCTGCATCTAAAGCTTCATCAGCTGTTGCAAAAGGTGCAAACTGGCTCTTAGCCTGAGTTAACAGGTCATAAGCCTGCTGAACACGATCCCAGCGGTTATCACGATCCATTGCATAGTAACGTCCAACCATGGTAGCGATACGACCAACACCAGCTTCCTTGAATGCATTCTCGATAACCTTGATGTAATTATGTGCTGAGCGTGGAGCAACGTCACGACCGTCAGTGAATGCATGGAAGTAAACTTTCTTTGCGCCGCGCTGAGCTGCAAGCTTAATCATTGCAACAATATGGTCCTGATGAGAATGAACTCCGCCAGGAGACATTAAACCCATGATGTGAACTGCTTTGTCAGCTTTAACGGCAGCATCAACTGCTTTGCATAAGGTTTCGTTTTTGAAGAAGTCACCATCTTCAATTGCTTTACCAATTCTGGTTAATTCCTGATAAACAATACGACCTGCACCAATGTTGGTGTGACCTACTTCAGAGTTACCCATCTGACCTGCAGGCAGACCTACATCAATACCTGAAGCCTGAATGTCAGTGTGAGCATAGTTTGCTTCAAGGTTGTCTAGGTTTGGTGTCTTTGCAGCTGCTACAGCATTAAAATCTTTGATAGGATTGTCTCCCCAACCATCCATGATAATTAGGGCTAAAGGTTTCTTTTTTGTCATACTTGTTGTACTCATCAAAAAAATAAAAAAAATAGCTGGCATTATTTTACAGTTTTTTTGTAGCGTTTTAATGAGTTTTTAAAGCAATTTTATCAATTTGGTAAAATAGTTAGTCTAAACTAACTTGGTAAAGGCAAATATATTCACTGTTTGTTTGAACAGAATTAGACTAAAGTTAGGACAGAAATGACATTTTTAACAATTTTCTGCAGCCCTAATTTTTGAAAATTATCATGCAAAATGATTCTAGGATGCATTAAACCTAGCAAATGTGAGCTTAGATGTTTTTGTCAGAGCACTTGTTATGCTAAAATTCTGCATTAAACATTTTTGACAAGTTTTTTGACAACAAGAGGTGTCATTGTGGGTGATTTATTCTCATCTGACAATTTAGAACAATATATTGAATTTGCCAGTCGCCACCAAATCATGGTACTGGTTTTTATAGCCCTGTTTTGTGCTTTAATTTACACTCAAGTTCGCATTATGATTGCTAGAGTTAAGAAATTAGGTTCAAATGCGGCAACTGTAATGGTAAATCGTGAAAATGGTGTTTATGTTGATGTAAGAGCAAATAATCTGTTCTCACAGGGGCATATTGCAGGCTCAGTAAACATTACTTTACAGGATATCAAATCAGGAAAACTCAATAGAATCGACAGCTACAAGGATAGACCTGTTATTCTTGTTGGCAAAGATAAGATGGATTCAGATTGTTTCAACGGAGCTGTTTCATTGAAAAAACAGGGTTACACCAAAGTATTTACTTTAGATGGTGGTATTACTCAGTGGTCAATGGATAACCTACCTCTGTCAAACAAAAATTAATTTAATCATAAGGAAATAAAAAATGTCTGACAACGCAAATACACAAAATCAGAACACAGATCAGCCTGCATTTGATATCGTAAGAATCTATGCTAAAGACTGCTCATTAGAGACCCCTAATCTTCCAGGTTTATTTACAAAAGAGTGGAAGCCTGAGATCAAGATTGATTTTGATGCAAAAACCCAGAATATTGCTGAGGACAACTATGAGGTTGATCTGAGAGTTACTGTAACCTGCACATTAGATAAAGAAACTGCATTTATTTGTGAAGTTCATCAGGCAGGTATCTTCTTGGTTCACAAGGTAGATAAAGAATCAGCTGAGTACTTATTAAACGGTGTAGCTCCTAATATTCTGTACCCATATGCAAGAGAACATATTGCTTCATTAATTAGTAGAGCATCTTTCCCTCCATTTAATCTGCGTCCATTAAACTTTGAAGCTATGTTCAGAGCTCACAAAGCTGAAGAGGCTGCTAAAGCCCAGCAGTCAGACGTAGCAAACGGCGAAGCTAAGAACGAGGCTCCACAGGCTTAGTTGAGCGAACTATGTCTGAATATTCCTGTTCTTTAAGTGTGATAGGTGCCGGTTCCTACGGTACCTCTCTAGCACAATCTACAGCATCAAAAGGTTTACCTGTGATGCTGTGGTGCCGTAATCCTGTTAACGCAGAAAAAATGCAGCGGGACCGCGTCAATGAAAAGTACCTTCCTGGCATAAGATTTAAAGATACACTAACCGTATCAAGTTCATTGGAAGAGGTTGTAAAGGCTTCAAAGAATGTTCTGGTAGTTGTACCATCTCATACTTTTGCTCAGGTGCTTGCCTCAATTAAACCTTTTTTAAACTCTGATCATAGAATTGCCTGGGCTACTAAAGGCCTGGATAAATCTTCGGGCAGATTATTAAGTGATGTAGCTGAAGATATTTTAGGTTCATCTACACCTATGGCTGCACTGTCTGGACCAACCTTTGCTATTGAACTTGCAAAAGGACTGCCAACAGCCATAGCCATGGCAGGAACTGATGAACAGTTCATTAAAGAATTTTCTGAGTTGATGCATACCAAGACTTTCAGAATTTACGGAAGTGATGATTTATTAGGTCTTCAGCTTGGTGGTGCTATTAAAAACGTTATTGCAATAGGTTCAGGTCTTTCTGATGGTTTGGGCTATGGAGCTAATGCAAGAACTGCTCTTATTACCCGCGGTTTAGTGGAAATGACAAGATTTGGAGTGGCTTTTGGCGCTACTCCAAAATCATTTATGGGGTTGTCTGGATTGGGAGATCTTATTCTTACCTGTACTGATAATCAGTCACGTAATCGCCGTTTTGGCTACTATCTGGGTCAGGGGTTTTCCTGTCAGGAAGCTTTAGACAAGATCGGTCAGGTGGTTGAAGGTTACACCATGAGTGCAGTTGTAAAAGATCTCTGTGAAAAACTATCCGTGCAGATGCCTATCTGTACTGAAGTTTACAATGTTCTGTATAAAGGGAAATCAGGAAGAGAGGCTGCGATGTCTCTATTAAGCAGAGAACAGAAATCTGAATAATTCATGATCTTTTAAGAAAAAAAACGGACCACAGGTCCGTTTTTTGTTAAGAAGTAATTGTTAACCGTAAGTTTGGTCAGTAACTTCATGTGCAGTAACATCAACAACGTCTTTTATCATACCAGGGAATGCCTGATTTAACTGAGTCTGGATTCCTTCCTTTAAAGTTACTCCCACCATTGAGCAGCCAAGGCAACCACCAGTGAACTTGACTTTTACGATGCCATCATCTGTAACATCAACCAATGAGACAGCACCACCGTGTGCTGCCAAAGAAGGACTTACTGTGGAATCGATGAATTTCTTCAAACGATCAAACAGAGTTGCATCTGCAGGCAGATCCTGTTTATTAAGGTTAGGGGCATGGAAAGTCAGCAGGTCTTCACCATCATCGTTCTTTGTTAAATCGATAACTGAATCATCCAGATATTCAGACACAGAACTGTCGATTACAATTTCAAAGCCCTTCATCTGAAAGTGCTCATCGTTAGAGGTGATGTACTCTTTAGGACAATATAAAATTCCACACTGGACGCCTGGTGTGCCAACATTAGATGCAGTAAGACGGATAGCCAAACCTTCCATCTTCTGCTTGTTAATGATGTTTAAAAAGTATTCTTGTGCTTTATTGCTAACACTAATTTTACTCATAGGAACCTTTTTGCTGTGCCGAAAATTTCAGTTCGGACTTCTGTTAATCAAAAATCATTTGTGCTTCATTGTATATGATTTTTGACTTTTTTCAGCTTTACAAAAACTAAATAAAAAAAATTTTCAAAGTTGATAAATATTGATCGATTTATTTTTTAAAAAATATGCACAAATTTTCAAATTACGGTAAAATCAGAGATGTAACTATAGAAACCTGAGTCTCACTCAGATAACACGTGGAGAAAAAAATGAGCTTATTTGAAGAGCTTGATTTAGCTAAGTATGGTATCAGCGGTGCAGCTGAGATCGTTCACAACCCATCATATGAGACCTTATTCGCAGAAGAGACCAAAGCAGGTCTAGACGGCTACGACAAGGGCTACCAGACTGAGATGGGTGCTGTAGATGTAATGACTGGTGTTTATACTGGTCGTTCTCCTAAGGATAAGTTCATCGTTAAGGATGACACCTCAAAGGATACTTTCTGGTGGACAACCGATGAGTTCAAGAATGATAACAAGCCTCTATCAACAGAGTCTTGGAATGAGTTAAAGAAGTTAGCAGGCAAAGAGCTGTCAAACAAGAAGTTATATGTTGTTGATGGTTTCTGTGGTGCTAACGCAAACACCCGTATGGCAATTCGTTTCGTTGTAGAGGTTGCATGGCAGGCTCACTTCGTAACCAATATGTTCATTCGTCCATCAGCTGAAGAGTTAAAGAACTTCAAGCCTGATTTCGTAGTTTTAAACGCTTCAAAGGCAAAAGTTGAGAACTACAAAGAGTTAGGTTTAAATTCAGAGACTGCAGTTGTATTCAACTTAACTGAGCGTATGCAGTTAATCCTGAACACCTGGTACGGTGGTGAGATGAAGAAAGGTATGTTCTCAATGATGAACTACTTCTTACCATTAAAGGGCATCGCTGCAATGCACTGTTCTGCAAACACCGATAAGGAAGGCAAGAATACAGCTATCTTCTTCGGTCTGTCAGGTACTGGTAAGACCACCCTTTCAACAGATCCAAAGCGTTTACTGATCGGTGACGATGAGCACGGCTGGGATGATGAAGGCGTATTCAACTTCGAAGGTGGTTGCTATGCTAAGGTAATCAACCTGTCAAAGGAAAACGAGCCTGATATTTGGGCAGCAATCAAGCGTGACGCTCTGTTAGAGAACGTAACAGTTGATGCAAATGGTAAGATCGATTTCACTGACAAGTCAGTAACCGAGAATACCCGTGTTTCATACCCAATTTACCACATCAAGAACATCGTAAAGCCAATTTCAAAGGGCCCTGCTGCTAAGCGCGTAATCTTCTTATCAGCTGATGCTTTCGGTGTATTACCTCCAGTATCAATCCTTGATAAAGAGCAGACTCAGTACTACTTCTTATCAGGCTTCACAGCTAAGTTAGCTGGTACAGAGCGTGGTATTACCGAGCCTACCCCAACCTTCTCATCATGCTTCGGCGCTGCTTTCTTATCATTACCTCCAACTAAGTACGCAGAAGTACTTGTTAAGAGAATGGAGCAGTCAGGTGCTAAGGCATACTTAGTAAACACTGGTTGGAATGGTACCGGCAAGCGTATCTCTATTAAGGATACCCGTGGTATTATCGATGCAATCTTAGACGGTTCAATCGATACTGCTGAGACCAAGACAATCCCTGTATTTTCATTCAAGGTTCCAACAGCATTACCAGGCGTTGATTCTAAGATCTTAGATCCACGTGACACCTATGCAGATGCTTCACAGTGGGATGCAAAGGCTAAGGACTTAGCTGAGCGCTTCATCAAGAACTTCAAGAAGTTCGAAGCTTTAGGTGGTAACCTAGTTAAGGCTGGTCCACAGTTATAATCTGATTTTTTAGATTAAACTGAAATAACCCGGTACATTTGATGTACCGGGTTTTAAGTTTTTTAGGAGCTATATGGGTAAGCCATTTGTAACAAGAGAAGGTTATGACCAACTTCATAAAGAGTTAAATTATCTTTGGGAAGTAAAAAGACCTGAAATTACACAGAAAGTCAGCTGGGCTGCAAGTCTTGGTGACAGATCAGAGAATGCTGATTATCACTATAACAAACGTTTACTGGGGCAGATTGACAGACGTATTAGATATTTAAGACACTGCATGAATGATCTGCAGGTTATTGAATACAACAAACAGCAGGAAGGTCGAGTTTTCTTTGGTGCCTATGTGGAAATCGAATCTGACGATGATGGCTCCAAGCTGCAGATCAGAATTGTCGGATCCGATGAGATTTTTGGTAGATCAAACTGTATTTCTGTAGATGCCCCTATGGCCAGAGCTTTACTTGGTAAATCAGTAGATGATGATGCGGAGGTTGTTACTCCTCATGGAAAGAGATTGTGGTACGTAAATAAAATCTCTTATAAAAAACCAGAATGGTTTGAAGAACAGCCGATAGTTGAGAATTCTTTAGCCTCTGACGACAACGAAGAAGTAGTTGTTGAGGAAATGTCCGAAGAAGAACAAAAGAAGATTGAACAGGAGTATTTAAAGACTCTAGTTCAGGAAAATGAATAAACTCAGTAAATCAAGATATTGAGGACTGACAGACCTTAGGCAGAGACATTGACACTCATGCCTAAGTTAAACTTAGGTCTGCTACTGTTGTATCTATTGGCAATAGCTTTTGAGCTGTACCCATCTCCTTTTTGCCTTTTGTCTTCAGCATCCTGCGAAAATGAGGCCCCTGTAGAGGAGCCAAATGAGCCTCCTAATGCGGCATTCATGGAGCCTGACGCAGTGACATTCTGTCCAAGACTTGCTCCTGTGGCTGAAGAACTGGATGATGCCTTTCCTCCACCAGAGCCTTTTACTTCTTTTGTATCTTCTTTCTTATCTGTTTTTGAGGTTTCTTTTTTAGAAGTTACCTTCTCTCCATTGGTTTTGATTAAAACATCAGCTTGTATGAAGAGATTTGTGTTTACTGGAGCAGTTTGTACACTGCCTTGAGATACTGCTGCATTACCTGAGGATTGGGCGTTCTGGCTGATTTGAGGTATGGTTTCGCGGGCCATACTGTCTCTACGGGCTTCCTGTGCTGCATGAGGTACGCCCGCCGTAACTATGTTGCTAATGGTACTTGTTGCAATATCCATAGTTAAAGCCTAAAAGACAGATCTATTCATTACATACTTTATCGGTATTTTTGTACTGAATATTTAATGCTAAATTTTTAAGAATATCAGTTAGTTAGAATTTTTTATAAAAAGTCTGATAATTTTTGACAGTTCCTCTCCTTCTGTCAGGAAAGGCATGTGTGCTGAATTTTGCAGAACTGCACACAGGTGATAATTCTGATCCATAATTTTGGAAGCAATCTCTTGATTAACTAGTCTGTCCTTAGCACCAAAAATATGAAAACATGGGATCCTAAGATTGAAGAATGCTTCTCTGTGATCAGAGTAGGCCATCTTAAACAGGCCGTTTCTTAATACCTGTGGATCGATGTCTCCCATTTTATCGCAGGCTTCAAGTATGAACCTGTTTTGCTCTGGTGTAAGGCATCCTCCCTGAGTTTGCATTTTGAAGAATAATTTAATTGAACGAATATTTCGTCCTTCATCAAACAGCTTTAAGCATTTAACTACATATCTGTAGTCAAAACCAGGCCAGTTTGGATCTGAAGGAAAACGTGGAGTGCCACAGATTGAGATAAACCTATTAATCTTTTTTTCTGTATCTGCGTAGCATGCACAACTTGCAGCTAATGTACTCAGTGACCAGGAGATAAGAGTGCAATTATCAGGTATTGAATTAAGGATGAGATTGGCAGTCTGTCTTGTAGAGATTGAAAACTGCTTTAAGTCAGCTGATTTCCCATATCCTGGCATATCAAGCATGGTTACGTTGTAATCGGGGAATAACGAGACAAATGGTTTTAAAAAATTAGAATCTGTAGCCCAGCCTGGAGTTATAACTAGCTTGGGAGCTTCAGGATCTCCGTATTGAGTGAAACCGAGTTTAAGATTATCTGTAATATTCATATAAAAAGCGCTGCATAGGCAGCGCTGTCTTAAACTAGATATTCTTTTCTTTGCGGTAAGCAATCAGGTCTTCGATTGAAAGACAGGTTAAATCATGCTCCATTGCAAATGTTGTTACACGTGGTAATTTAGCCATCAGACCATCAGGTGCACACAGTTCACAAAGAATACCAGCTGGTGCAAAAGCAGCAAGACGTGCAAGATCTACAGATGCTTCAGTATGACCATCGCGCTCTAAAACACCGCCTTTCTTTGCTACTAATGGGAACATATGGCCAGGGCTTGCCAGATCTTCAGGCTTACCGTCAGGATTGATAACAGCTTTAATAGCCTTAACGCGGTCAGGTGCGCTAACTCCTGTAGTTACACCTTTTGCTGCATCTACGGAAATGGTAAATGCAGTGCCGTAAACAGAAGTATTGTGCTCAACCATCATTGGCAGATTCATACGTTTTGCCTGCTCAGCTTCGATACAAACGCACACAATACCTGAACATTCACGGATCATGAAAGCCATCTGAGCATCAGTAACTGTTTCTGCTGCGTAAATTAAATCGCCTTCATTTTCTCTATCTTCGTTATCAACAACAAGTACACCACGACCTTTCTTTAAGGCAGCGATAGCTGCTTCAACACGATCATTTGCAGTGTGACCGAAATTTTCTAACAGATTTTTAAAGCTCATTTTTACCTCATTACTTCTGTGAGTTGTTGCGGGCTTTTTCCATGATTTCTTTCATGGTCTTTACAGCCTCAGGCAAGCCTGTGAAAATTGCACGTGCGATGATGCTGTGTCCAATGTTCAATTCATTCATTTGTGGGATAGCAGCAATTGCAGCTACATTATTATAGTTGAGTCCATGTCCAGAATTAACTCCAAGTCCAACTGAGTCAGCGTATGCTGCCATCTCAGTTAATACTTTAAGCTCTTCATTGACAGCTTTTTCATTGGTGGCATTTGCGTAGCGTCCTGTGTGGAATTCAACAAAAGGTGCGCCGACTTTTACAGCAGCATCAATCTGTTCTTTGACAGGATCGATGAATAAAGAGCAGACAGTGCCTACATTATCGAGCTTGTTAATTGCCTTCTCGATTTTATCCATGTTGGATAGAACATCAAGGCCACCTTCTGTAGTAACCTCTTCTCTTCTTTCAGGCACCATGCACACTTTTTGAGGAGCTACTGCAACAGCGATAGATAAAATATCATCAGTTACGGCCATCTCTAGATTTAAAGAGGTTTTTACTGTTTCCCTGATGATCCTTACATCTCTGTCAGTGATATGTCTTCTGTCCTCACGTAAGTGAGTTGTTATGCTGTCTGCTCCTGCAAGTTCAGCAATAGCTGCTGCAGTTACAGGATCAGGGTAATTTGTTCCACGTGCATTACGTACGGTAGCAACGTGATCGATGTTAACTCCAAGAAAAATAGGCTTCATTTTTTATCATGTCCTAAGTTGAAACTTCTTATTATTATAACTTGATAAAGATCAAATTTTTGTCTTTTTATAGCGTCTTTTTTATCTTTTTTTCCGTTTATCATTTGTTATCTGTATCACAAGTGCATAATTCAAAATTTCTTAAATATGAATATTTCAGTTAAGATTGAAGTAGAACATACAAAACATCAATATTTAGACAAACAATAAAATTAGTTATAAATGAAACCTTTCTTTGAGAGATCAAAGACTATTTTGAGGAAGTTTTGTTATGGCCAAAATTTTAAATTATGGTTCTTTAAATATTGATTATGTGTATGAAGTCCCTCATTTCGTAACTCCTGGTGAAACACTTCAATCTAGAGGAAGAAATATTTTTGCAGGTGGAAAAGGTCTTAATCAGTCTGTCGCATTAGCCAGAGCTGGTGGTGATGTATATCATGCTGGTGCCGTAGGTAAAGCAGACGGACAGATTCTCATTAACGTACTTACTGAAAATAAGATCAACTCAGACTTCTTAAAGCAAAGAGATGAAACTAGTGGTCATACCATTATTCAGGTAGATGATAATGGTCAGAACTGTATTATTCTATATGGCGGTTCAAACAAAACCATTACAACTGAGGATATAGATGAAACCCTATCTCATTTTGAAAAGGGCGATTATCTAGTTCTGCAAAATGAGACTAATAACATCGAATGCATGATCAATAAGGCATACGAAAAAGGCTTAAAGGTTTGTTTTAATGTTTCTCCATATTCTGATGAATTATTGAAATTACCTTTAGGCAAATGCTCTTACCTGATTGTAAATGAGATCGAAGGTTCTTCAATGGTATCAAAGCCTGCTGATACTGATCCTTATGAGTTAATTGATGAACTTACAAAGAAGTATCCAAATTCTTCTTTTGTGTTAACTTTAGGTTCTCGAGGCTCAATCTTAAAACAGGTAGGATGTGATCCTATTTCTTGTAAGTCTTTCAAGGTTCAGGCTGTAGATACAACAGCTGCAGGTGACACCTTCTTAGGTTATCTAATTACTAATTTAGCAACAGGAATGAATCCTGCGCTTGCTATTAAATGTGCAACAGCAGCATCAGCTTTAGCAGTACAGACTAAAGGTGCAACTCCTTCTATTCCAAAGGCTAATGCTGTCTTAGATTTCATTAAGAAATCAAAAGTTGACGTTTTAGTAGATAAGCTCTAGGAGAAATAAAATGAAAAAGATTGTTTGCTTAAATTCAGAATTATCATATGTAATCTCAAAATTAGGCCATTTTGATACACTAACTATCGGCGATTGTGGATTGCCTGTACCTTAAGGAGTCCAAAGAATCGACCTTGCAGTTACTTATGGTGTTCCTTCATTTGATGATGTTTTCAAAGTTGTCGATGCAGAAGCTAAATTCCAGAAAGTAACTATTGCCTCTGAGGCAAAAGAAGCAAATCCAGCTTTCTACCAAAAGCTCCATGAATGGGCTAAACTCAATGGAGTTGAGGTTGTAGAAGTACCTTATGAGCAGTTCAAAAAACTATCAGCATCAAGTGTTGCTATAGTAAGAACTGTTGAGTGCAAGCCATTTAGCAATGTTATCTTAGAGTCAAATGTATCTTTCTAAGTCAGGTTTATTTCTTAAGGTTGTCTTTAACTAGATATGGATGATTCTAAAGAAAAACAACAGAAAATCCTGCCATTGTCATACGGACTGGGACTAGTCAAAGAATTAGTTCCAGTGCCTACTCATATCTTTAAATCAGACAATCACTACTATGAGAAGTTTGATAGAGAAGAAGTCGATGAATGGAATGTTCTAAAAACAGACTATGAATTTAGAAAAAAGATCCTAAAAGAAGTCAAAGAAAAGAATATTGTTATCATTAACGAAGAACAACCTGTGTTATTTGGTGGCGTTAAGTGTACTGATGACTTATTTTTAGTTATAGGTCCAGTTGTAATTACTCAAGTTGATCAGAATTTTACTAAATTATATGCCTTAAAGCATAAAGCTAACAATGTAAGCTTGTTTTACATTGATGTGAAAAAGTTAGCTTCAATTCTTCTGCTTATTTACAGTTCAATTACAGATAAATAGTAACTATTTAGAACCCTCACCCAAAATAATTTTAGCATTACCGGAAAAAGCAGCAGTTAAAGCATCAAATGCGTTAATACCATGCTTGTTTCCGGTACTAATGAAAGACATTATTTTGAGGTAGTCCTGAGCTCCTTTAATACTTCTACCCCCCCTGAGACTTTCGTCTTTGTTTTTACATTGCGAACATCACGCTCTGCCTGATTGTTATCAAAAGGCACGGCAAAGTTATGTGCAAATCGGCACACGTCATCCTTGAACTTTTTGAGTCGTCCAATCAGAGCTCTGGTCTTACTTCTCCATTAGCAAACAATGATTATGTACTGCTTTTGGTAAAACATTAAAATCTAACCTTATGTTATTTGTTGCCCCTGATTCATGCAGGGGACTTTGTGTTTATCTTAGCGTAAATAAAGAATGATAATAAAGTCAGATGATAATTTGGTTGAGACGACTTTGCGAAAAGGGCATAACCTCTTTTAAGTAAAAAGTCGGAGAAACTTAAATATAAAGGATAACTGCAAGAGATTGATTGAATTCCGGGAATGCAATAGCAGTACTCACCGGAATCGTTAAGAGTGGCATGGAAAGATAGAATATTAAGAGGTCCTTGCTTCCCTCTTCTCAAGCTGTTTCCTTTATGACTTTTGTAGTGTTGCACTACTTTCTTTAACTCTCAGAATCACAACTGTGGCTAAGATCATGGTTGAAAAGATCCAGACAATCAGAGACTGCTGCAGTCCAATGTAATCTCCTAACCATCCTACAAAAACAGATAAAGCGTAACCAATGCCAAATGTAAATCCCAACATCATTGATGTGGCAAAGGAATCGGCATGTGGTAACAGCTTTTGCGCCCAAACTATAGCAGGAGGTGTAGAACCGTAAAGACCGACACCTGCAAGGAAAATACTTACATAGGAGAGAACTGAATCATCCGCTTTGTACATGAATATAGCCATCATGGCGATAGTTAATGCGTATGAATACACAATCAGCGTCTTTAATTTGAACCTGGTTGAAATAGCCCCTACAAGCATTCCTCCTGTTGCTGTTCCAATTAGTAGGGTCATAAGAACAGATGAGGCACTAACAGATGAGATACCTTTTTCTGCATATAAAAGAGGTATGAAGATAACCAAAGAGCAATAGCATACTGCTCTTAAACCTATGGAAGAGACAAGTAACAGGAATGGTTTATTGGAAATAATCTTCTTTAAAGAGATGATCTGAGCTGCATTTTCTGGTTTTGGTTTAGAGTACAGACCGCGCTTGAAAAGCAGTAAGGTGGTGACTACAGGGATTACTGCAAGGTAGATAATCTCTTCCTGTGTGAAATATTCAAGGTATAAAGCTGTAATAAATGGAGCAACAGCAAAGCCTATATTTCCACCTACGATAAACAGACTTGTAGCCAGAACCTCTTTTCCTTTTGGAGAAATTATAGGAACCATACCTCCGGCAATAGGATGGAAACCAGAAGAACAGATACCTGACAGGAAAATAATGATCACAAGTAACCATTCTGATGAGCAAAGTCCAACAGCACTTGCCAGAACTCCTCCTGTAAAAATTGAAATTGGGAGTATTATTCCAAGATTGTGTTTATCTGCCGCAATTCCGATAGGTGCCTGCAAGAATGAGGCACTTACCTGAAATATCATATAGAGCAGACCGCACTGCGAGTATGAAAGTCCGAATTTTAAAGCCAGAAGAGGCAGAAGAACAGGTAACAGGTTGCAATAAAAATCGCCTACAAAATGGCTCCAGCTTGCAACAGCAATATTGCCCCAGCCTCTCTTTGGAGCTGGGATTGAATTTAAGTCCATTTTTATCTTCTTTGAATTTTTTACTTTGATTACTTACTGAGAAATCCTGTGCAAAATCTCAGTTAGTTCATCTCTGGAAAAGTCGTACTTTTTGCCACAGTGCTGACAGGTCATAGAGGTACCACCGTCTTTTTCTATTAAATCCTTTAATTCATCTGGAGTTAACTGAGCTAATGCTGCTTCACATCTCTGCTTTGAACATACACACTGGAATTTAACTTCGTGCTGCCCGAATACCTTTACTTCTTCATGGGCAAATAACCTTGACAGTGACTCTTCTAAAGGAAGTTCAAACAGTTCCTTTTCACTTAAGGTATCTGTAAGTACTGACAGGTGCTCTAAAGATTCCATGTTATTCTTAATCTCAGGGATGATCTGCAGCATTACACCACCAGACTGAACTGTTTCCATGTCAGTTTTGATAAAGAACCTTGTAGGTAACTGCTGAGATTCCTTAAAGTAGTCCTCTAAGGTAGCACTGATGGATTCTGGGTTAATAGCCACAATACCTTGCCACTTAGGACCGTCTTTAGGAAATACGGAAAGAACTAAAACAGAGTCTTTTCCGCAAAGTTCTCCTAATGAGGCATTATCTTCAATAGCAATACCATCGTTTAATGAAGCGGAACCATAAAAAGACAGATCCTGTCTGATGTTAATCAGGGCATATTTTAATGGAGAAGAACTGTTTCCTCTGAGCTGAACCATAATTTCAGAGCCGTCCTTTAGAGTGGCGGCAACCAGTACAGATGCTACAGCCAGTTCCATCATGGTCTTTTTAAGACATTGTGGATAGTCTTTGTGCAACAGCTCTTCAAACGGTGTTTTTAACTTAACAATTTCCCCCCTTACACCGTGATTGTCGAATAAAAATCTTTCTACACTGTTATTTTCAAAAGTTTGCATCGTATTACCATCCATATTTCATACTGATTAGAGCGCGTCTTTCTTTTTTATTTGGCTTTTCATCAGGGTGTGGTGCCAAAAGCGCATTGATTTTTATCTGCTCTAACTGTTTTTCTCTTAATTTAATACTTTCATCTGTTTCCTGATAGAGAGTTTGAGCCTGTACAGCTGGTCCCCTGACATCAGATATCTTTAATATTTCTACTTCCTTTCTGACATTTCCCTGAAGAATTTTTACTAATGCCCCAATTTCAACTGTTCTTGAAGGTTTTGCTTTGACTCCGTTATAGTCAACCTTTCCACCTTCAATCATTGATCTTGCAATGCTTCTGGTTTTGTAAAAACGGGCCGCCCACAACCATTTGTCCAGGCGGACCTCTTCTTGTGCATTATTTTTATGCATTAATCTCTTTCCTTCTGTCATGAAGAAATTTATCTTTTCAAGTGATAAAGTATAACAATGAATTATAAAAAATTGGCGGTATATATGGATCTTTCTGCTTTAAAAAAACAAACACCTGCTATTCTCTCCAAAAGGAGAGAGAAAGTTTCTAACTTTTTCACCGTAGAACAGCTAGATCTTCAGTTTTCTAATAACAAGAAAATGACATATGAACGCTTAGCAGGCGGAAACGGAGCAATCCTTGCTGTGCCATTTGATGGCAGGGATTTTTATCTGACATCTGAATATGCCTGTGGTTTTGAAAGATATGAACTGGGCTTTGTTAAGGGAAAAATAGATAACGGCGAAGCTCCAAAAGAAGCTTGCAATCGTGAACTCAAAGAAGAAATTGGCTTTGGCGCAAAGACTGTCAGAACCTTAAGAAATGAAATGACTGTAGCCCCTGGAATGCTGCAGTTAAAGATGTATACATTCTTATGTATGGATCTCTTTCCAATGCAGCTGGAAGGTGATGAACCTGAACCAATTAACATTATCAAGGTAAGTCCAAGAGAAGCTAAGGAGCTGATTTTTGACATTGATTCACCGTTAACTGAAGCCAGAGCAATTGCCTCTTTAACTCTGGCAATGAATAAACTAGGAATGTTGTAAAATAGGCTCACATTTTTTTGCACATGTATGTGGCAAAACCAGAGTTTTTTGTGAGAAAATGTCATTTTCTAGCAAGTTCATATATATTTGCTATTATTGTTTACATACAGAAATAATTCTGTTGAGTTTTATTCTTTTTAACTGCAAGGTTTATGACTTTGCCCGTCGCATGGGAGCTTGTGATGCGTCACTTATTAACAGGCTTTGAATTTAGCCAGGACGAATATTTAGACATTTTAGATACTGCTGCTGCAATGAAGAAGGATCCTAAGAAATACAATCAGGTTCTTGCAGGCCGGAGTGGAGCTATCATGTTTGAAAAGCCTTCCCTGAGAACAAGAACAACCTTTGAGTTGGCTTTCTATCGTTTAGGCGGTCATGGTGTTTATCTTGATTTAAAAAATGGCGAACTCGGTCACAGAGAAACTATCGCTGACTACTCACGCAATTTGTGCCGCTGGGTAGACTGTCTTGTTGGCCGTGTATTCGCTCAGAGTACTTTAGAGGAATTGGTCAAGTACGGTTCTGTCCCTGTAATTAATGCTTTATCAGATCTTTATCACCCAGCTCAGGCTATGGCTGATTACTTAACTATCAGAGAGCATTTAGGAAAGATAAAAGGTGTTAAGGTCGCTTATGTTGGTGATGGTAACAATGTAACAAATTCCCTTTTTGTTGCAGGCGCTATCTTAGGTGCAAATGTTACCTGCTTCAGTCCTGAAAACTGTTCACCAGATGCAGCTGTATTTATCAAGGCAAATGAGATTGCTAAGAAGAACGGTTGCACTTTAGCTGTGGAAAACGATATCAGTAAGTTAAAAGATTTCGACGTGATTTATACAGATACTTGGGTATCAATGGGTGACAATACTCCTCTTGATACTGTTAGAAAGAAGTATATGCCATATCAGATTAACCAGAATCTGGTTGACCAGTCAGGAGCTCAGATTGTAATGCACTGTCTGCCAGCTCACCGTGGATATGAAATCACAGACGAGGTTATGGACGGTCCTAAGTCAGTTGTATTTGATGAAGCTGAGAACCGTTTACATATTCATATGGCAGTACTTGCCAAACTAATTAATGCTTAATCATTGAGGATATAAAGCAATGTTAAAACACGAAAACAAGCACTACAAGAAAGTTGTATTAGCATATTCTGGTGGTCTAGACACATCTACCATCGTACCATGGTTAAAAGAGAACTATGGTGATTGTGAAGTTATCTGCTTCGTTGCAGATGTTGGTCAGGAAAGAGAAGATCTTGAAGGCATCGAGCAGAAGGCAAAGCAGTCTGGTGCAAGCAAGTGCATTGTTAAGGATTTGAGAGAAGAGTTCGTAAAGGACTATGTTTTCGAAGCAATGAAGACTGGTGCTATTTACGAGGGTGAGTACTTATTAGGTACAGCTATTGCACGTCCTGTAATTGCAAAGGCAATGGTAGAGTGTGCTCTGGCTGAAGGTGCTGATGCTATTGCTCACGGAGCAACTGGTAAAGGTAACGATCAGGTTCGTTTCGAAAGCGCAGTTGCAGCTTTAGCTCCACAGCTGGATGTTATCGCTCCATGGCGTATCTGGGATATGCAGTCTCGTGAAGAGTTATTAGCATACTGCGAGAAGCACCACGTTCCATGTAAGGCTACTTTAAAGAAGATCTACAGCCGTGATGCAAACTGCTTACACATCTCAACCGAGGGTGGTGAGTTAGAGAATACCTGGAATGCTCCTTCAGAGAATGTATGGGTATGGACAACTGATCCTGAGAAAGCTCCAGATACCCCAGAAACATTTGAGTTAACCATTGCAAACGGCTATGTAACCGAGATCAATGGTGAGAAGATGACTCCTTTCCACATCATTGAGAAGTTAAATGAGATCGGTGCTCGCAACGGTGTAGGTCGTATTGACATCACTGAGAACCGTTTAGTTGGTATGAAGTCTCGCGGTTGCTATGAAACCCCAGGCGGAACCATTATTTACAAGGCTTTACGTGCTATCGAACAGCTGGTTTTAGACAAGGCAACCAGAGTTTTCCGTGAGCACTTAGCTGTTGAGTTTGCTCAGTTAGTATATGATGGCCGCTGGTTTACCCGTCTTCGTGAGATCTTATTAGCTTCTGCTGATAACATGGCTAAGGACGTTAATGGTAAGGTTGTTGTTAAGTTATATAAGGGCAACATTGAGATCATCCAGAAGGATTCTCCAAACAGCCTGTTTAACTTCGACTTCGTAACCTTCGGTGCAGATGAGGTTTATAGCCAGGCTGACGCAGAAGGCTTCATCCGTCTGTACTCATTACCAAGCAGAATTCGTGCTATCAATGAGAATGCAAAGAAGAATAAGTAATCTTTGCTAATTCGCATATAAATACGGTTCAAGGAGTTTTTCTTTGAGCCGTATTTTTGATCTAATTTGGGTGTTTTTGAAGCTAGTATTCAACAGCACCATTGATTTAAATAGAGGCAAATATGGCTTTATGGGGCGGTAGGTTCACACAAGGACCAGATCAGAGATTTAAGGATTACAACGATTCTCTGAAGTTTGACTATCGTATGGCTTTAGAAGATATCGAAGGTTCAATTTGTTGGGCTGATGCTATCTACAAAGCAGGTGTTTTAACTGAGCAGGAAAACAAAGATTTAAAGAAAGCTTTAAATGAGCTACATGAAGAAGTATCTAAAGATATTCATTCAATTGCTACAGCAGGTGATGAGGATATCCATTCTTATGTAGAGCGTAGACTGATTGAGAAGGTTGGTAATTTGGGTAAGAAGTTACACACTGGTCGTAGTCGTAATGATCAGGTAGCTTTAGATCTGAAATTATGGTGCCGTAAAGCAGTTGCTGATGTTAAAAAGGCAATTGTTCATCTGCAAAAAGAATTAGTAAAAGTAGCAGAAGAGAACCAAGGCAAGATCTTCCCAGGATATACTCATTTACAGAGAGCACAGCCTGTAACTTTTTCTCACTGGATTTTAGCTTATGTTCAGATGTTTGAAAGAGATTACCAGAGATTACTCAATGCTGATGAACTGATGGAAACCTCCCCATTAGGATCAGCAGCCTTAGCTGGTACTGCCTATAACATTGACAGAGATGAACTAGCTCGTGATCTTGGCTTTAAGAGCGCTACAAGAAACAGTCTTGATGGTGTGTCAGACCGTGACCATGTTATGGAACTGTTATCATGCGCAAGTATCTCTATGGTTCACTTATCAAGACTGGCTGAGGATTTAATTATCTATAATTCTGGTGAAGCTAAATTCGTTGAATTATCAGATAAAGTAACTTCAGGCTCATCTTTAATGCCTCAGAAAAAGAACCCTGATGCCTTAGAGTTAATCCGCGGTAAGTGCGGTCGTGTTGTTGGTGCTTTAACTGGTATGCTGGTAACCTGCAAGGCTTTACCATTAGCATACGATAAGGATCTTCAGGAAGATAAAGAGCGTCTATTTGATGCTATTGATACTTGGCATGACAGCTTATACATGGCTTCATTAGTATTTGAAGGTATCAAGCTAAACGAGAAGAATGCAATAGAAGCTGCTAAAGGCGGTTATTCAAATGCAACAGAGTTAGCTGATTACTTAGTGTCAAAGGGCATTCCTTTCCGTGAGGCTCACTCAATTGTAGGAAGAATCGTGCTCTTTGCTATTTCAAAGCAGAAAGCATTAGAAGATTTATCTGTAGCTGAGTACAAAGAGTTCTCAGATGTAATTGGTGAGGATGTATATCCATCATTACAGTTAGAGAATATCTTAAACAAGCGTAACATCATCGGCGGTGTTGCTCCTTCTCAGACTAAAGTAGAAATCGAAAACTTAAAGAAACTTCTATCTTCAAGAGAAGGCTAATCCTAATTTAAGGAGATCTTTCATTAAGATCTCCTTAGCTTTCAAAGTTCCTCATAAATTCTCTGCACCAAAATAGCTTAATTCGAGCTATTTCTCGCTTTAATTTAATGCAAATAAGATTGTTTTTGTGCAATTAACTTTTGTCTTATATTTCTAGATTACCATTTAAGAGAACTTAAATTATTTTCATGTTGTTAAAGACAACTAACGACAAGGAGCAGAGTATGTTAGCAGTTACCGCAATCATAAGACCTGAAAAAATCATAGATGTTCAAGATGCTCTGTACTCTAAAGGGTTCTGTGCAATGACCAAGACTAATGTGTCAGGCCGAGGTAAAGAGAGAGGCATTAAAGTTGGTGATGTGCTTTACCAAGAAATGACTAAGATTATGATTTATATGGTCGTTGAGGATGATGAAAAAGATATAGTTGTGGATACAATTATGCAAAGTGCTATGACTGGTGAGAGCGGAAATCCTGGTGATGGTAAAATCTTTGTAACCCCTGTTTATGAGTCCTACACTATTAGTTCTCAATCACTCGATTTGTAGGCTTGTCCAAAAGGAAAAGGCATATCCTTGGATATGCCTAAATCACTAGATACCTGTAGAACCGAAGCCTTTTACCCCTCGCCCTGACTCCATATCGAAGTTATCGGTTATCTCAAGATTTGCATGAAGAACAGGCACGAACAGCATTTGTGCTACTCTGTCTCCAACACTAATTTTGAAAGGTTCATTCGAATGATTCCACAGTGGCATCATTAGTGGTCCTTGATAGTCAGCATCGATGACACCTGTAAGGTTACTTAAAACAATGCCATGTTTATAACCTAGACCTGATCTTGGGACGATTAGTGCAGTTACATTAGGATCTGCAATATGCATTGCAAAGCCTGTGTTAACCATTTTTACTTCACCTGGATTTAGCACAAAGTCACTGTCAACCATGGCTCTTAAATCCATTCCAGCTGACAGCGCTGTCTCATATTGAGGAAGTGGAAAATCACCACCCAATCTCTTGTCTAAAATTTTAATTTTAATATTTAGCATGTTTTAGTTCTTTTTTGCGGCCTTGAAAATTAGTTCCATTAAGCAAGCAGCAATATTGGCCTTTGATTGCTTATCAAAGTGAGCTACTTTACCGTCCTTGTCAAATACAGTAACCTCATTGTTTTCACTGTTAAAGCCGATATCCAGTCTTGATACATCATTTAAGACAATAAGATCAAGATTCTTTCTTTCAAGCTTCTTTTTAGCATGCTCTTCACCATTATTGGTTTCAGCAGCAAATCCTACAGTGAATGGACGGTTAACTTCTCTCTTACCCACAGTTGCAAGAATATCCGGATTCTTTACAAGCTTCAGGGTAATTGAGTCTGTATCATCATTTTTCTTGATTTTAATAGGAGATACGTTTTCAACTCTAAAATCAGCAACAGCTGCAGTACCAATCATAATATCTGTCTTAGTTACAAACTCTTCTACAGCATGCAACATCTGCACGGCACTCTTTACGTCAATTCTTCTTACGCCCTTTGGAGTTGGAAGATTTACAGGACCTGAAATTAAGGTTACGTCTGCACCTAATGCACTGGCAGCCTCTGCCATATAGAATCCCATCTTGCCTGAGCTGTTATTTGAAATATAGCGGACAGGATCAATAGGTTCCTCTGTTGGTCCTGCTGTGATCAGCACTTTAAAACCAACGCCAAATGATTTTGGTAACAGTTTGGTCTGAGTCAGCTCAAGTGGACTCTTAGGTGAAGGAAGTCTTTCCTGATTATTTTCGATAAGCTCAGATTTTGTGGTTATGCGCGATGCAAATATTGAGCAAATATCTTTATATAAGTCTTCAGGCTCTTTCATTCTGCCTGTGCCAAAGGTTCCACAGGCAAGCTCTCCTGATGCTGGCGTAATTACATAAATACCGCGTCTTAGAAGGGTATTAATATTATCCTGTGTTGCAATGTTATTAAACATATTAGTGTTCATTGCCGGAGCTACAACGACAGGACAGGTTGAAGCAAGAGTAACAGCTGTCAGCATGTTATCAGCCATGCCGGTAGCAATTTTAGCAATGGTATTGGCTGTGGCAGGTGCTATCAGAACCATATCAGCATTTGTAGCAAGAGAAATGTGAGAAATGCTTTTGCTGTCTTCAAAAATACCTACACTTACCGGGTGTCCTGATAAGGCTTCAAATGTAGATTTTCCAATTAGATTTGTGGCAGCTTCAGTCATGCAGACATAAACGTCTGCTCCACCCTTTATTAGAAGACGGCAAAGAGTGCATGCCTTGTAAGCTGCAATTCCTCCTGTCACACCCAAAACTATTTTACGATTTTTTAGTTGAGTATCCATTTTGACATCTCCATTGGTGAAATTAAATTCTAACTAACAGATTATACAGTTCTTTTTTAATAATTAATCGTGATTAATTATCAACATTGATTTTACATATCTATTAATATATAATTTACAGTTACCACGAAACTAGGATAGACGTAGTCTATTCTTTGTATTGTCAAAGTCTCGTATAATTTAAGCCTAAAGTTGTCCTAAAATTAATATTTTTTAGGATATAGTCTTCTTTTGTGTTAGAATACGTGCACTTTGTTTGACCTATTAATCAATCTCAGCGTGATGCTGATTTTGAGAATGTATTAATTTAATTTTTTGGAGTGTGAGATAACATGTCCAGAGTTTGCCAAGTTACGGGCAAGCGCCCAGCAGTGGGTAACCTACGTTCCCACGCAAAGAATGCGGCTAAGCGTCGTTTTCTTCCTAATTTAAAATATCACCGTTTCTGGGTTGAGAGTGAAGGTCGTTTCGTAAGACTTCGTGTTTCAACTAAGGGTATGCGTATCATCGATAAGAACGGCATTGATGCTGTTTTAGCAGATATGCGCGCAAACGGCGTTAGAGTTTAAAGGAGTCTAAAATGGCTAAGAAAGGCGGTCGTGAAAAAATCCGTTTAAATTCAACAGCAGGTACTGGTCACTTCTACACAACTGACAAAAACCGTCGTACAACTCCAGGTAAGATGGAGATGATGAAGTACGATCCAGTTGTTCGCCAGCACGTACTGTACAAAGAAGGCAAGATTAAGTAATTAAATCTTGAATGAACTTTTGCAAAAGTTTATTTAAGCCTCAGCTTATGCTGGGGCTTTTTGTTGGTTGAAATCTCACCTTACTATTTAATCCCATTCAGTTTTTTATTCCTAACATTTACGCACTTATTTAGTTAACAGAAAAAAACTAATTTTAAGCTAAGTAATTAATATGTATAATTACAGCGCTTTTGGTATTGTTATTTTATTGAACAAAATTTTCATAAACGTTGAAAATTCGTTAATACAAAAAATATAAAAGTGATAAAATGCATATAAAAGCAGTTTGATGGGAAAATTATTAACAGTTTTTCTGTCAAAGAAAAATAATTAATTTTTTTTATTCGAGTGTAATCGAAAGGAAAAGATGATGAAAACTAAGTTATTAGCTTTAGCTGTTTCCGCAGCAGTTGTTTCATTCTCAGCTAACGCAGCTGTTGAAGATACATGGTCTTTAGGTGCATCAGCAGGTTGGAACCATGTTTTTGACAGTGGTTTAGATAATACTATTATTGATGTTTCAGACAAGAATGGTTATGGCTTCAAGTTAAACGGTGAGTACAATTTTACTGATTGGTTCGCTTTAGGTTTAGGTTATGACTACTTAAACGGCTCAAAATTAGAAGCTAAAGATAATTTAGGCGGTTATATCTATTCAGCCGATGCCAAGCTTCATTCAAATACCATTGAAGCATACGGCCGTTTCGCTTTACCTTTAGATACCAATGGCTCAGATATCTTCTTCAAAGTAGGTCCTACCTGGAACAGATCATCAATTGATGGTGATAATTACACTCAGTGGGGTGCTGTTATCGGTTTAGGCGGACAGTGGGCTCTTAACGAGAGCTTATCAATCCGTGCAGGTTATGATTACTTATACAAAACCTTACGCGAAAATAATATTGGTGCAAGATTAAGTAACGGTTTATTATATGTTGGTGTACAGTACACCTTTGGTGCTCCAGCTCCTGTAGCTCCAGCTCCAGTTGCTGCTCCTGTTGAGAAGAAGACTGTTCGTGTAACAGAGAACCACAGTCTGGCTGCTGGCTTATTATTCCCATTTGATGGTTCAACCTTATCATCACAGGGTAAGAAAGCAATCTCTGACGTTGTAGCTTCATCAAAGAACTTACAGAACACTGAATTCGAAGTTTACGGTTACACTGATCGTATTGGTTCAGATGCTTACAATCAGAAGTTATCTCAGAAGCGTGCTGATGCAGTAACTTCAGAGTTACAGGCAGAGGGTGTAAATACTGTTAAGGCTTCAGAGGGCCGCGGTGAAGCTTCTCCTGTAACCGGCAACAAGTGTGATACAGTGAAGGGCCGTCAAGCTGTAATCGACTGCCTAGCACCAGATCGTCGTGTTGAGATTGTTGTTACCGGTGATACCGTTAAAGAAGAGCAGGAATAATTTCTAACTGAAAAGTTAGTTATTCCTAAAGAAAACCCAGCTTAAGCTGGGTTTTTTTATGACAATGAAAAAACGCTACATCAAGTAGCATTTAAAAGACTTTGCTTAATTTTTATTATTCATCAGCCTTTTCTATGCCATCAATCATCTGCTGATAGTATGAAACAGCAGCACTGTCTGGATTAAGCATTACTTCCTTGAACATATGCTTGATCTGCTCTAAAACAGATGCTCTGCAGATGAATACAAGCTGAGATTTCTTCTCTCCCTCAGGCCACTCTTTCAGTTCTGCTAAAGGGTATAGATTTCCTAATACTCCGTGTATTACTATTGGCTTGTCCTGTCCTTTCAGATCAATAATACCTTTAATTCTTAAAATTGAATCACCATACTGATCTTGGACTGTTGAAATTCCTGATAACAGTGCTAAAGGTTCAATTGGTTCATCAAATTCAAGACAGAATGAGTCAATATCTGAGTGCGCGATGATCTTAGGTTTTGATACGCCTATGGCGCCATTTACAGATGCAGGACGAAATGATGAGGCTAAGTTAGGTGACTTAATATTAAGCCATGATGAAACTTTCTTGTCATATGCCTGATTTGCGTTCTTGTAAGGACCAATATCAAACAGGATCTTAGGAGAGATGTTTCCTTTGACAGCAGGGAAGATTTTTGCAGATGGGTTTATCTTTGCACTGATTTCGTAAATAGCGTCAAGCTCATCTGAATCAATAAGATCTGTCTTACTTACAATTACGATATCAGCTAAAGCGATTTGCTTAACAGCTTCATACTGTTTCTTTAGCTGTTCTCTTACGAACATACCATCTAAAACAGTGATAGTACCATCATGATAGTAATGATCTAAAAGAAAATCGTCATTATTTAAAGTACCAATGACACCAGCAGGATCTGCTAAGCCTGTAGTCTCAATGATGACTCTCTTAAAAGCGGGTATATCTCCTCTCTGAGCCTTGATGAAGTTGGTTGCTAAACTGTCAACTAAAGCTCCCTGCAAAGAACAGCAGATACATCCTGACTGTAATAGTACAACAGAAGAGTCAACAGCCTCGACCAGCTCATGATCTAAGCCCACATCGCCAAATTCATTGATGAGCACAAGTGTGTCTTTGAATTCAGGACTGTTTACCCAGTGATTTAATAAAGTGGTTTTACCGCTTCCTAAAAAGCCTGTTATGATATTGACGGGGATCTTGTTCTCGTCGTTTTCTGCAGTATTTTCTGCGTTGTCTGACATGGTTAATTATCCTAATCAAATAGAAAATCTAATGCGTTCGACAGTGATCTTATCCTAAATTCGTCGCTTTCGTTAATTAAATCATGATAAGCATTATCAATTATTTCGAATTTTGGCCGAATTGGATCTCCCTGATGTTTCTCAAAGAAATGTTCTGCTACTGCTGTACTTACAACTTTATCCTTACCGGCACTTTGGCAGTATACAGGAATAGTAAAAGTAAATGTCGAGTCTATGATTTCCATTTGTTTTCGCATTGCTTCCTTTACAAAGCGATAAGTAGGGCCACCTATAGTTAGCTCAGGATGTTTTTTATAATAGTCATGGTAGGCTTCGTATCTTTCCTTACTGTGACTATGGTGGTTAATTTCAAAAGGAACCTTTTTGTATTCTTTTCCGTGTGGAGTGTACATGGTAGACAGAACAGGCAATGAGCCAAATGTCATTACAAGACCGGTTAACAGCGGTTTGGGAAGATTAAAAAATGGCCACAAATAAGGTGCTATTAGGGCTGCTCTTGAAGGTTTGTTTTTGAAATTCTTGATGATATCCAAGGATATTAGTCCACCAAGAGAAAAGGCTAACAGTTTATAATTACTGATATTAAGTTTATCAAGAATAAACAGATCGTCTTTGGTCAAATCTTCAAAACAGTTGATATGACATTTTTGAGGATCCTGTAATAATCTGGTTGATTCAGCTTGCCCACGTGCAAAAGGGATCACAGCTGAGATATTTAATAAATTTAACGTATATAGGAATTCTGCAAATTTGTGAGGAATTTCGCCTCTTCCAGGAATAATGACCAAAGTATCTTTTGCATCGTCTGCATCCATTTTTGCCACAGTCACTTTGTAGTCATCTTTGTTTTTAAAGGATAGATTTCTGACTTTGCTTTTATAGAAATCTTCGATATCTGAGCGCTCTTTTTCCAGAGCTTCAGTGGAGAGAAAAGAATCTTCAAATTTGTTCATATAAGTTATGTATATCCTCTATGTCTGTATATACACAATATATGATTTAACCATAAATGAAAACAGAACTATCGGCGACGATAGATAGTGATCACATTTGGAACAGCTTTAATTCGCTTGATAACGCTGGCTAAGTGCAATCTGTCTCTTACTGTAACAATCAGATTCATAACAAAGGTTGTTTCATCCTTCTGATCAGAATTAATGCTTTCTATTCTGGAACCTGCAACGTCAACTGCATTAGATATTTCGGAAACAATTCCCTGTCTATTCTCAAGTTCAATTAAAAGACCTGTTTTAAATTCCATATTTGCTGTAACAGCATAATTCCAGCTTACATTTAGAGATTTTGAAGGAACCTTATCTGATTCTCTGAAATTTTTACAGTTGGCTGTGTGAATTACGATTCCTCGACCCTGTGCAATATGCGCGATGATATCATCGCCAGGAATAGGCATACAGCATTGTGCAAAAGTAAAAGGCATACCACCTGTACCTTTGACAGGAAGTTCATGATGGTTATGGGTATTTGGATCAAGAAACTTTGCTACGGCAACAGTTAAAATATTACCCATAGCAATATCACAGAAGAGAGTCTTTAAATCAGGTTCTTTAAAGTTCTCAAGAATATTGTCAATCTGTTCCTGTGTGAGAGCATCAATACGCTGTGACTTAAGTGTATTCTGAAGCAGTCTTCTGCCGATTAGCTGGCATTCCTGGGTTCTCAATCCCTTCAGGTACTGTCTGATTGATGATCTTGCTTTTGATGTCACTACAGTAGACAGCCAAATAGCATTTGGGCAGGCATTCTGTGAGGTAATAATCTCAACAGACTGTCCTGAATCCAAACTTCTTGAAAGAGGATATACATGGTGATTTACTCTTGCTCCAATACAATGGTTTCCAATATCAGTATGGAGTGCATAGGCAAAATCAACAGGTGTGGCGCCTTTTGGCAAGTTATAAATAGTGCCGTCAGGGGTGAATACAAAGATTGAGTCAGGAAACAGATCTGTTTTTACATCTTCTACAAATTCCATAGAAGAACCGGCACTCTGCTGCAGATCTATAAGGTTCTTAATCCAGTCTTGGGCATTCTTTTGTGAGGCAGTTGAAACAGCCTGAGATCCGTTTTCTTTATAAGCCCAGTGAGCTGCAACTCCTCGTGCTGCCATCTGATCCATAAATTCTGTCCTAATTTGGATCTCGATAGGAACACCGTGCGGTCCGACTAAAGAAGTGTGAAGAGACTGGTAGCCGTTGAGCTTGGGAATAGCAATGTAATCTTTAAATCCGTTTGGCCGAGGCTTAAACAGATTGTGCATCTGACCTAATACCCTATAACAGGTATCGACGTCCTTTAGAATGATCCTAAAGCCGTATACATCCATGATCTCACGGAACTGCAACTCCTTTTTTACCATTTTTCTATAAATGGAATAGAGTCGTTTTTCTCTTCCTGAGACTCTGGCTTCAATATGTGATTCTTTCAGTCTTGCTTTTATTGCTTCGAGAATATTTGAAACCACTTCCTTACGGTTATTTCTCGCTCTTGTAACTGCGGCTTTCAGAACTCTATAGCGCATTGGGTATATAGACGCCATACAGAGCTCTTCAAGTTCAGCTCGGATATCAGAAATACCTAAACGATTGGCAATAGGGACGAAAACTTCTAGAGTCTCTTTGGCGATACGAACTCTTTTATCAGGTCTAAGTGCACCTAAGGTGCGCATATTATGAGTTCTATCTGCTAACTTTATAAGGATGACTCGAATATCCTTGGTCATTGCAAGGATCATCTTTCTAAAGTTTTCCATCTGAGCTTCTTTGTAGTCATGAAAACGTAACTTGTCGAGTTTGGTTACACCTTCTACGATTTCATTTACGGTAGGGCCGAACTCATCTTCAAGCATTTTGCTTGTAATAAAAGTGTCTTCAACTACATCATGCAACAATGCCGCCTGAACAGACTCTACGTCAAGATGCATCTGCGCAATGACTGTAGCTACAGCAATCGGATGGATGATATATGGTTCACCTGAAGCTCTTTTTTGCTCTCGGTGAGCAATATCTGCGACATAAAATGTTCTGTCGATTAAGGTAATAGCTTTTTCAGGAAGGTATGAGCACAAGAGAGCTCTTAAATGCTCATAATAAGAAAAGTTTGGAGAGGAAAGTGCCTGATTTAACGGCGTAATACCTTCACATTTGGGAATAGTACGTGTTTCCTCTCCCATATTGAGATCTCCTAGTTGAACATCTCAACGCCGTCGATAGGAGCAAACTCATTGTCAGCAGGATGCACTGATGAGTCTCTTAAGTGCTCTTTACGGTCTTGCTTATCTAAAAATTCTTTTGTGATAAGTCCTTCTTCAATCTCACGTAAAGCGATAACTGTTGGCTTATCCTTTTCTTCTTCTACAAGAGGATTGCTGCCAGATGCAATCTGACGAGCGCGACGGGCTGCAAGTAAAACTAAATCAAAACGATTGCCAACTTTTGCAACTGCATCTTCAACGGTAACTCTAGCCATTTATGCGTACCTTCATAAAACTAAGGTTTTTATTTATCCAAATCTTATTTTAATTCTAACACCTGGAACGAAAAAAACTATTGTTTACTGAAAAACAAATCTATATGCCTTTTTTAGTCAAAAAACTGCACCTCAAACGTTATGCCTGAGTTGTTATGACTCAAATCGTGAAAAAAAGGCAGGTATGTTTTGAGTAAGACACAAAACTCACGCCATTATACACGAAATTTAAGGATTCAATGGACAAAATATTAATCTTTCGTCATGTTTGAGCCTTATTATTGTCAGTTTATGCAGGATTCTTATAAACTGAATTTTTCTTTAATGATGTGCTCCTGTTTGGATGTTTTCTGACGGTTTGAAAGAATAATTGAGCGCATATTTAAAAGACTTTCATCAAAGTCATCATTTACAATGACATAATCATATTCATTGTAGTGAGAAATTTCATTTACAGCTTTGCTCATTCTTTTTTCAATAACTTCAGGAGCATCTGTAGCTCTGGTTACTAAACGGCGGTTTAACTCTTCTAGGGAAGGTGGAACAATAAAAATTCCTTTAGCATTAGGTGTCTGCTTCCTAATCTGACGGGCTCCCTGCCAGTCGATATCTAAAAGAACATCTTTTCCTTCATTAAGCCACTGTTCAACAATTTCTCTGGATGTCCCGTAATAGTGGTCAAAGACATGAGCATATTCATAGAAAGCATTCCTTTTGATTAGTTTTTCAAACTCTTCATTAGAAATGAAGTGATAGCTTACATGATCAATTTCACCTGGTCTTGGTTCTCTTGTGGTATGGGACACAGACAGCCTTAACTTGTCATCTAAATTAAAACGTTTTAACAGAGCATCGATGAGTGATGATTTTCCAGCACCTGAAGGTGCTGATACGATAAATAATGTTCCTTTATTCATTTTTATTTTCGTCGTCGGTATGGAATAGTGTAAACCAGTTTTTCAAAACAGCTCTGACTTCATCTACACCAATTTTTTTGAGAGCGGAAAAAGCAATAATAGTGAAGTTACCTCCAAACTCGCTTAATTGAGTTCTAACTTCACCTACCATTTCTTTTCTTTTATTAACACCAAACTTGTCAGCTTTTGTCAGAAGAATCAGGCATGGCAGATTTGCTGCAATTGACCAGTCTATGATCATTCTGTCGTGATCTCTAAGAGGTGTCCTAATATCCATAGTAACGACCAAACCGCAAAGACACTTGCGCTGCTGAAGGTAGTCTGTCATTGCCTTCTGCCATTGACGTTTCATGTTCTCTGGAACTTGAGCATAACCATAGCCAGGCAGGTCTACAATAAACTTTCCTTCGTCTATCTTAAAGAGATTTATTAGCCTGGTTCGTCCAGGTGTACGGCTGGTTTTTGCTAGATTTTTCTGATCACAAATGGCATTAATGGATGATGATTTTCCTGAATTGGAACGACCAATAATAGCAATCTCAGCGCCCATATCCTCAGGAAGTTTTGAGATGTCTGGGGCGCTGGTTACAAATTTGGTTTTTCTAAAATCCAGGACATTTTTTTTAATAATATCAGTCATTTAATCTACTTGTGTATACTGCTCTAGAATATCATCAGGTGATAATGTACTGTGACTTTCAAATTCGCGTAAAGCTGTAAAACTGGTATCGTCCATCGCTAATTCAACATAGAATACATTACCACTTTCCGTGTGGAACGTTACTTTACCATATTTAGGGTTGTCTAGGTTAACAGAAATGCTAATTTGAACTTCTCTTGGCAGTACTAACATCTTTGGCTGAGACTGATCAATTCTAATATGCAACTCTTCGCTGATCTGACGAGTGAAGTTACCGATGATTTGATTCATCAGCTCTCCTAGAGTGTTACTTACCTCATCCTGAGTGTAATTCTGAGCCATTTCAATTTCAGGAATTCCCATGTTTTTAAGATAGGAAGTGTAAAGTTCCATCGCAGTCTCTTTTGGAAAGTTAATGACTACCATTCCAGAGAAAGATCCTGTAAACATTACAAAGGTACCTATATCTGGAGTTAACAGTGTCTTGGTAATTTTTTGTACCAGTGGTGCATATCTGGTTTCCTGTGCTGTTGCAGAAGTGATGACATTTGCAACACTTTGGCACAGGGTCATAATGATGTCGCTGCAGTCTACTTTCTTTGAATTGTTTTCAGTTTCAGTCATAAATCCTCCAAAATATTTTTTTATTTAAGGATAAGCTAAACACTGAGAAATTTGTGTGAGTTTATCTGCTAATTTGAAATTGGTGACAAAAAAAGCGTTAACTTTATGAAGCTAACGCTTTTTGAGGGTGGATGAAAGAGTTTTGATTAGTTCAGGTTTAACTCTTTAATCTTTCTTGTAAGGGTATTACGGCCCCATCCTAAGAGTTTAGCTGATTCCTGTTTGTGATTTCCTGTAAAGGTTAATGTTGCCTCTAACATTACTTTTTCAAATTCAGGAACCGCTTCAGATAAAATATCGTGTTCTCCGGACTTTAGTTTTCCGTCAACCCATGTTCTTAATAAATCCTGCCATGAAGCGTTTTCTTTGTTGGCAACAGCAGGGCTTACAGATTTGTTCTGAGGTGTATTTGAGTGTAAGAACTCTGAAGGAAGATCAACTAACTGAATATCTCTGCCAGTAACCATGATGGTTAAATATTTACATAAGTTCTTTAACTGTCTTACGTTGCCAGGCCAAGGTAATCTACACAGGAATACCAGTACTTCTGATGTCAGTTTCTTTGGCTCTGTATGACTGTCTGCAGCGCTTTGTGACAAAAAGTGTTTTGCAAGCATTGGAATGTCATTATTTCTATCTCTTAAAGGAGGAATGTTGATGTTAATGATATTCAGTCTGTAGTACAGATCGGAGTTAAATGTTCCACTAGCAATCCTTTCTTCAAGATCATGAGATGTAGATGCGATGATACGAACATTTGCATGCATTGGTTCAGTGCTGCCGATAGGAGAGTATTCCTGCTTTTGAATCAGCTGTAACAGTCTGTTCTGACAGTCCATTGGCATATCGCTGATTTCATTGATAAACAGGGTTCCTCCATCAGCTTTCATGATTGCGCTCTGACTCAGATCCTTGCTTATGTCTCCAAATAGTTCGAATTTGACCATTTCCTGAGGAATTGAAGTCATATTTAAGGAAACAAATTTAGCTCCCTTTCTTTCTCCGTGGTTATGAAGTGCTTTAGCAACCTGGCCTCGACCAGTACCAACTTCTCCATGAATTAATACAGGAAGATCTGTCTTTGAAACTCGTCCTATGAATTTGAACACTTCCTGCATTGCAGGAGATTTTCCAATGATTTCAGCCTCTTCTGTCTGCTCGGTTACAGGTGCAACGTCGTTCTTGGCTTTCTGGTTCAGCATCTGTAGCATGTTGACTCTGTGAACAGCAGCTCTCCTGATAACACTGATTGCTTGTTCGATATCAAAAGGCTTTGGCAGGTACTCAAAAGATCCTTCCTCATAGGCATCAATAGCTGCGGTTAGATCTGAGTGAGCTGTCATGATGATGAATGGGATGTTTTCATCGATGTCGTGGACTGCCTTAATGAGTTCTAATCCATCAATCCCAGGCATTCTGATATCAGAAACTATAACATCTGGTGTTTCATGTTTAATGGCTTCTAGGGCAGCTTCCCCGTTTTCAAACAAACGGTGGGTAATGCTGTTTGCATCTAATGCTTTATCAAAGACAAAGCGGATACTGGCATCGTCATCGATAACCCAAATCATAGGATTCATAAACAATCTCCTCAGATTCTGCTCTTTAAAGGCAGGATAATCTTAAATACGGTTTTTTGAGCATCACTTAAACATTCAATGGTTCCGTGGTGACGTTCAATAATATTCAGTGCTATAGATAAGCCAAGACCGTTTCCATTGGTTTTTGTCGTAACCATAGGGAAAAATACAGTCTGTTTTATATGTTCAGGTATTTCAGGTCCATTGTTGGTAATGGATATGATCACTGCTGTTGGGTATTTTTTATTTCTTACAATTGTTCTGATACTTGCTCTTGTTTTAACTTCAATCCATGGATTTTTAGTATCAGATTCCTTTAAAGCCTGTATGGCGTTATTTACAATGTTCAGTAAAACCTGTTGAACAGAGTCTACATCAAGGTTTAATTCAGGCAGACTTGGATCATAATCTCTCTTAATTTCGATCCCTTTGCTTTCTTCCTGTAAAGAAACTAATGAGAGAACTTTTTCAATCAGGTAGTGAATATTTTCCTTCACTAAAGGATTTGGCTTCTGTGGCCCTAATAAGTTATTAACCAGAACTTTCAGTCTGTCAGTCTGCTCAATGATTACATTAGTGTAGTCTTTGATCCCATCCACCTTGCCAAAGGTCATATCAATTAACTGCGCTGCACCTCTAATGCCTCCTAATGGATTTTTTATCTCATGGGCCAGGCTTCTGATTAAATCTCTTGCTGCTGAATACTGATAATTCTGCTGCATCTGATTTATCAGCTTGTCCTGATGAGATATAGTGTGCAGCTCTACTAAAAGTCCATTAAACTTAGCCGTTGAATAATTAAAAACAGCCATGTCGGTTTTAGTAGATAGTCCTGGCATAGGAGAAATCATAATGCCGGCGGCAGAAATACCCTGAAAGTTATCTGAAAAATTTGTTTCCTTGATTGTCTGAATTAGTGAAGTCTCATTCGGATCAATAAATTCGATGAATTTCGCTGATATAAGTCTTGTGCGCGAAACTCCGCACAGCTGTTCTGCTGCTGTGTTTGCGTATCGAATTTTAAACTCTTTGTCAGTGATCAGAACTGCAGTAGACAAACTTTCTAGAATGTTAGCCTTTTGCTTATCTTCCATCGTAATTTCTCAATAGCCTATTTTTGTGCATGATCTATTTTGAACTATTTTTTGAATATTTTATAATAAGGCACAAAAATAGTGCAATATCAAAAGATAAATTTTATAAAAAGAACTTAAAAGAATGGCTTATGTATCTTGGATGAAAGGCAAAATATAAAAAAAGCCTGTATAAAAAAATTATACAGGCTTTTTATAAAGATCAATTATAGTGCTTTATTCTTCAGCTTTTTTACCACCAGCTGCACGGAAAGCGCGCACACGATCAAGTTCTGACAGGTTCTTCTTACGGATACGTAAGCTTACAGGAGTTACCTCTACAAGTTCATCTTCGTTGATGAATTCCAGAGACTGCTCTAAAGACATGTGAACTGCTGGTGTCAGGATGATATTATCATCAGAGCCTGCTGCACGTACGTTTGTTAACTTCTTAGTCTTTAATGGGTTAACAGTTAAGTCGTTAGAACGGACGTGTAAGCCGATAACTTCACCTTCGTAAACTTCTTCACCAGGCTCAACAAATAATCTTCCACGCTCCTGCAGGAACCATAAAGCGTAAGGAACAGTTTTTCCTGTATCGTTAGAAATAAGAACACCGTTCTGTCTTTCGCCGATTGTGCCACCAACATACTCGTCATAGCTGTCGAATGTGTGGTACATCAGACCTGTACCTGATGTTAAAGTCATATAAAGAGACTGGAAACCAATAAGTCCACGTGCAGGAATTCTGTAGTCCAGTCTTACACGTCCCTTTCCATCTGGTACCATGTTCTTTAACTCGCCCTTGCGCAGGCCTAACTCTTCCATTACAGGACCCTGGTTATCCTCGTGTAAATCTAGAGTTAATACCTCATAAGGTTCTAAGGTTTTACCGCCTTCCTTGTGAAGGATAACTTCAGGACGTGAAACAGCCAGTTCGTAGCCTTCACGACGCATCTCTTCGATAAGTACAGACAGGTGTAACTCACCACGACCAGATACTTTGAAACGATCAGTATCTTCAGTTCTTTCAACACGTAATGCTACGTTATGAACCAACTCTTCACGAAGTCTTTCTTCAATGTTTCTTGAAGTAATGAACTTACCTTCTCTACCTGCAAATGGTGAGGTATTTACACAGAAGTTCATGGAAACTGTAGGCTCGTCAACTGATAGGGCTGGTAAGGCTTCAACCTTTGACGGATCACAGATGGTATCTGAAATCTTTAATTCACCTAAACCGGTAACTGCAATAATGTCACCAGCTTCAGCGCAATCTACAGGAGCTCTTCTCAGACCAAGATAGCCTAAAACCTGACCAATCTTGCCAGTTCTGGTTTTACCTTCACGATCAATGATAGTAACAGGTGAGTTTGCCTTTGCAATACCACGCTTAACACGACCTACACCAATAACACCGACATAAGATGTGAAGTCCAATGAAGAGATCTGCATCTGGAAAGGACCATCAAGATCAGCCTCTGGAGGACTTACCTTGTCAACAATGGTCTGGAATAAAGGTTCCATGGTATCGCCGTGAGATGCTAAATCCAAGGTTGCCCACCCCTGGAATGCAGAGGCATATACAACAGGGAAGTCAAGCTGCTCATCGGTTGCACCCAAGTTGTCGAAAAGGTCGAAAACCTGATCGATAACCCAGTCAGGTCTTGCTCCTTCTCTATCGCATTTGTTAATAACAACGATAGGCTTTAATCCGGCTGCGAATGCTTTTTGTGTAACAAATCGAGTCTGTGGCATAGGACCGTCAACTGCATCAACCAACAGCAGTACGGAATCTACCATAGACATAACACGTTCTACCTCACCACCGAAGTCAGCGTGACCTGGGGTGTCAACAATGTTGATTCTGTATCCGTTCCAATTAATAGCAGTGTTCTTTGAAAGAATAGTAATACCGCGCTCTTTTTCGATATCATTTGAGTCCATGACACGTTCCTGACCAATTTCATTACGGTCTAGAGTGCCTGACTGGCGGAGTAACTTGTCTACTAAGGTTGTTTTACCGTGGTCAACATGCGCAATAATAGCAATGTTGCGGATTTTCTGAACATCCATTTTATAACCCTGTGATGATAAACTCAGACATTGAGTATAGATTTAAAAATAGCTGCGCTATTTTATCCTATTTTTGAGTTGTCTAACATTTTTTGAAAAAAAAGAATTAAAAATGTATCAATTTTATGCGTTTTATTTTATGCAGGTTGTATTTAAGTCTGCTATAAAACTTTTTTTCGAACTATCTTTTCAAAATTCAGTCAAATGAAAATTAAATGGCGATGAAAGTCACTTATTGGCAAACGTAAGCACATGAAGGACTAAAAATAGATATAATGCTGTTAATCAATGCTATAAGGTAAGAAACAATTGAAAGAACTATATAAATATTTTTTAAATCGAGTAAAAAGAGATTCCATTGGTCTTGAGGCTTCAGCCCTTTCTTTTACGTCAATTCTTGCACTTATTCCCGCAATTAGTGTTATTTTCTATTTCTTTGCAGTGTTCCCTTCTTTTGAGGAGTTTAGAGAGTCCTTAAAGAATTTTGCAAAGGCTAATTTTATGCCTGTGTTTGCAGATAATTTAGGCAACTATGTAGGAACTTTTGTAGAACATGCAGGAAAGCTGACAGCAACAAGTACAGTAGTCTTTTTTGTCATTTCTCTGCTGCTTGTAAGATCTATCGATCAGTGTCTGAACAGAATTTGGCGTGGTGGAAGAAGAAAATTAGGCACCATGGTTGCTATTTACTGGACTTTGCTTACTTTAGGCCCTATTGCTCTGGGGATAGTGATTTGGATTTTTACAAAAGTGATGGGATTTGCCATTAGTTCAAATTCTACAGTTGGTCTTCCTTTAATGATTGCCTATTTTGTCTTTCCAATTATTATTGAGTGTGGTGTGCTGACTGCTGTTTATGTGATTGTTCCTAGAGTAAGGGTGAAAGTCCAGGATGCACTTTTGGGAGCAGTTTTTGTAACTGTGGCTTTTGAGGTTTCTAAAAAGATTTTCAGTGTCTTTGTTCTGAATTTCTCAAATTATGAAGCCATCTACGGAGCTATTGCTGTAATTCCTGTCCTTTTTGTGTGGATTTATATCAACTGGTGGATAGTGCTTCTTGGAGCAGAGTTTACGGCAACTCTAGGTGCTGTACGTTCCGGTCTGTCTGATGATGTTCCAAGTTTTATGGTTTATCTTGCAAATGTAACCGGCTCAACATTAGGTTCAGATGATATCATCAGTAGCAAAAAGAAGAAGCCTTCTATCAGTATTAAGATCTCTTCAAAACCATAACTGCTTTTATTTTGTTCTGATAGGAAAGCAGACAAGTCTTTCTTACTACAGGTCCTGAGATGATTTTTCCAAAGCTTCAGGACCTTTTTTATTTTTGTTCTGATTCAGAATTCCGACTGCATCGGTAATTTCTTTTGCCTCACTCTTTTTAAGAACATCTTCGTTGATACCAGGACGGATCTCACCTCTGGAAAGAGCTGTAATAAAGATACTAGGTTCAATTTGAGAGTGGCTTGTAAGGCTTTTTACTGTAACACTGGTAATACTGTCCTTTGGCAATGAAACAAAGGTTCCGCGTGCGGAAACATCCCTACTGTTAAGATTTACCTTTGCGTTTAAGGTTACATGCGAGGTTGTAAGATCTCCTGAAGCTTTTAACTTTAAGTAGTCATCTTGAGGGGTGATGTTAAGATTCAGTTTGTATAAGCCTAAATCACCATCCTTGATTGAATCAAGAAACTGCTCAAGGTTCAGCGCGTAGTTTTTCTTCAAACCACCGTTTACAAGATCTAATCCAAACTGAGATATCAATAAGGAATCGCTTGTCAGTTTAATGTTTCCTGTGTAGAGCGGTTCTGTATTTTCCTGATTGTTACTGTTTTCCTGGTTGCTACTGTCGGATTTATCGGTATTTTCTGTGGTGAAAATTTCATTCTTTACAATTTCACCTTCAACGTTAAGTTCACCGCTTAGAAGATGATCTGTAAGATTTGAATTTAATTCTGAAATATCAAAATGTGTTGCAAAGATCTTAAATCTTGTGAAATCAAGTTGCCCGTCCAAATCTATTTCAAAATCTATTTCACTCTTTTTAAACAGCATCTTTGACACATTAAAGTTATATCCGGCATCAGTAATGTCCAGCTTAGAGTCAAAGTTCTTTATGAACAGATCAGAGTAATAAGCACTGTCGAAGCTCAAAATAATTGAGCTGTCTATATTGTCTGAAGTATTGCTTTCCGTAAAATCAGTTTTTACAGGAGTTAACCTTCCTAACAAAATGGTGATGTCATTGATGCTGTTTTCGTCTTTTCCATTTTCATTCTCTGCTGTACTGTTCTGTTTTCCGGTGTCGCAGACTGATGCGATATCGAAGGTGTTTTGTTCAAGACTGTCAGCTATATTGTTTTCTTCTTTACTGTCATTTTTATTGCCAAAAGCGATATTGCTAGCTTCGAGTTTTACACTTTTGATGGATAGTGGCAGGGTATTGATGAACGAAACAAACTCTGTTCCATCAATACTTAATTTTTCAATATTGAGGTTATTTTTAAGAATTGTATCTGCAACAAAGGCATACTGCTCTTTTGTTGTTTCAAATTTGCCTCCGGAGAGTGACAGGTTTTTAATGGTTATCAAAGGAGATTGACAGTTATCATAGCCATAGCTTCCATCAAACGAGTAGGAACCGTCAAAGATAGTTCCGTCAGCTTTCATGCTGATTGAACTGTCTGCGATTTTTGCTTCGATATCAGAATTTTCTGCTGTAACCTGAATGCTTGGCTTTGATATTTCGCCACTGCTGCCTTTAAATGAAAGGTTTATGCTGCCGTCTTTTACTAAAAGATCAGAAAGAGTTCCTCTTAACTGCCCAAATAAAAGGTCCTGTTTTGGGAGAGCCAGTACACAATCATATACAGTGGCTTTAGGAGCATAGATATTATATTTTTCTGATAGTAACTTATAATCTTTGAAGATGATCTTATTAAGGTTAAGTCTTGTAAAGTTCAAAGCTTCAGATTTTCTGTCTACAGTAAGATCTGCCAGCAGCGTTCCACCAAAAATTTGAACAGACAGATCTTTTATGACCAACTTTTCAGGTTCTACACCAATACTGGTTTGCAGATTTTTGACAGGAAGATCATCCAACGTTCCTTCGCTTGCTCTTAAATCAGCATCCTTAAAAGAGAATTTTCCGTCAGCTCCGAGGTAGGCATCGACAGCCGATAGCGATCCGCTTTTTAAACTCAGCTTGTATAGATTGACCGGAGTTTCAACAAGATCAAGTTTATTTATATGTATATCTTTGAAATTAAACTTTTCCTGTTTTAATTTAGTTATGTCTTTTTCATCAGCTTTAATGCCTTTTGCGTAAAAATACTTTATTTCGAAAGTATCAGACTTTAAAAGGCTAGGAAGATCATATTCCATGTAAATTTCATCAATATCGGAGTTGCCGATTTTTAGATCATGTATTTTGATAACATTCGGATAAAGGGCAGAAAATTCGACCTTTTTGCAGTTGATTTCAAAGCTGGTTCTGCTTGACAGAAATTTAATTAATGGAGCCTTAATGTTCTGTCCGTTGAAATAGAGAATTGCTCCCCATACGGCAATAGCTATGGCGACAATTACAAGAAGAATTGCTTTAACAATTTTAGAAAGTTTTGACTTCTTATTTTTATTCTTTATATTTGCTATAAAAGCCATGCTTAGCCTCAATTGATACTGCTTAACGTATGCTTAGCGGATGCTGTATGTTGGGTACCAGCGTCTTATCAGAGCTTTACATGTGTCTATATCGGTATTCATAAGTTTTACTGCCGCTTCTCTTGCTGGACTTATGAGATCAAAATCTCTGTTGACATCAACGACCTTAAAAAGGTCAAAACCTTTCTGTTTTTCTCCTAATACTTCGCCAGGTCCTCTTAATTTGAGATCTTCTGAAGCAATTTTAAAACCGTCATTTGTGCTCTTCATGATAGCAAGTCGCTGCATTGCAATGTCGTGATCTGTTTCATCATTCTTTTTATAAACAAGTATGCAGTATGATTCTTTAGAGCCTCTGCCAACACGACCTCTTAACTGGTGCAACTGTGCCAGTCCCAGTTTATCAGCGCCTTCTATGATAATGATAGATGCATTTGGAACATCAACGCCAACTTCTACGATGGTTGTTGCAACAAGGATGTTGTATTTTCCATCTAAAAAGCCTTTCATGACTTTATTTTTATCATTAACAGACATTTGTCCGTGAAGAAGACCTATCTTAAGCTCAGGTAATTCCTTTTTTAAGCATTTATAGGCTTCATTTACCGAAGCATTTTCATCATCATCGGCATCAATGTTTGGACAGATCCAGTAAGCCTGTACTCCTTCTTTGCAGACAACAGACAGTCTCTTTATGATGTCTTTCTTCTTTTCGTCTGACATGACTGCTGTGACAATAGGCTTTCTGCCTGCAGGTAGTTCGTCTAATTTAGATACATCAAGATCTGAGAACAAAGCTAACTGCAGAGTTCGTGGAATCGGAGTTGCCGTCATCACCAGCTGGTGCATGGTGATTTTTTCAGGAGCTTTATGCAAAAGGGCTATTCTCTGATCAATACCAAAACGGTGCTGTTCATCGATAATTGCAAGAACCAGTGATTTATAGCTGATTTCGGGCTGAAAAACACTGTGTGTACCTACAATGACATTAGCATTTCCTGATTTTATGTCTTCAACTATTTTGTCTCTTTTACTTCCTTTTACAGAGGAGGTTAAAAGCACCGTATTAATGTCTAAATTATCAAGAAGAGTTTTTATTTTATTGTAATGTTGCTGTGCCAGAAGTTCTGTAGGAGCCAATATAACGCATTGATTTCCTGATGATGCCACCTGAAGGGCAGCTAATACTGCAACCATGGTTTTTCCAGAACCGACATCTCCATGCAACAGCCTTAACATTGGTTTGTCATTTTTTAAATCTGAGCTTACCTCGTCTATTGATCGTAACTGTGCATTTGTCAGCTTAAAAGGTAAAGATTCTATGAATTTCTGTTTTAACTCTTTGTTGTCAGGTATTAAAAGGGCTTTATTAGCACTGTTTTTCCTTTTTAAGAAAAGTAACGTTAACTGGTAGGCAATAAGTTCTTCATAGCAAAGTCTTCTAAATGGAGATGACTTTTCAAGGATAAATTTGTCTTTGGGGTTATCCAGTGGAAACGGTCTGTGCGACAGTTCGATAGCCTGGCTTATGGTTAATTTAAAAGGGTTGATATCTTCTGGAAGAATTTCTGGCAGCGCCATGACTCTTAATAAATCTAAAACACTGAATATCACTTTTCTTATTGATGCCTGAGGCACTTTTTCAACAGCATGATATACCGGTGTAAGTCTGTCTGACGGTAAGAAAGGTTCATTGTCTCCAATGAATGTAACTGTAGGTTGAGCCATCACTCTGGCGCCGTTGTACTCGCTTAATTTTACGGCACCAAAAGCTAAAACTCTTCTTCCCTGAATGTAGTTCCTCAGCTGATTAGGGTAAAGGTTGAAGAATGTGGCTTCTATCTTTCCCGTGTTATCCTGAAGAATGACTTTCAGTAATCTTACTCTTGAATTTAAAACGTTATTAACGGCTGCGATGTGGGCATCAATAAGGACAAAATTACCGTCAGGGAAAATATCTCTGATTTTAGTAATTTTGGTTTTATCAAGATATTTAAAAGGAAAATCAAAAAGGAGATCAAAAAGAGTTTTGATCCCCTTGTTGTTAAAACTTTTAATATAAGACGGCCCCAGTCCTTTTAAGGTAGCAATATCAGTGCAAGAATATCTTGAATCATCTTCTAGGGCCATAAGACTTACCTTTTCAGACACACAAATTCAGTGGTGACAGTTTCATATTGCCTTTATAAAAGCTGTTTAATGAATATTGAAGCTCTCAATCTCTTTACTTTCTTGAGCAGTTTCTGAATTTCTTCAGGATAACTGTCAAAAGTATCTAAATCATCTACACTGCTTATTAGCTTTGTGTGGCGAAGCAGATATTGCTGTTCGTGAGCAAACTTTTCCTGCAGCTGATGATAAGGATCAGAAATAATTAATCCATTTTCAAGATCAAGACTCCAGGCTCTTGGATTCAGATTATTACCTGTGAGCAGAGCAAAGTTACTGTCAACAAACATACCTTTTACGTGATAGGTGTTGTCTCCGTCCTTCCATAGCATAATTTTCAGCAGCCCGGAATCAACGTATTTCTGATTTTTCTCAATGAAATCTTTTAAATTCTGCTCATAAATGTAAGGAACTGCTCCTACTGGAGAGAAGTTCTCTCCTTCTCTGATATAGAAGTCGTTTGCAACCTTGTCACCTACTACCAGGGTAACAGCAACATCTCTTTTCAGAGCATCCTCAATTGCTGTAGATACAACTTTTGGAGGGTTGAAATAAGGCGTGCAGATAAACAGTTTTTCTCTGGCAGCTCCCAGTAACCACATGATGGTTCTGTTTAACTGATTGCCTTTCTTGCCTAAACCTGCGATTGGCGTTACTCCCACCTGGTAATTGCTGATCTTATCGTTTTTAACGCTGTACTGGACTTGAGTGAGATGACGTCTTAACTCGCGAATTTCATCGCGCATCTCTTTAGCAGGTTTTACCTCTCCCTGAGAGAAATCCTGAACAGCAAAATTAGGATGGAAAGCATTAGTTGCAAAAGCACACATGGTGTTGGCTAACTCAGCAGAATGGATCTCATGGTATCTGTCCAGACGGTATCGACCGTTAAAATCCATATAAACATCGTTGATGCTGGCTCCAGAGTAGAGCACAGTATTATCAAAAACAAATCCCTTTAAATGCATAACTCCGAAGATTTCTCTTCGTTTTACAGGAACACCATAAATTGCAGGAGGGTTTTCGCTTGTCTTTGCCATTTTGTAATAAAGCTCGGAATTACCAAGAGATGGTCCTTTACCGATTAACCCTCTCTGAGCGCGATGAAAATCCACATAAACTCTAATATAGAGTTTTGGATTTTTTTCTTTGGCGTCATAAAGAGCTTTTAATACTTTCCTGCCTACATCATCATCCTGCAAATATAAAGCTGTGATGAGGATCCTCTCTTTTGCACCGGCTATAAGCTCGAGAATTCTGTTAAAACAGCGATGAGGTGTTTCTAAGATGTTATATGAAGATACATCTACAGGTATAGTTGGCAACTGCTGTAGTCTTGTCTGACAGTAAATAGCACCTGGTAAGCTCTTTTTTAGGAAAAACATTATCCGTCAACTCCATTAAATAGCGGCAGTGGCCTTGTTAAGCCAGTTAATTTCATCTTCAGTTAAAGAGGTAGCTGCGTTAGTAATTACATTATTTACGTTCTGATGGTAATTGTTAAGCCATTCTATTTCTTTTTGTGATAAAAGCTCTTTATCAATAAATCTCTTATCAAAAGGAACCAGTGTTAGAGGAGAAAAACACAGCATGTGCTGCATTCCAGGAAGAGTACACTGCATTACAACCAGCAGGTTTTCAAGTCTGATTCCGAATTCTCCCTCTTTGTAGTATCCAGGTTCATCAGACAGAACCATGCCTGGAACTAATGGTACTGTAGACCTTCTTGAAGAGATGGTTTGTGGACCTTCATGCACTGAAAGCACGTGTCCTACTCCATGTCCTGTACCGTGAGCAAAATCAAAACCGCATTCCCATAAAGGGCGTCTTGCAATAGCATCAATCTGAAGTCCTGAGGTTCCCTTAGGGAAGATTAAAGATGCTAGGGCAATGTGAGATTTCAATACAAGAGTGTACATTCTCTTTATTTCATCAGTCAGATGAGGCCCCACAAGAATAGTTCTTGTGATGTCTGTAGTGCCTTCAATGAAATGAGCTCCGCTATCAATAAGATATAAGCTGTCCTTGCCTAATGCTCTTGGTGTGGATTCATTCTCATGATTGTAGTGGCACATTGCAGCATTAGGTCCTAAAGCGGAAATTGTTGCAAATGACGGCTCTATAAAACCAGCCTCAACTTTTCTAAAACTTAATGCTCGTGCTGCAAGTTCAGCTTCATCAACTCCTTCAACTCTTCTGAAAAATGCCTCATCACTCTCTGTAGGCTTATCTAATGAAGTAAGATTGTCAAGCCAGGAAAGGAATCGGCACATTGCAATACCGTCTTTAATATGAGCTTTGTATTCACCTGCAACTTCAATGTGGTTTTTGCATGCTTTTGGCATTTGGCACAGGCCCAAGCCTTCAGAAACCTTAGCACCGCCAGTGTACAGCTTTGTCATGATGTGAGCGTTGGTGGTTTCAGGATCCACATAAACTGTACATGATGATGAACATAATCTGTCCAGTACATCGTCAAATGCATCTTCAGGGAAGATATCAATATGACCGATATGTTCCTGCAACTGATCCTGCAGATTCTCATCTTTAAAGTGATTTGGATTGATATACCACTCCAGGGCTTCATTTGAGTAGGCAACCATTTTGCAGTTGATAACAGGAAGATAAGCTCTATCCCTGCCCCTGATGTTCAGTAACCAGCAAATGCTCTCTGGATCACAGATTACTGTGGCATCCAAATCCTTATCTCTTAAGGTTTGTGCTATGAGCTGCCTTTTTTGAGGACTTGGACATCCGTTATATTCATCAGGAAAAATTGAAATCTCTGAAATTACAGGATCTGGTCTGTCTGTCCAGATTTTATCTACAAGGTTGCTCTCTGTTGCTACCAGGTTTATGTTGTTCATTCCCAACTCATTCTTTATAGAGAGGTATTCTTTATAGCTTACACAGTTAATATCGATTCCAACTGTTGAATTTTTGGGCATTACTGATGAAAGCCATTTAGACGGTTTAATTTTGGCTAGATCAAAATCCTGAAAGATATCACTGTCTATCTGTTCTTTTACCTGTACAACGTATCTTCCGTCAACAAAAACTGCGCAGTCTCTGTCTACAGGTATTCCGTATTCTGTATTATCGAGGCTTATTTCGATACTTTTGTCATTAATATCAAGATCATCACGTGTAATAACAGCATAACCTGCGCTTCCTGTAAAGCCGGTAATGTACTTTAGTCTTTCCTCATCTTCATTGAGTTCATAAGACAGGTATTCATCATCATGAGAAATAATAAGTGCATCAAGATCGTTCTGATCTAGAAGTTCTCTTAATGAAGCAAGTCTTTGTCTAAAGACACTGATATTCTGATCCGACATAATTTTCTCGTTTTTTAATGCCATAACATACGGTATTTAATGCGTTTTATTATGCATGATCTTAGCACATACGCCTATATCTATCAAAAAACGATGCCTTTTCAGTGTACAATCATGGAAAAGTAAAATTTTTGATAGGAAAGAATGATTATGACAGAAATTAAAGATAATCCATTATTGAATTATAGTGGACTGCCTCCTTTCTCTCAGGTGAAGCCTGAACATGTTAAAAATGCGGTAGAAACAGCCATAGAAAGGTGTAAAAAACAGATCATTGAATTATCTGAAAAATATAAAAACGAGCCTACCTGGGATAATGTTATTTCTCCAATTGAGGAATGCGAGGATCGTTTATCTAAGGTATGGTCTGTGGTTTCTCATTTAAACTCTGTAAATAACACTCCAGAATTAAGACAGGCTCATGATGGTTGTTTACCTGTTCTGTCACAGTTCTATTCATGGTTCGGTCAGTACAAGCCATATTTTGAGGTTTTAAAGAAGATCCAGTCTTCTGATGCTTTTGGAAGGTTATCAATTCCCCAGCAAAAGGCTGTCAAAAATGCTATTAGGGATTTCAGATTAACTGGTGTGGATTTAAATGAGGCAGATCAGAAGAAATTTGCAGAAATTTCTGCCAGACTGAGTGAACTGACCTCAAAATTTTCAAATAACGTTCTCGATGCAACTCATGGTTACACTCTTCACGTAACCGACAAAGACAAGTTAAAAGGACTCCCTGAAAGTGCCTTAAAACTTGCTAGTGCAGAAGCTTCTGAACGTAAGCTTGAAGGGTATGTCTTTACTCTGGAAATGCCTTCTTACTTGCCTTTTCTTACACACTGTGAGAACAGAGATTTAAGAAAAGAGCTTTATGTGGCATATAACACCCGTTCTTCTGAAATAGGGCCAAATGCCTGTAAATGGGATAACGCAAAAATAATGGAAGAGATCCTTTCATTGCGACATAAAGAGGCAAAACTGTTAGGCTTTGACTCTTATGCTCATTTATCACTTGCAACAAAAATGGCTGACACTCCAGAGACCGTAGTCGGTTTCTTAGAGGATCTTGCTAAAAAATCCCACGCTCAGGGCGAAAGGGAAATTGCAACACTGCGAGAGTACGCTAAAAAGAATGGTGTGGACGATTTACAGCCATGGGATATTGCTTATTATTCTGAAAAACTGCGTCAGGAGAAGTTCTCATACTCTGAAGAGGAATTACGTCCGTACTTTCCTGAGAATAAAGTAATTGAAGGTATGTTTGAATGTGCTCACAGATTATATGGCATTACCTTAAAGAAGCGACTGGGCATTGACGTCTGGAATGAGAATGTAAAGTGCTTTGATGTCTATGAGGATAAATATGGGGCCAAGATAGGTTCCCTGTTTATGGATCTGTATGCACGCCCTGGTAAAAATGGCGGTGCATGGATGGATGAGTGCCTAACACGCCGTTATCGTGATGATGGTTCTCTGCAGTTGCCTGTCGCATACCTTATATGCAATTTTACAAGACCTGTAAACAGCAGCATCACTGAATTAACACATGATGAAGTCGTAACTATTTTCCATGAGTTCGGTCATTCTCTAAATCAGCTTTTAACCAGAATTGATATTGCAGACGTTTCTGGTATCAACGGTGTGCCATGGGATGCTGTTGAGCTTCCAAGTCAGTTCAATGAGAATTTTGCCTGGCAGGAAGAGGTATTAAACTTCTTATCAGGACATGTAAAAACAGGTAAACCTCTGCCTAAAGATAAACTGGATGCTATTCTGGCAGCAAAGAATTTTGAATCAGCAATGTCAATGCTCCGTCAGATAGAATTTGCACTGTTCGACTTTAGAATTCACTTAGAATACGATCCTGAAAAAGGCGGGAGAATATTTGAGATCCTGAACGAAGTTAAAGAACAGGTTGCGGTTGTTCCTAACTTTAAAGACAGTCGCTTCCCTAATAATTTTACTCATATTTTCTCTGGTGGGTATGCTGCAGGGTACTACAGTTACAAGTGGGCTGAGGTTTTAGCTGCCGACGCATTCTCTCTGTTTGAAGAAAAGGGCATCTTTAATCGCAGTGTCGGAAAGAGTTTTGAAGAGTTAATCCTTGCTTGTGGTGGTGCTTCAGATCCTTTAAAGAACTTTGAAGAGTTCAGAGGAAGAAAACCTAGCGTGGATGCACTGTTAAAGCAAAGTGGCATTGAACAGTAGGTAAAATAAAAGAGCAACAGAAGTTGCTCTTTAGTTGAGACAGCCTTTAAAGCTACAGTTTAGGTGGAATTGCTCCTTACAGTTCTAATTCCACCTTTTGTTTTATCTTCTTCTGTTGAAGTTGTTTCTGTTTTTCTTAGGAGCTGCAGGATCCGGCAGAATCAGCCCACCAAAAGGTTCACTAGGAGCACCTACAACAGATCTTGTTTCCTTGTTAACCTCAACAATTCTAACCCTGATAGGATCTCCCAGGCGTTTTACCAGTTTACCCTTTACAAAAGCTTCACCGGTATCTCCTGACAGGATAAGATCTTCCTTGCTCTCGGATATAAAAGAGAATGGAACGAAGATCATTGCTCCGTTTTCAGTAAGGAGCACTTTCAGTCCGCCTCTTGAAATATCAAAAATTTCACCGTTAAAAACAGTTTTCTTTTCTATTTCAGGCTCAAGGAATTCAACATACAGCCAATCTCTGACATCACGTTCTGCCATTCTGTTTGTGCGACGGGCATCGTTCATTTCTTTTAATAGATCTTCATCAGGAAGAGTTGGTTTTACAGTATTAACGATCAGTGACTTTAACAATCTGTGGTTTACCATGTCGCCGTACTTTCTGATAGGAGATGTCCATGTGGCATAATTTTCAACGCCTAGTGCGTAGTGAGGACCAGGTGCTATGCTGATCTCTGAGTATTCCTGAAGTTTTCTGATTCGGCTGTCTAAATAATCGTTATTGTTTTCTACAGCAAATCTTCTTATTTTGTTGTATTCTTCAATAGTATCCAATTTATCTTCATCAAAAGGACATTTTTCCTTTGTAAGAAGTTCGACTATATCTTTCTTTTTCTGCATGTCAAAACCGCAGTGGATATTGAAAATACCACTATTCAGTTTCTGAGCCAGAAAATCTCCTGCTGCAACATTAGATACGATCATTGCCTCCTCAACAATCTGATTGGCAATGCGTCTGTGGTTAACCTCAATATGATCTAATGCTCCGTTATCCTTCAGGACAAACTCATAGTCAGGTCTGTTCTTGAAACTTGCAGCATGGGTCGAACGGTATTGATCTCTTACTTTCGTAAATTCAACGAGTAATGACAAAACCGGTTTAATTTTGTCATCTGGTACGAATTTAGCTTCAGGGACTCCTTCAAGATAATCTGATATTTCATTATAGATTAGCTTGCCGTGTGACTGGATTTTTGCAAGCTTGAATACGGTTTTGTCTTTTAGTAGCTCTCCGTCTTTAGTAATGGTCATAATGCCTACCAGCGCAGGTCTTGACTCATCAGACCTGAGAGAACACAGATTCTGTGAGAGAATTCTAGGCAACATTGGAATATCTCTGCCAGGCAGATAAATTGAGAATGCTCTGTGTGCTGCCAGGTGATTTAAAGGTGTGTTCTCTGAAATATACCCTGTAGGATCTGCAATTGCAGTATATAGCCTGTAATTGTCGCCATCTTTTTCTATATAAAGAGCATCATCCATGTCTTCAGTATGCTCTGAATCGATGGTGACAAATGGGACAGCTGACAAATCTTCTCTTGGAAGAGAATCCTCTAAAAAGTTAAACTCAGCATCTTCTGGTTCTGCTAAAGGCAGGTCATAACGTCTAAGACTTACAGTCCAAGGGGCTTTTGGATCATTCTTTTTACAGATAAACTCGTCTAATGAGGCTCTAAAAAATTTTTTTTCTAGAGGATGGGAGGAAAGATTACAGATTACCCAGTCGCCATTCTCCAGTTTCTGTGATTTATCCTTACGATGGTCATCAGCCAGCATCTTGATATTGATACATGGATGATCCGGAATGATGTTTAATTTTCCACCAACATACAGAACTTTGCCTACGAATCTTTTTAAGTATGCATCAATCAACTTTTCTGGAACAGCGTGACTCTTTCCGTTGCCGTCATCTTCAATTACAGCTCTGATTCTGTCTCCATTAACGACATTTTTCATATCATTCGGTGTGATGAAGAAAGATTCTCTGTCAACTTCAAGAAAACCGAAACCTCTGTCTGATGCCTTAACAAAACCTTCTTTTTTTACTTTTTCTTTTTCAAATGTATTCTTTAACTGACGTAAAGCAGGATCGTCAAATAACATGCTTATCTCCAAAATAAATTTTCAACGCAGATTATACAATGATGAGGGGCTGTTTTCTGATTTTTGAGAAAAAACAGGATAAAAGTGCAAGAGATCAATTAGAATAGTGAAATGATTAAGTTATGTCCTAACAATATGTATGAACAAAGAAAATAAAATCAATCCAAGGTATCTTTCGCTGTTTTATGCCTTAACTAATTGCGCTTTAGGCTGTGCGATCGGCTTTTATTATGGCGAAGTGTCATTTAGAACTGTTGTTGTTGCTGTGGCCATTATCATCTGTGGTGGTGGTATTCAGTCTTTATGTAATTTTTCTATTGATTACTCCAGAGCTTACAGAAAACACCGTTTGGATAAACAGAAAGGTTTCATGACTCCAATTATGATAGGTGAAATTTCTCTAACACAGCTAAGAAAAAGGATGGCTCTCATTACTCTCCTGATAGCGGTGTTTGGTGCAGTATCCATCTATCTGGCCGTTGGATCAAATATTCAGCTTTTATCGTGGTTTATCTTTTTGTGTGCCTTATCTATTCTTTTGGCTCTTTTTTACACTACAAGCAGTATTTATTTGTATAAAGGTATGGGGGCTATTGCAATTTTTGTTATCTTTGGAATGATTTCGATTCTAGGCTCACAGTTTATTATCGTGGCAGCATCTAATGAAACCATAGATTTATATCCTGATGCATATTTACTGGCTGTAAGTGCAGCAGCAAGCTCACTTATTATTCTGTATGTCAGAAGCATCAGATCCAATGTCAGAGAAAAGGCAAAAACCATAGGTCAGGTTATCGGTTACGAAATTTCAACAATTTACCTCATTGCTTTAGTCGCCGTGAATATAGCGTTTTCAGTTCTGGCCTGCATCACTTCTCACAGAGCCTTGGAGTCTCTGTTTATAATCGCCGGATTTATCCCTATGGTTTACTTTGTGTATACAATTTTAAGATATAAGAATAAATCAAATTTGCTGAAAAAGCGTTTTAATGAATTGATGTTAAGCTGTTCCTTCAATAATCTAATCTGGATAATTGTATTGGTGGCAGACTTCTGGATTTATTATTAACAGGTTTCGTTGAATAAAATAATATAGCTTAAAAAAGAGATATGACATGTTAAAAGACTGGCTTAGTGAAATTCGATTAAAATCATTGCTTTTAGCTTTAACCAACTGCGCACTGGGCTGTGCTTTAGGTTATTACTATGGCAACGTTACTCCTTATACTCTTTTTGCCGGTTTTCTGATTGTGGCAACTGGTGTCCTGTTACAGATTTTAAGTAATTTTGCTGATGACTATGGTGATGCGTGCAAGAGTGCAGATGGCCCTAACCGTTTAGGGCCTATCAGGGCTGTAATGCTAGGATCTATTTCTCTTACTGCTTTAAGAAAGTCTATGGCTACAGTAACTCTGCTTGCAACAGTGTGCGGTACCTTAGCTCTGTTTATGTCTGTAGGTAACAATATTGAAGTTTTAGCGTGGTTTGTATTCACAGGTGTAGCAGCCGTTCTTGCTGCGATTTTTTACACTATTGGAATGGCATATGGCTATAAAGGTTTTGGTGATGTTGCTGTTTTTATTTTCTTTGGTTTAGTAGCTGTTATAGGTTCACAGATCCTGGTTTTAGGCGCAAGCGATCAGGGAGTTGATCTGTTTCCTGATTCCTTCCTGCTGGGCCTGACTGCAGGGGCGCAGACTGTGATGGTATTACATGTCGCTTCAATGAGAGATATTGCTGAAGATAGACTATCAGGAAAGAAAACCATCGCTGCACGTCTAGGACCTAAGATGTCTGCTGTTTATCTTATCGTGCTGTTTGCCTTTTCTGCTGTTACATCATTAAGCGCCTGTTTCTTCTCTCATAAGTTCTGGGAATGTTTTATCGTAATTTTTGCTCTGCTACCGCTTGCTGCGGCTACTTACCGAGCTTCTGTTCACTGTGAGGATGGTAAGGCTGTAGCTAAAGAGCGTAAATACACTCTGATTGGATGTGCCTTTCATAATATTGTTTGGATGATGCTGTTAACCTTAGATTACTGGTTTTATTACTAGTTTTCAGGTTCTGTTTTGCAGATCCTGTCCTTTTAAAGGTAAATCTTCAAGGTTATGTTTTAACCATGTTTTAAAGGTTCTTCCGCAAAAGTGTTGCTACCTAAAAATAGGTAGTGAAAATTGTCATTAAGATCTTAATAAAAAAGGTCGTT